>JAKBTL010000118.1:0-8462 GCA_021844425.1 Actinomycetes bacterium | reverse complement strand
GGTCGCTCTGGTCCTGCAGGTCGCTCCGGCCGCCCCCGTCGCTCTGGTCCCGCCGGCGGAGACGCTCGAGCTCGGCCGCGATCGCCTTGCCGTCGGCCTTGCCTGCCGTCGCTCGCATCACCTGCCCCGTGAAGAAGCCTGCGAGCTTGGCTTCGCCCGCTGAAAAGCGCGCCCACTCACCGGGGTGGGCCTCGACGACAGCACGGACTGCAGCTGCCAGCGAGCTCTCCGAGAGTGCCTCGAACCCCTTCGCCGCAGCAATGGCGGCGGGGTCTCCCCCGCCGGCGGAAAGCAGCTCCGCCAGCACCGCCTTGGACTGGGTGGCGGTGAGCGCTCCATGCGCCTCCATCGCGACGAGCGCGCCGAACGCGCCGGGGTCGAGCGAGAGCGCCGCGTCGAGGTCGGCCGCGAGCTCGTTGGCTGCGCGCACCAGCGCCAGGTCAGCTGGCGCCCCCCCGGCAGCGGCGGCCACGACGACGTCGTCGAGTCCCTGGCTGACGACGACACGGACCTGCTCTGCCTGCTGGGCCGTCGGCGCAGCGTCAAGGAGTGCCGAGAGCCTTCTCCTGCGCTCCGCGGGCAGCAGCCCAACGTCGCCGGCCGCCCGTGCCTGCCACTCGGCGTCGGGCACGAGCGGCACGAGGTCTGGCTCGGGGAAGTACCGATAGTCGAAGGCCTCTTCTTTCGACCGGAGCGGCACGGTACGACCCGCGCTCTCGTCCCAATGGCGCGTCTCTTGGACGACGACCCCTGTGGCCTCGAGCAATGCCACCTGCCGTGCAGCCTCATACTCGATGGCACGGCCGAGTGAGCGAATCGAATTCAGGTTCTTGACCTCACAACGCGTGCCGTAGGTCTCGGAGCCGACCCGCCGCACCGAGACATTCGCGTCGACCCGGAGGGAGCCCTCCTCCATCCGTCCGTCCGAGGCTCCCGTCGCGACCAGCACCGCCCGCAACTCTGTCACGTAGAGGCGCGCCTGGGCAGCTGAGCGCAGGTCGGGCTCGCTCACGATCTCGACGAGCGGCACGCCCGCTCGGTTGTAGTCGACGAGGGCGTACTCCGCCGCGTGGATGCGTCCGCTCTCGCCCTGGTGCGTCGTCTTGCCGGTGTCCTCTTCGAGATGGGCACGCACGATGCCGACGCGGGTCGCGTCGGGGAGCTCCAACCACCCGCCGACGTTGACCGGCTCGTCGTACTGGCTGATCTGGTAGTCCTTCGGCATGTCGGGATAGAAGTAGTTCTTACGGTGGAAGATCGACGGTCGCACCTCGCAATGCAGCGCCGTCCCGATGCGCATCGCGAGCTCGACGGCAAACATGTTGAGCACCGGAAGGGAGCCGGGGAGCCCAAGGCACACCGGGCAGACGTTCGTGTTGGGCTCGTCGCCGAAGGCGTTCTTGCAGCTGCAGAAGAGCTTCGTCCGCGTCTTGAGCTCGCAATGGACCTCGAGGCCCACGACCGTCTCCCACTCCGTGCCGATCGGCGCCATGGCGCTCGACGCTACGTCGCTCGCCGCTGAGCCGCTCGGCGACGTGCCGCCCGGCGACGTCTGGCTCACGCTCATCCCCACCTCGCTTTGGCGGCGCGCTCGAGAGCCGCGGCGACCTGGAACATCCGCACCTCTCCGAGCGCTGGGGCGAGAACCTGCACGCCCACAGGGAGCCCGTCGTCACCCGCGCCGAACGGGACGCTCATCGCGGGATGGCCTGCGAGGTTGGAGGGGATCGTGCAGACGTCTGACATGTACATGGTCAGCGGATCGGCCGTTCGTTCGCCGACGGCAAACGCGGTCGATGGAGCCGTCGCGCCGAGCAGCACGTCGAACCGCTCGTACGCGCGGTCGAAGGCTTGGACGATAAGGGTGCGCACACGCTGGGCTTTGCCGTAGTAGGCGTCGTAGTAGCCGGCAGAGAGCGCGTACGTCCCGAGCATGATGCGGCGCTTCACCTCGGGGCCGAAGCCCGCCGTGCGCGTCGCGACGTTCATGGCCGCCACGTCCGGCGCGTCCACCCGCAGCCCGTAGCGGACACCGTCGTAGCGGGCGAGGTTCGACGACGCCTCCGCCGGCGCGATCAGGTAGTACGCGGAGAGCCCGAGGCGCATTTCGGGCACGGCGACCTCCTCGACGACCGCCCCCGCCTTGGTCAGCGCCTCGGCCGCCTCCCGGACGCGGCGTGCAACGTCCGGCGCGGCGTCGCCGACCAGCTCGTCGACGAGGCCGACGCGCACGCCCTCGACCCCGGCGTCCAGGGACCGGCTGACCGGCGGGACCGGACGGTCGAGCGACGTGCTGTCGAGCGGGTCGTGTCCGGCGATCACCTCGAGCAGGAGCGCCGCGTCGGCCACCGACCTTGCGAACGGGCCGATCTGGTCGAGGGAGCTCGCGAAGGCGACAAGCCCGTAGCGGGACACGAGGCCGTAGGTCGGCTTCATCCCGACGGTCCCGCACAGCGCCGCCGGCTGGCGCACCGATCCTCCCGTGTCCGAGCCGAGCGCGAGCGGAACGAGCCCCGCACCCACGGCGGCCGCCGACCCTCCTGACGAGCCTCCGGGGACTCGGGTCGGGTCCATCGGGTGGCGGGTCGGGCCCACGCAGGAATTCTCCGTTGACGAGCCCATCGCGAACTCGTCGAGGTTCGTCTTGCCGACCACGATCGCTCCTGCGTCGCGGAGGCGCACGACCACGGTCGCGTCGTACGGGGGCCGCCAACCCGCCAGGATCCTCGACGCGCACGTCGTCGGGATCCCACGCGTGCACAGGTTGTCCTTGAGCGCGACGGGCACGCCGGCCAAGGGGCCGGGATCGCGTCCCACGCGCAGCGCGTCGTCCACCGCGTCCGCCGCCGCCCTGGCCTCGTCGGCGGCGACGTGGAGGAAGGCATGGAGCTCGGGGTCGCGCTTGGCGACCGCCTCGAGCGCGGCCTCCACGACGGACCTCGCGGTCCGCTCGCCGCGTCTGACCGCGTCGGCGACGGCGAGAGCGCTCTCGAAGGGCGTCGCCGTCACGGCGCCTCCCCCACGATCCGCGGCACCTTGAACCGCCCTTCCTCAGCGACGGGCGCCGCGGCCAGCACCTCGGCACGGTCGAGCCCTGGGCGAGGATCGTCGGCGCGCAACACGTTGCGCACGGGGAGCGGGTGGGCGGTCGGCGGGACGCCCTCCACGTCGAGGGCGGCGACGTCGCGGGCGTGCTCGACCACGCGGGCGAGCTGGTTCGTGAACGTCTCGAGCTCGACCTCGCCGAGCGCGAGGCGTGCGAGCTGGGCGACGTGGGCGACGTCGTCGCGCCCGAGCGGGGGCAGCTCGGTCATGTGTCCTCCTCACCTGGCTCCGCGGTCACCGAGATGACGAACGCCTCGACACGCTGTTCGACCTCCTCGTGATCGAAGTCCACCATCGCATTGTGGTAGCTCCGCTCGATCCACACACGTGCAGAGGGCCCGCTCACCGACGAGACGAGCAGGTCGCCGTTCGCCGAAGGTACGACGTGGTCCTCCCTGCTCGAGATGCAGAGCACCGGGCAGGTGATGCGGCCGAGCCCCAGCGCGACCTCCTCGACCCCGTCGTTGAGCGACAGAAAGGCGGCGAGCGGCGTGCCGCAGTAGGTAGGGAACGAGGCTGCCGGATCGGCAGTGTCCGGCGGCTCGCCCCTCCACACAGCCGTCCCCTCCTCGAGGAGGATCCTGGCACCGGATCGCAGCTCCTCCTCGAACGGCTGGACCAGGGGATTCACGACCGCGATGCCGCGTACGCACGGGTGACGCTCGGCGAGCCAGCAGGCGAGCGCCCCTCCCGCGGAGTGGCCGACGACTGCCACTCGGGGGCAGCGGACGCGAAGCTTCGTGTAGGCCTCCTCGACCGCCGACGACCAGTCGGCCCAGCCGAGGGGAAGGAGATCCTCGATCGCGGTCCCGTGGCCAGGGAGCAACGGCGCCTCGACGGTCAGCCCGCGGTCGGCGAGGCGCGCCGCGGTGCGTCGCATGCTGAACGGGCTCCCGCAGAAACCGTGGACGAGCAGCGCGCCGGCGGGGCCGCCCGCGGCGGAGAAGGGCTCCGCGCCGGGCATGATCGCAGCAGGCATCCCTCGGACTCTATCGACGTGGCGCGCGCGGCTCCTCCGTAGGCGCCGTAACCTCTGGCGGCAGTACGACCGCGGCCCGGAGGACCGCAAGGAGGCTCGATGCCCTACCCATTCCTCAGTGACGCGTGGATCGAGGAGGCCCACGCGATCCGTGCGCAGTTCCAGGAGAGGTCTCCAGCGATCGACCACCGGGTGCGGATGAACCTCGTGGTGACCGAGATCCCATTCGGAGACGGGAACCTCGAGGCCCACATGGACACGACGCACGGCGAGCTCGACATCGACAAGGGCCACGTCGACGACGCTGACCTGACGGTCACGCTCGACTACGGCACGGCGAAGGCGCTCCTCATCGACCGCAACCCCCAGGCAGGGATGCAGGCGTTCATGGCAGGAAAGATCCGCGTCGAGGGAGACATGTCAAAGCTCATGGCCTTCCAGGCGGCGCCTCCCGACCAGCACACCGACGAGATGGCCGAGCGGCTTCGCTCGATCACCGAGTGACGCCGGCCACCGAGTGACGCCGATCACCGAGTGACGCCGGCCACCGAGTGACGCCGATCACCGAGTGACGCCGGCCAGGTGTCAGGCAGCAGCCGTCACGCGCTAGCCCTTCGTCTCCGCAGACTTCGCAGCCTCCGCCGGCTCTGCCACGGAGAGCTTGGGCATCTCCTGCTCGAGCTCTTGGACCGTCCAGCGAGACGGGCGGTCGATCGCCTCCGTCATGGTCCAGCTCTGGAAGTTGCGCACCGTCCCGCCTTGCACGAAGAAGACTCGCCCCGTGAGCGGACAGCTCTCGGTGGCCAGGTAGGCCACGAGGGGCGAGACGTTGGCAGGGTCCCACACGTCGAACTGGGACTGGTCTGCGGGGGCCTTCACGATGTCGGAAAGGCCGGGGGTCAGCTCGGTCATGCGCGTGCGGGCCGCCGGGGCGATCGCGTTGACGCGGACGCCGTAGCGGCCGAGCTCGTGAGCGGCGATGAGACTGAATGCCGCGATGCCCGCCTTCGCCGCTCCGTAGTTCGCTTGGCCAGGGTTGCCCAGGAGCCCGGAGGTCGACGAGGTGTTCACGATGCTTGCCCGCACCTCCTCGCCCGCCTTCGTCCGCTCCCGCCAGTACGTGGCGGCGTGACGCGTCGGGACGAAGTGACCCTTCAGATGCACTCGGATGACGCCGTCCCAGTCCTCCTCAGTCATGTTCACGATCATCCGGTCACGCAGGATGCCTGCGTTGTTGACGAGCACGTGCAAGTCGCCGAACGCCTCGAGCGCGCACTCGACGAGCCGTCTGCCCCCTTCCCAATCCGCGACGTCGTCGGTGTTCGCGACGGCCTCCCCGCCGAGCCCCTCGATCTCGTCGACGACCTGCTCAGCCGGCGAGCCGTCCTCGGTCGACCCTGCGACGCCCCCCCCGCAGTCGTTGACGACGACCTTGGCCCCTTCCGCAGCGAAGAGCAGCGCGTGCTCGCGCCCGATCCCGCGTCCGGCTCCGGTGACGATCGCAACCCGTCCGTCCAGTGCCCCCATAGCCTCGCTTCCTCCCTCCCGACTGCCCGGTCCGGCCGTCATGCTCGGTCACCTGTCGGTCCCTCTGCTACCAGTCACCCGCGACGCAGGGTCTCCGCCAGAGGAGCGCCGTCCAGGTTATAGGGGAGGCGAACCCTCCCCGAGCTCTCAGCAGATCTCTTGCCGAGGTCGAGAGCCGCACGTCCTCGGACTCTCGAACGGCTCATGCCCCTGCCGTGCCGCGGGCGTAGGCCGATGCCCGCAGCACGCTGGCGAACGAGGGCGGCGCCCGGCCCGGCGGCGCCCGGCCCGACGACGCCCGGCCCGACGACGCCCGAGCTGACGGCGCCCGGCCCGACGACGCCCGAGCTGACGACGCCCGAGCTGACGACGCCCACTACGTTGAGACCCGAAGGCGCAGGCCGTGCCGAAGTCGGCGTCCGGTGACCTTCGCTGCGTTCTCAGGGCAACGTTCTCAGGGCACCATCATTCGAAGGACGAAGTGCAGATCCGCTGGCACACTCCTCCATGCAGCCTTCGTGGGAGATCAGCGCTTCCCGGCCGAAGCGTGGGACGATGACCGCGCCCCCGCGTCCGGCCGGTGACGCGCCAGACCCGGTCTCAGCCGAGACGACGTCTGGGCCGGCTCATCGACGAGGGCCGAAGCCTCTGCTCTGGGCTCTACTCGCCACCCTCGTGGTCGCGAGCGCCGCGTTCGCCGTCTTGGCCGTGCGTCATCGTGGCACGACGAGCACGGTGGTCCCGGCTCTCGAACGGCCGAGCGGGATACCCTCCAATGTCCCCACGCTTCTCGCCGATCTCATGTCACTCTCTCCGACGCCGACCCAGACGGCGCCTGGCTTCACCCTGTCCGACCAGCACGGAAAGCCCTTCTCGCTGTCGAGCTTCCGGGGGCGTCCGGTCGTGCTGACCTTCATGGATCCCCGCTGCGTCACACTCTGTCCGATCGTCTCGCAGGAGCTCGTCGACGCCGAGCACGAACTGGCCCGGACCCACACCCACGCAGTGTTCGTCGCGGTCAACGTGAACCGCCACGCGCTGAGTGTCGCCACAGTCGCCGCCTTCACCGCAGAGCACCAGCTGAACGCCGTACCGACCTGGCATTTCGGCACCGGGACACTCGCCACGCTCCGCCACATCTGGAGCGAGTACAAGATCGAGGTCGAAACACGGATCGTCCGCGGGCAGTGGTCAGTGGTCCATTCGTCGCTCGTCTACTTCATCGGGCCGAACGGCAACGAGCGCTATCTCGCGTCTCCGTTCGACGACCGGACGAAGTCCGGCACGGCCTACCTGCCTGCCGATCAGCTCGGCTCGTGGGCGCGTGGCATTGCGCTGGTCGCGCGCGACCTCTCCTCGTGACGGCCTCTGTTCGTGCGGTGTCTTGATGTTGCGCGTCACGGCGTGGCCAACGAGAGCCCTCCGGGTGCCACCACCGTGGGTGACACCGCCGGGCGCCACCACCGTGGGTGACACAGCCGGGTGCCACTACCGTGGGTGACACCGCCGACCTCCCCCACAGTCTCGGGCACCGTCGCCGGTTCGACGCCTGTACTTTCGATGCGCACGCCGACCCTCACGCACTCAAGTTCCGGCTTTCAACCTCCCGCTGCGGCGCTGGTCCTCATGGGCGGCATCTCGAGCCAGTCCGGGGCAGCGCTCGCGACCAAGCTGATCAGCCAGATCGGCCCCGCAGGGACCCTGACCCTGCGTCTGGCCTTCGCGGCCGCTGCGCTGCTCCTCGTCGCGCGTCCGCGTCGCGGGGACCTGCAGCGACTGCTGCACCCGGCACACCGTGGCGACCTCGCAGTCGTGCTCGCGTTCGGCCTCGCGCTCGCCGGGATGAACTTCTCCTTCTACGAAGCCATCGAACGGATCCCGCTGGGAGTGGCCGTCACCGTCGAGTTCGTGGGACCGCTCACGATCGCCCTCGCAGGGTCTCGGCGATGGGCCGACGGCCTCTGGGCCCTCCTTGCCGCGAGCGGGACGCTCCTGCTCGCGGGTGGCAGCCTCTTCGGAGCGCTCCATCACCTCGACATCGCAGGGGTCGGCTTCGCCGCGCTCGCCGGCTCGTTCTGGGCCACGTACATCCTCCTCAACAAAGAGACCGGCAGGCGGATCCAGGGAACGACCGGCCTCGCCGCAGCCATGGTGGTCGCCGCCGTCGTGGTCACCCCTGTCGGCATCGCGCGCACGGGCGCCGCGCTCCTTCGCCCCGCCGTGCTCGGGGTCGGCGCGGCGGTCGCCCTCTTGTCGTCCGCCGTCCCCTACTCCTGCGAGCTGGCGGCGCTCCGTCGAGCCACCCCCCGCGCGTTCGGGATCCTGCTCAGCATGGCGCCAGCCGTCGCCGCGCTCGCGGGCTTCGCCATCTTGGGTCAGCGTCTCTCGGCGCTCGAGCTCGGGGCGCTCGTGCTCGTCGTCGCCGCGAACCTCGGCAGCGCATGGCTGGGCATCCCTGCGCCTGCCGCGCCAGGCGCTCTCGGACCGGCTGCGGCCGCGCCAGGCGCGCTCGGACCGGCTGCGGCCGCGCCAGGCGCTCTCGGACCGGATGCGGCCGCGCCAGGCGCTCTCGGACCGGATGCGGCCGCGTCAGGCGCGCTCGGACCGACACCGGTGTCTACACACCAATCGGGCACCACGCGCCTACGGCCGCCTGACCGCGCTGCGACATGATGTACCGCACGACGGGAAACGACGCGGTGGATGCCTTGGTGATGATCCTGATGTCGAGCTTCGCGCCGTCGGCCCTCGTCGCCGCACCATCGGCTGCCACCGGGAAAGAACCGAGGTAGACCGGTGCGCGAGCAACGCTTCGACGTGCTGTTCGAGCCGGTGCAGCTCGGACCGGTGC
>JAKBTL010000018.1:23046-44483 GCA_021844425.1 Actinomycetes bacterium | reverse complement strand
GCGAGCCACCCGTGTGCGGGGCCGAGGATGCCGTCGCTCGTGAAGGCGGAGTCGACGAAGAGCGCGGCCGGCGGGTGGCCAGCCGCGCGGAGCGCGTCGACGGCGTCGACGGCGTCGCCGGCGTCGACGGCGTCGCCGGCGTCGACGGCGGCATCGCCTGCGGCGAGGTCTGAGGCGCCGGGGGGGGCGAGCAGGCCCACGTGCGCAGGCGCGAACCCTTCCGGCCACTCTTCGGGGGAGAGGTCGGTCGTCGCCTCCGTCACGCCGTGGTAGGCGAAGCGCGTGACGAGCGCCCCGTCGCGCCCCGTCGCCAGCCGGGCGATCCGCAGCGCGACGTCGTTCGCCTCGCTGCCCGAGTTGACGAAGAGGACCCGACCGAGGTGCCCAGGAGCGCGCTCGAGGAGCGCTTCGGCGAGCTCGACGTTCGACTCGTGCAGGTAGCGGGTGTTCGTCACGAGGCGTCGGCCCTGTGCGGCGATCGCCGCGGCAACCTTCGGATGGCAGTGGCCGGCGACGGGAACGTTGTTGTAGGCGTCGATGTAGCGGCGTCCTTCGGCGTCGAAGAGGTGCACGCCTTCACCGCGCACCGGGTGGAGCGGCTCGTCGTAGCTCAGCTCCACCGCGCCGAGCACGCGCCGGCGAGCGCGCTGCAGCTCCTCGCTCGCCCGGGCGCGGTAGGGGAGGGATGTCGGCGAGGCACCCGAGGAGCGGCGGGCGACCTCCTCGAGGTGCGCGCCGAGCGCGTCCACGCCTTCGTCCTCGACGCGGCGCAGGAGCGCCATCGACGCGTCGGGGAGCTCTTCGGCGTGGGAGTGGTGGAGCCGCCTCCACGTCGTCACGACGACGTCCGTGGCGGCGCGTGCCATGACCAGGTCGGCCAAGACTGCGGCTTCGTCTTCCTCGAGAGGGGTCTCGTCGCAGTAGCCGGCGATCATGGGCTCAGCGGCCCCGAGCACGTCGTCGCGGGCAGCAGCGACCTCCGCGATCGCCACTGCGAGGTCGCAGACCAGCGCGGTGTGCGTCATGTCCCCGAAGTCGGTGATGCCCACGATCCGGTTGCCTCCGTCGACGAGCACGTTGCGCGGGTTCATGTCGTTGTGGATGATCTGTGCCCGCAGCCTCTCGAAGCTCGGGGCGACGCGGTGCTCGAAGCGGTCGATCGTCGCCTCGACGAGCTTCCTGTCGTCGGGCTCGAGGAGGTCGAGGCGGTCGCGCAGCGCGACGGTGTGCCGCACGTCCCATTGGATCCGGTAGCCGGCCGCCGCGTGGAAGAAGCCGCGCAGCGCCCTCCCCAGCCGTGCGGTGCACCGCCCCCACTCGTAGAGGGCGGCGGCGTCGAGCGCGGGGGGGTCCGGGTGGGCGCCGTCGAGAAAGGTGACGAGCTGGACGTCGGAGATCCGTCCGTCTGCCCCGGCGACCGCGGCCCGCACGGCCCCGGCGGGAGTGGGCACCACCTCGGGGACGGGCAGGCCGGGGTCGACCCTCCTGACGTGGGTCAGCGCCAGCGTCCGCATCTCGACGACGTCTCCCGAGTCCTCGGGGTGATGGACTTTCAGCACGTAGCGGCGCCCGCCGGCCGTGTCGACGCGGAAGTTCAGGTCACGCTCCCCGTGCAGCTCGGTCAGGCTGCCCGAGACCCCGTAGACGTCGGTCAGCAGCGCCGCCGCCATCTCGGGGCTGACGTCGGGGCGGGGAGCGAGCAGGGGATCGACCATCGCGCTCATCCTGCCAGAGGCGTGTGTCGGTCCGCGAGGGCATCGACGTTCGAGCGCATCCTCGGTGCCCGGTGCCCGGTGCCCGGTGCCCGGTGCGCGCCATGCCGGGGATGCGGCGGCCCCCTGGCGAGCCAGGGGGCCTGCAGCGCACTTGTGCGACGAGCACACCACTTCCGACGGCGTTTTTCCAGTCACCGCCGTCGGACGGTGGTGCCGGCTCTGGTCACCGCCGTGAGCGGCACGGCACGCCGCGGCACGGCACGCCGCGGCACGACGCGGCACAGAACCCCGTGGCACGGCACGAGCGGCGAGCTGTTCCTCAGTCCTCGGTTCGGTCCTCGACCCCGATGTCCTCGTGCCACAGCGCCGGGTGCGCGGCGACGAAGCCGCCGAGGAGCTCGGTGCACGAGGGGTCGTCGAGGACCACCACCTCAACCCCGTGCTCGGCCAGCCACTCGTGCCCGCCGGAGAACGTCCGGTCCTCGCCGACCACGACGCCGCCGATCCCGAACTGGCGCACCAGTCCGCTGCAGTACCAGCATGGGGAGAGGGTCGTCACCATCACGCAGTCTGCGTAGTCGCGCCGACGGCCGGCGTCACGGAACGCCGCGGTCTCGGCATGGACGGAAGGATCGCCGTCCTGGACGCGGCGGTTGCGGCCTCTGCCGAGGAGCGTCCCGTCCCGGTGGAAGAGGGCGGCGCCGATGGGGATGCCTCCTTCGGCGAGACCCGCACGAGCTTCTTCGATCGCGACCTCGAGGAGCCGCTGCGCCGCGTCCACGTCGAGCCGAGGATGCCTGTGCGGGCGATCCCCGGCCCTCCACACTTGATCCCCGCGTGTCGATTCCGTCCCGTTCGTGACCATGCCGCCAGTGTCGCAGGAATCCGAGCACCGGCCGGGTCGAGCCGGCCGGCAGCCCGAAGCACGCGACCGGCGTCGCCGTCGAGACGAGAAGCGATAAGACATCGGTGATGAGGACACCGGATCCCGCGGCCAGAACGGCGAAACCGGCTCTCGCGGTCGCTGCGGAGGACGTCCGCGACGCCGCCGAGCGCCTCGCTGGCGTGGTCCACCGCACGCCGGTGGTGCGGTCCCACACCCTCGACCGCCTGGCCAGGCGGGCGGTGTTCCTCAAGTGCGAGAACTTCCAGCGGGTCGGCGCCTTCAAGTTCCGAGGCGCCTACCACGCGGCCTCCCGCCTTCGGGTCGATGTGCTCGCGGCGGGGATCGTCACCTACTCGTCGGGCAACCACGCCCAGGCGGTCGCGCTCGCAGCACACGAGCTCGGGACCCGGGCAGTGGTGGTCATGCCCGAGGACGCCCCGCGATCCAAGGTCGACGCCGTCGCCGGCTACGGCGCAGAGATCGTGACGTACGACCGTTACAAGGAGGACAGGGTGACGATCGGCGCAGACCTCGCGTCAGCGCGCGGCATGGCGCTCATCCCGCCCTATGAGCACCCGCACGTGATCGCCGGCCAGGGCACCGTCGCGCTCGAGCTCTTGGAAGAGGTCGGCCGCCTCGACGCTCTCGTCGTCCCGGTCGGCGGCGGCGGACTGGCTGCAGGCTGCGCGACGATCGCCTCTGCGATGTGCCCCGGCCTGCGCGTGGTCGGGGTCGAGCCCGAGGCGGGCGACGACACGAGGCGCTCTCTCGACGCCGGCCGTCGTGTCAGGATCCCCGTGCCGCGCACGATCGCAGACGGCCTGGCAGCGGAGGTGCCCGGGGAGCTCACGTTCTCGATCAACCGTTGCCTCCTTGCCGGCATCGTCCTCGTGAGCGACGCAGAGATCCTCGACGCGATGCGGTTCGCCTTCGACCGGCTGAAGCTCGTCATCGAGCCGAGCGGCGCGGCCAGCCTCGCTGCCGTACTGACCCGGCGTGTCGACGAGGTCGCCCCGGGGTCCGAGCGCGTCGGCGTCGTGCTCTCGGGCGGCAACGTGGACGCCCGGCGCTTCGCCGAGCTCTCGGCCGCGGCGTCCTGACGCCCCGCCCGTCGTCCCGAAGAGGCGCGCCGGGCCTGTGCGGCAGCTCGGCGACGTGCCGGTCAGCTCACGCGACCAACGACGCTTTGGGCTCGGGATCGGCCAGAGCGGCGCGCAGCATCCGGGACACCACGCGACGCGACGACGCCACGGAGAGCCCTTCGACCCTGCGTAGACGGTCCCACGTCCTGAGCGAGACCGCGACGCCGAGTCCGGCAAGGAGCTCCCTGCGCTGCCTGCCCGCAGCCTCGATCTCGGGGGCGAAGGTGTGCTCGAGGAGCCCGGTCAGCGTCGAGCGGACAGCCCTGAGCGCGGCGGCGACGCCGGGATGGCTGGCGGCGAGCGCCGTGGAGTTGCGCCCGAAGTTCCCGATCGCCTCGTAGAGCATGGCGCGGCGTTCGACGGTGCGCTCGATCCGTGTGTGGAGCGGCAGGTTGGCCGGCACGTCGGGCACGAGCTTCCCGTAGCGTTCGACGGACAGCTCGTTCACCGCCTGGTAGAGAGCGTCGAGGTCCTCGTAGTGATGGAAGACCAAGCGGAGCGACACCCCCGAGCGCTCGGCGATCTCCCGGGAGGTCGGGGGGGACTCGCGCTCTTCGAGGAGTGCGAGGGCGGCTTCGGCGATGCGGCGCCTCGTACGCGCCCCCCGGACGTTCGGAGGGACTCTCCGGGCGGGCCGTGATCCTTCGCTGCCGACTTCCTCGGTCATCGTGCGTCCCTTCCCCTTCCCCTGCACTTTCGTGCGCTTTCCCTTCGGCGACAGGCTACTGATGTGCAATGCACATTGCACAGCCGCGCTGCCGCTGCAGCGACCTTCGGTGCCGCACAGATTACGAAGCTCGCCGCGACGCTGCCGGAGGGAGCGAAGCCCCTCGAGGCATGAACGTGTTGCTTGAACGCGGAGTCGAAGCTCCTTGCGGTCTCGTCCTGGAACGATGTCGCTCGGGAATTCGTCGGCACGTTCTTCGTTGGTCCGAACGGGTCTTCGGGAACGCGGCTCGAGTGGCGCATCCGCGTACGGTGACCGACCCGAGTGAAGGGACCTTTGGCCCTAGACAGCTGCGTGGTCGGGCTTCAGGCTCCGAGTCGTGGTGACGGGGCCCGAGCACGCAGTTGTCTTCTTGACCGACGCCGTCGAGATCGAAAGCTCGCACCTCGAGGTCGAGAGCTGGCTCCGCCGATCCGGGGAGGAGCTCCTGCCGCTCGCCGGGGAAGCCACGGCCTCGGGCGAAGAGCTGCTCATGACCGTTGGGCCCGGCTTCGGCGAGCGCGTGCTGGGCGTCCCGGTCAAGGTGCGGCTCGGCGCCTGCTGGACACGGGATGGCGCCGTCGCGATCCCGATCCGCTGGGAGGCAACCTTCTTCGAGTCGCTCTTCCCGGTTCTCGACGGCACGCTCGTCGTCACGCCCCTCGACGAGACGCGTTGCCGCCTCGCAATCGAAGCCTCCTACCGGCCACCCCTCGACCGGATCGGTGGTCTCATCGACCGCGTGCTGCTCCATCGGGTGGCCGAGTCGACCGTGCACGAGTTCCTGGGGCGGGTCGGCCCCGCATTGTCGACGTGGTGCGTTCCGTCCCAGAACGAGTAGGCGTCGAGACGTCGAAGCGGTCGAGCATCATGACTTTGTCCCATGCGGCGACGAAGTCCGCTACGAGCTTTTCTTCGGCGTCGTCGCTCGCGTACACCTCGGCGGCCGCACGAAGCTGCGAGCTCGAGCCGAAGACGAGGTCGACGGCCGTGGCGGTCCACTTGAGCGTTCCCGTCGCGCGGGCGCGGCCCTCGTAGATGCCCTCGTCGATCAGGGACGGCGTCCATTCGGTCCCTACGTCGAGCAGGTTGGCGAAGAAGTCGTTGGTCAGCGCCTCTAGCCGGCTGGTGAGCACCCCGTGCGTCGTGTGCCCGGTGTTCGCGCCGAGGGCGCGCATGCCGCCGATCAGCACCGTCATCTCCGGCACGGAGAGCGTGAGCAGTCTTGCCCGCTCGACGAGCAGGTGCTCGGGAGGGCGCGTCTCGCCGGCGCGGACGTAGTTGCGGAACCCGTCCGCCACAGGTTCGAGCACGGCGAAGGAGGCGACGTCGGTTTGCTCCTGCGACGCGTCCGTGCGACCCGGCGTGAACGGGACCGTGACATCGACGCCGGCTCTCCTTGCCGCCTCTTCGACGGCCGCGCACCCGGCGAGAACGATCAGGTCGGCCAGGGAGACCTGGGCGCCGGCGCGCCGGGCGCCGTTGAACTCCTGGCGGACGCGTTCCAGCGTGGCCAGCACGCGCGCAAGCTGCTGAGGGTCGTTGGCCTCCCAGTTCTTCTGCGGGACGAGACGGATGCGCGCCCCGTTGGCACCGCCGCGCAGGTCGGTCCCGCGGAACGTCGACGCGGAGGCCCAGGCGACCGCGACCATCTCCGAGATCGCAAGCCCGCAACCAAGGAGCGCTGCCTTGAGCGCGGCGGTGTCGTCGTCGTCGACGAGGTCGTGGTCCACCGGCGGGACCGGGTCCTGCCAGAGCTGGGGTTCGACAGGCACGAGCGGCCCGAGGTACCGGGTGACCGGTCCCATGTCGCGGTGGGTGAGCTTGAACCACGCGTTGGCGAAGGCGTCGACCAGCTCGTCGGGGTGCTCGTGGAACCGCTTGGCGATCGGTCGGTAGATCGGGTCTTCCTTGAGCGCCAGGTCCGTGGTGAGCATCGTTGGCGCGTGCCTCACCGACGGGTCGTGCGCGTCGGGAACGGTACCCTGCGCAGCAGGGTCCTTCGGGACCCACTGCTTCGCCCCTGCCGGGCTCGTGGTGAGCTCCCAGTCGTAGGCGAAGAGGTTGTCCAAGAAGCCGTTGTCCCAGCGCGTCGGAGTGGTGGTCCAGATGCCCTCGAGCCCGCTCGTGGTCGTGTCGTTCCCCTTGCCGGTGCGATAGGAGCTCTTCCAGCCGAGGCCCTGCTCTTCGAGGCTCGCCCCTTCGGGCTCGGGGCCGAGCATGCTCGTCGGTGCTGCGCCGTGGAACTTCCCGAAGGTGTGACCCCCGACGATGAGCGCGACCGTCTCCTCGTCGTCCATCGCCATGCGGGCAAAGGTCTCCCGGATGTCCCGCGCAGCGGCGCGAGGGTCGGGGTTGCCGTTCGGCCCTTCGGGGTTCACGTAGATGAGCCCCATCTGCACGGCGCCGAACGGGTTGGCGAGGTCGCGTTCGCCGCTGTAGCGCTCGTCGCCGAGCCAGGTATCCTCCGGTCCCCAGTCGATGTCCTCGGGCTCCCAGATGTCCTCCCGCCCGCCGCCGAAGCCCAACGTCGCGAAGCCCATGGACTCCAGTGCGCAGTTGCCGGCGAAGATGATCAGGTCGGCCCACGAGAGCTTCCGCCCGTACTTCTTCTTGACCGGCCACAGCAGACGACGTGCCTTGTCGAGGTTGGCATTGTCGGGCCAGCTGTTGATCGGTGCGAAGCGCTGGTTGCCCCGCCCCGCGCCGCCACGGCCATCGGCGATGCGGTAGGTGCCGGCGCTGTGCCACGCCATGCGGACGAACAGCGGTCCGTAGTGGCCGAAGTCGGCGGGCCACCACTCCTGGGAGGTCGTCATCACCTCGACGATGTCGCGCCTCACGGCGTCGAGGTCGAGCGAGGCGAACTCCTTCGTGTAGTCGAAGCTCTCGCCCATCGGGTTCGCGCGCTCGGAATGTTGGTGCAGCAGTTGCAGATCGATGTTGTTGGGCCACCAGTCGCGGTTCGATCTGGCTCCCATCGCCGTGTGCAGCACGGGGCAGGTGCCTTCAGGCGTGTCCTCAGGCATGGCATTCCTCCTCTGCCGCAGGGTGCGGCCCAGTTCGTGGGGGCGGGTCTGCCGCGGGCGTTGTCTTAGGATGTGGCGCTGCTCTAGGGTGCTCGGTCGCCTCTTGGCAGGCGGGGCAGACTCCCCAGAAGGTCACCTCTGCCTCGTCGAGGAGGTAGCCGCGGGTCTCTGACGGGGTGAGGCAGGGACGCTCGCCGACGACGCAGTCGATGTCTGCGGTGGCGCGGCAGCGTCGGCACACCACGTGGTGATGGTTGTCGCCCACGCGCAGCTCGTAGAGCGCTGGGCTTCCCGCGGGCTCGATCCGGCGGACGATCCTGGCCCCGACGAACGCGGTGAGCACGCTGTACACGGTCTGCGGGGAGACCGAGCCGAGCTGTGCACGCACGTCCTCGATGACCGTCTCGGCATCCGCATGCGGGCGTTTTGCCAGGGCACGAAGCACGCCCAGGCGCGTCGCGGTCACACGAAGCCCCGCGCGCCTGACCAGGCCAGCGAGGGCATCGTCCGGCTCGAGCGGGGAGTGCGGGCGATCCACGCCACTACAATAGTCCGACTACTATATTGGAGTCAATCGCGATAGCGACGCGGGGTGAACGTGGGGCGCCCGGCGAGGCGTCGTGCCGGCGCGGCCGGCGCCGGCAGGCGAGAATGGAGCTTCATGCTCTACGACGACGGCGGGATCGCCTGCGGCGACCATGCCCTCCTCATCCGGCGGTACTACCCGTGGGGTGGCGCCAAGGAAGTCCCGTACTCGGCCATCCGACGCGTGGAGAGGCGGCCGCTCGGGGCGGTGACCGGCAAGTGGCGCATCTGGGGCTCAGGCGATCTCGTGCACTGGTGGAACCTCGACACGAAACGGCCTGGCAAGCAGATCGCGCTCGTCATCGACCTTGGGAAACGAATGCACCCTGTGATCACGCCGGACGATCCCGACGCCGTCGAGCGGCTCCTCACTTCGCACCTGGGGCGCTGATCTCGGTGCGCCGCTCGCATCGCGGGCTCGAGGGCGACCGCGCCGATCCTGCCTTGTCGTGCCCGCATTTGCACGCCGGTCGGCAGTCCGCGACGATCGCGCCATCGCCGAGCGCACCTACCGGACCACCATCGGCTCGCAGACGGTCGACCTGCCGCTCGTGCAGGTGGCTCCCGACGTCACCATCGCCCTGCTCGTCTGCGTCGACTACGGGGTCGCGTTCTCCGAGCGGGCCGGCGAAGAGCTCGCCGAGCTCCTGGCCGATACCCGCCCAGAGCGCGTGGTGTCGGTCGCGACGATGGGGATCCCTCTTGCCATCGAAGTGACCCGGGCGCTCGGCCTCGACGACTACGTCATCTTGTACAAGACCCCGAAGATCCACCTCGGGGACACATGGGTGGAGCCGGTGCGCTCCATCACGACGGGAGCCGACCAGAGCCTCCGGCTCGACCCCGCCCGCGTCGACACGCTGAAAGGCCGCCGGGTGGCCGTCGTCGACGACGTGGTGTCGACGGGGGCCTCGCTGCGCGCGTCGCTGCAGCTGCTGCGCCGGGTCGGCGCCGAGCCCGTCGTCGTGGGCGCCTTCCTCACCGAGGGCCAGCAGTGGCGCCGTGCGCTCGGCGAGGACGCCGAGATGGTCCGTGCGCTCGGCGCGATCCCGCTCTTCCGCACCGGGTCCGACGGGAGCCTCGTCGAAGACTGGCTGGGAGACGCCTGAGCTCGAGGCTCGTCATGTGCTGGCGCGGTCATGTGCTGGCATAGGAGAAGCGGTGGTGCGCGTACTCGCCGCCCACGAACTCGCCCACCACGTGGTCGGGGTCGATCGGCTCGGGCATCCTGCCCGCCTCCACCCGGGCGCGCAGCTCCTTGGCGACGGTGCGCGAGATCTCGTCGTCCGCGGCCTCGAGCTGCTCCAAGCGGTCGAGGGCGAGGTCCTGCCGGCTGTAGCGCCAGGGCAGCAGGACGCTCGCCAGCGCCGACTGCTCGCGCTCGCGCTCGCCCACGCGGATGACCGCCCGCTCGTCGAGCCGCTTGTCGTGGAAGACACGCGCGGTCGGCCGGTGGACGACGCGCCACCCGGCGAGCCGCGTGCGCCAGGAGAAGTCCACGTCGTCGCCGTGAAGGAAGAAGAGGTCGGCGTCGAACCCCCCCGTCGCCTCGACGACGCCCGCCCGCACGAGCAGGCAGGATCCCGAGGCCCAGCTCACGTCGCCGGTAACCGGGTCGTGGGCCTTGGGGTGCTCGAGAGGGAGCTGGCGAGCCTCGACGATCCCGACGGTCGGGTCTTCGAATGCTGCGACCAGCTCCGAGACGAGGTGCGGCGAGGCGTAGGTGTCGGGGTTCACGACGAGCACCGCGTCGGCTCGGGACGCGGCGAAGAGGCGGTTGTGGCCCCCTGCGGAGCCGAGGTTCGTGCCGAAGTGGAGGTAGGCGACCCTGGTGAACGGGGTCGATCCATCTGCCAGCAGCTCCTCGGCGTCGCTTGCCATCGGCTCTGCGGAGGAGTCGCCGATCGCGAGCTCGGCTGAGGCGATCCTCCCCGAGCCGATCGCGTGTGCGCACGCAGCCGACATCCCGGCGACGAACCGGACGACGTCGCGGGCCGCGTTCTCGTAGAGGACCGTCTGGACGCGTACCGACGGGCTCTTCGATCGAGCGCCGGTATCGCTCATTGCCTGCGAGGTTAGCCTGAGGCCCCGAGCGGCAGGGGGGACCCACCCGAAAGCCGGTGCCGGCCCTACGTGACACCGACCGGGCTCCGGGTCAGCGGGCGATCGCGCGGCGTGCCGTCGTGACGGCCCGCCTTGCGGCTCGCAGCCCGAGCCGGACCGCGTCCAGGGCGATGACGCCGGGATCCGAGAGCGGGGGAGACGGCGACGGGTCGACGGACTCCCCTGGGAACGGGTTCGCGGGCAGAGCTGCGGCGCTCAGCCTCTCGACGAGGAGACGTCGGTCCAGGTCCTCGAGGGTGGTGAACCGGTGCAAGGACGTGGGCGCCCAGAGGAACGTCGAGTGCTCGGAGTACTGGTCGTAATGGACGTGCCAGCCCCGCTCGCGCTCTTCGGGGCTGAAGCGCCCTTGGCGCTCGACGAGCACCTTGCGCCTGCCGTGGGCGGTGGAGCGGATCGGGTAGTGGCGCAGGAGAAACCGGTATGGGAAGACGCGGCGTCCGGGGAACTCCGCGTCGTGCCCGCCGGTCGCAGCGCAGCGGACGGGCACGGGCTGCGGCTTCCATGCCTTCTGCTGGCGGAACGCCGCGTGGTGGTCGCCGAACTCGAACCATCCGAACGCTTCTTCGAGCTCGCCTGTTCCTTGCCAGCGCTCGTCGACGGGGCGGAAGTTCATGACGACGTGGTCCACGCAGTTGAAGCCGAACTGCTCGACGCACCACAGCGCACGGCGGAGCGACACGTCCGGCCATGGGGATTGGCGGACCTCGTCCGCGTCATGGTGGATGACCCAGTCCGCGCCCGAGCGGTGGGCGGCATCCTCCACCCGGGTGAGCAGCTTCTCCAGCTCGAAGTAGGTGGGGGGCGCGCCGGACGGGAAGCGCTCGAGGGCGATCCCCGGGTCGCGCGCGGCGCGCCTCGCCGCGATGTCGAAGGTCGCGTCGGTTGACCAGTTGTCGATGAGGCGCACCCTGATGCCGTCGGCGCGAAGGCGCGACAGGAGTCCGCCGACGACGTCGGCTTCGTTGAAGGTCGTGACGATCGCGAGCACGTCGAGCTCGGGCGGCGTTGGTGGGACCGCGGAGGGGTCCCAGCGGTCGAACACCGTGAGCGGCAGCCGACGGACAGCTCCGGCGGGACCGCGTCCAGCGACGCCGCGAAAGGCGACTCGGGCTCCGGCACGGCGTGCGCAGAGCTCGTCCCACCACGGTGGGCTCGTCCCCGCCCGGACGGAGACGGTCGCCCCAGGCGACAGCAGCGCGAGGGGATGTGCGAGCACCTCACAGCGGCCGGCGTCCGCGTCTGCGAGGGTGCGCTCCAAGTACGCGCCGAAGGCGCGCACGACCCCGGGACCGGGCGCGACGTCGCCAGGGGGGAACAAGCCGGCTGTGGCCTGAGCGCTCGCACGTCGGTCCGGCACCGACGCGGAGGCTACCGCCGGTCCCGCGCCGGTCGAGGACAGCGGCTGCCCGCGCGAGGCGAGGCGACGCGCGACGATGGCGGCGGTGACCACGTCTCGTCCTCGCCGGGCCGGCGCGGCGCTCGTCCGTTCCCGCTTCCTCCGGCGCGCTGGCGAGCGCCTCGTGCGCCTCGACGCGGCGCTCGCCCGGCGCGTGGGCGTCGAGGCCGGCGCGCAGGCCGGCGCGCAGGGCGGAGGGAAGGCCGGCGGGAAGGGTGGCGGGAAGGCCGGCGGGAAGGGGGGCGCCCCACCCGAGGCATCCGGCGCGCCCGAGGCATCCGGCGGCCTGGACGTGCCGCCGAGCGTCGCGCCGTTCCTCACCTTCTCCCCCCCGGGGCACTTCTACTCCCCGGTGCCTGACCTCGCCGGCATCGAGGCCCAGGCAGAGCGGCTGTTCGCCGCCAGCCGGGAGCTCCCAGGTATCGACCTGCGGGCCGGGGAGCAGCTCGAGCTGTTCAAGACGCTCGCAGCGCTGGCCCGCGAGGCCCCGCTCGAGAACCAGCTTCGGGCGACGTCGGCCACGAGCGCCCGCTTTCGCCTCGACAACCCGAACTACGGCGTCGGCGACGCGTCCATCCTCCAAGCGATGCTGCGCCATCTCCGCCCGGTTCGCTACCTCGAGGTCGGGAGCGGCTACACGACGGCGCTCGCGCTCGACACGAACGAGCGGTACCTCGGCGGCGCGATGGCGCTGACCGCGGTCGAGCCCTACCCCGAGCTCCTCCGCGGAGTGACGCGACCGGGCGACAGGGTGGAGGTCCTCGCCGAGCCGGTCCAGTCGGTGCCGCTCGAGCGGTTCCGCTCGTTGGGCGCGGGCGACGTCCTGTTCGTCGACTGCTCCCACGTGCTCAAGACCGGCAGCGACGTCCAACACCTCTACACGAACGTCCTGCCGGTGCTCGCACCAGGTGTCTACGTCCACGTCCACGACATCTTCTGGCCATTCGAGTACCTCCGGCACTGGGTCGAAGCCGGGAGAGCGTGGAACGAGGCGTACCTCCTCCATGCGTTCTTGCTCTTCAACGACGCGTTCGAGATCGTCTTGTGGAACCACTACCTCGCGCTCGTCCATCGCGACGTCGTCGAGGCGGAGCTTCCCCAGATGCTCGAGACACCGGGTGGCGCGATCTGGCTCCGGCGCACGCTCCGGGAGTGAGCCCGAGAGCACTGCACGCCACGCTCAGGACGCGGCGGAGCGCTCGGCGGCCTGGGTCACTGCACGCGGCGGGAGGGACGTGAATGGCGCCGCGGCGCCCACGCGACGGCGCCGGCGGCGCCACAAGGACCACGCGAGCGCGCCGGCGAGGGCGACAGCGGACGCCGCGGCGACGACGAGGCCGGTGCTCAAGAGCCCCGGCCAGTAGTGGAGCACGACGACGTGGTGACCGGCGGGCACCACGGCGGCGAGCAGCAATGTGTCGTAGGTGCGGAGCCGGAGCGGCCGCCCGTCGATCGTCGCATGCCACCCCGGCACCGCCGTCACCCGCGCGATGAGAAGCGAGCGCGCGTGGGCGTCGACCTGGATGCGCCATGTGCCAGCCTTGGACTCGAGCGCGCGCTGGACTGCCGGCGGGCCGGCGGAGTCCCCCTCCCACGTGGTCGACCACCTGGTGCCTTCGCCGCCCCCTGTGCCCCGAGGGAGCGGCACGAGCGTCGCGCGGCCGGAGCGTGGGACCGCGTAGAGGCCCTCACCGCGGATCTTGGCCACCAGTCTCGTCCCGGGAGGTCCGCTCGCGCCTGGCGGTTCCAGCACGTAGGAGGCGCCGAAGAACCGGGCCATCTGGACGGAAGAGATCTTCGGGCAGAAGAGCGAGTTGGCGCCGGCCGGCGGCGTGCGCGAGGTGCCGAGCAAGCCTCCGAGCGCGCCGTAGTACTGGGTCGTCATGATCGGGTCGTAGTCGGCGAGCTCGTCGATCCCGTAGACGGCGTTCACGTCCGGCATCACCCCGACGTCGGGGAAGGCGTGGAGCTGGGCGCATGTCCCCATCCCGACGAGCTCGCCGCGGACGTCGCGCTGCAGCGCCGCGATCGCAGGGGTGAGGGGGAGAGGATTGGGAGTGGACGATACGAACCAGGCACCACCGATGATGCTGAAGGCTGCCTCGATGCCGACGAGGAGTGCGAGGCCGCCACGGCCCGAGGCCAACGCGCTGGCCCGAACGAGCGCACGCTGCACGGCGTTGCGGGCTGCGTGTGCAGCGCCTGGCGCGCGGTAGGCCGTGCGCGCAGCGGCGAGCAGCGCGCATCCGGCGATCCCGACGGCCGGCCACAAGAAGCTCGACTGGCGCACCGCGGACTGCGCGGGTTTCAGGTGGCCGAGGCCGATCCCGAGGCGCACCTCGAGGACTGCGAGCCCGAGCGCGATGAACGCGGTGCCGAGGACGAGCAGGCGGTCCGTCCACTGGGGGACCAGGGGATCGAGCTCGAGGCTCTCCGCGCCCTTCGGGGTAGCGGTCTTGCGCCGCGTGACAAGGAGTGCCTGTGCCCCGAACGCGGCCAGCATCGCGAAGGAGAAGTCGAGGAACGTCGTGCCGAGGTCGAGACGGAAGACCTTTGCCTCGGGGATGTGGCGCATGACCGCGGCGATCTGCGGCGTGAACAAGACCACGAGCAGCCCCAGCGTGAGGAGCAGGAACGCGCGCACCTCGGGGCGCTGACGGATCCACACGAGGCCGACGAGGGCGAGCACCAAGGCGACCGACCCGACGTAGAGCATGGAGACGTAGAGGTTGTTCGCGCCGATGACCGAGGCGAGGTTGGTCGGGACGCCGCTGTAGCCGGCGAAGAGCAGATGGGTGAGGTCGTGTGGCGGGAGCGACGACACGTAGGGCCCGTGCACCCTCGCCGAGCGCGCCAGGACCTGGCTGCCGGGGAGGTAGATCGGGGCTACCAGGCCCGCGGCCGCGACGAGCGCTCCGAGGTGGGCCAACAGCGCGCCGGAGGCCGATCCGGGCTCTCCTGCCAGCTCCCCGGCGCCGCTGTGGGCCGCGCGCCGCCTGTCGAGCGCGACCACCACGGCGAAGACGCCGACGAAGAGCACGAGGTAGGCGTCGATCTGCGGCTCCCCCGCGGCGAACGCCAGGGCGAGCCCGAGCGCGAGGAGCACGGCTGGCCCGGTGCGGCGTCCCCGCGGGCGACGTCCGAGCGCGACGGACGCCGCGAGGACCCAGGGCAGCAGCATGCAGACGTCGGCGACGTAGACCCCGAGCCAGATCGTGAACGCCCCGGAGAGCTCGAAGATGGTCGCTCCCATGACCGCCGGGAGGACGTCGAGGCGGAGCATGCGGCCCAGCACGTACGTGCCGGTACCGGCCAGGACCAGCTCGGTCGCGACGGTCGCGCTGTGGGCGAGCGCGAGGGGAAAGGCGTAGCCGACGACGTTCGCGAGGCCGAAGGGCGCCGATTGGAAGTTCGAGGCGAGCGGCATCCCGAGGAGGTTGGCGGGCTGCCACAGCGGCAGGTCTCCGGCGTGCACCTGGCGCCAGGCGAGGACCTGCCAAGGGATGAACTGCTGGATCTGGTCGGAAGCGTCCGCGTTGTGGACGAGCGGGTGGGCGACGCTGGTGAGGCCTAGCAGCTGGAGCAGGTCGTAGGGGCCGATCGCCTTGCCGTGGCTGAGGGCCGGAGCGAGGAACCCTGCGGCACACACGAGCAGCCAGGTGACGGCTGCGGCTTCGGTGAGCACCCGCCGGGTGCGTGCCGAAACCGCGTCCACGACGGCCGAATCTACCAAGGCGCGCCGCACTGCTCCCGCCTTCCGGGGGGGTGAATCGGCGCTCGCACCGCGCAGCCTGCGGCTCGGGCCGAGTCACACACCCCGGGCAGGGTGACATCGTGGCTCACGAGCGCAAATGCCTCGCCAAGCGGGACCCCCGCGACCAGCGTCGGCGGCGGGGGACCAAGCTGCGTGCCCACCCGAGCGAGGAAGCGCGCCAGCGAGGGCGGCCAGGTTGGCGGGTGCTGCCGGCTGGTCAAGAACCTCGCCAGGGAGCACCGGGACACCGCATGGGGGGTCTTCGGAGAGCGGGTGGGCTACGTCGAGCAGACCACGTCCCTGCAAGAGCTGCGGGACGACCCCGAGTGATCCCGGTCACCCCGACCTCTCGTCGGCAGAGGCCCGAAAGCACGAGCCCGATGGAGGGGCTTCCGACCGGGAGCCTCACCCTCCAGGCGGAGGTGGTTCACCCAACGCCGGCACCGCGGTGGAAGAGGTTCCGAACGGTTCGACTGTCTGAGGGCCGATGCCGCCTCCCCCGGGAGTTGGGCCTGGTCGCGGCGGATCCACCAGCTCGGTGCGGGAGGTTGGTATGGTCGACGCGAAACGGTGTCTCCGACTGTCGGGCGGGCTCGTTCCGGAAGCTGTTGATGATCAGCGTCATGCCCGAATGTCGAACGATCGGAAGTACGAAGGCTTGAGCGCGAAAACGAAGGCGAGCGCCGCGGCTGGTTCCTCGAACCGCCGGCCCTCCCCGGTACCCGCCCACGCGGAGGAGCTGGGGGATCTGGACGAAGAGCAGCTGGCTCTCCTCCTCGAGCTGCGCCCCGATCTCGCCGAACCCGCCCCGGCGTCCATGGAAGAGCTCGAGAGCCGGGCGTTCTCGGTGCGAAGCGTCCTGCGGGCGCTCATGGACGCGGACAACTCGGTGCTCCAGGTGGTCCAGATCCTCACCCTCCTCGGCGACAAGCACGTCCGTCCGACCGACGTCCAGCGCATGGCGGGAGAGGGGACGCAGGCTGCGGTGGCCCGGGTGCTCGAATGGCTCGCGCGCCGGCACCTCGTGGTGGCCTCCGACGATGAGTTGTGCATCCACCCGGCCCTTCTCACCATCCGCGGCGCCGCGGCCTTGGGGCCCCCGGCGGGCGAGATGGTGGAGCGGTTGACCGTCGCCGACCTCCAGTCGGTCCTACAGGCGATCGGCAGGAAGGCGAACGCCGGGCGCAAGGCCCAGCTCGTGCGCGAGGTCCTCGCCTTCTTGGAGGACGGGGACGCCGTTCGAGACCTCGTCGCAGGCGCGCCCGCCGAGGCGCGAGCACTCGCCCGCCGCCTCTCGACGAGCTCGGAACCCGTCCCGCTGCCCTGGAACCTCGCCTCCGGCCTCTACCGGCGCCGCGACGGGCGGGGTGCGGTGGATGCGGCCGTATGGGTCGTCGAGCACGGGCTCGCCTACCGGGACACCTGGATGTCGGCGATCATGCCCAGGGAGGTGGGACTGGCGCTGCGCGGCGGCCATCCCTTCCCGGTGGACTCCTACTGCAGGCCCAGCGTCGAGCTCGCTGCGCTTGCCGAGCCGCCCTCCGACGCCCTCGAGACCCGGGCGGTCGCTGTGACCCAGGCCGTCGAGCGCATCGTCGAATGCTGGGGCTCACGGCCCGCTCCCGTGCTCAAGTCAGGCGGGGTCGGGGTCCGAGAAGTACGCCGCCTCGCGGCCGACGTCGAGCTCCCCGAGCGAGATGCCTTCCGGCTTGCTGAGATCGCTGCTGCTGCGGGTCTGGTCGTCGAGGACACGCACCGGGGGATCGTGCTCCCGACGCCGGCCGCGGACGAGTGGCTCGGCCTCGGCCTCGCCGAAAGGTGGTGGGCCCTCGCGCACAGCTGGCTCGAGATGGGGGTGCACCCGAGCCTTGCCGGTGCTCTCGACACCCGGCGCAAGGTCGTCCCCGCGCTCGCGTATGTGCCCGACACACCCTCGACTGCAGTCGCGCAGCGCCGCAGCGTCCTGCGGACCGTGCTCGAGCTGCGCCATGGGCACGGCGACGCGGACACGTCCCTCGCCTCGCTCGCCTCGTGGGACGCGCCGCTTGCGTGGAGCGACCTGGTCGCTCCGGCTCCGCTGCTCGTGCGCTGGGTCCTCTCGGAGATGGAGCTGCTTGGTCTCACTGTCGAGAACGCGCCGAGCGCGCTCGCCTGCGCCCTCGCGGACGACGACCTCGGCGCCGTCCGCCGGCTGCTCGCCAACCCCGCCGCCGACGCCTGGGAGATGGTCCTCCAAGCCGATCTCACCGCGCTCGCCACCGGCAGGGTGCCGCCCCAGGTGCGCGCCGAGCTCACACTTCTGGCCGACGTGGAGGGGCGCGGGTCGGCGACCGTGTACCGCTTCGGCGAGTCCTCCGTCCGACGGGCCTTCGACGCCGGGCGCACCGGCGAGGAGATCCTGGTCTTCCTGCGTGCCCACGCCGCCAAAGGTGTCCCACAGGCGCTCGCGTACCTGGTCGGCGACGTCGAGAGGCGGCACGGCCACATGCGGATCGGGCGGGCAACCTGCTACGTCCGCTTCGAGGACGCGGCTCTCGCGACCGAGGTGCTGCGTGCCAAGAAGCTTGCCAAGCTCGGGTTGCGCCAGATCGCCCCGACCGTCCTCGTCTCCGACAGTCCCGAGCACAGCGTGCTGAGCACCCTTCGCGCATCCGGGTACCTCCCGGTCGAGGAGTCCGCCGACGGGACGATCGTGCGGAGCGCGGTGGCCGCCGAGCGGGCGTTGCTGGACCGCCATCGTGGAGGTCCTCACGCGGCCAGGGCTGAGGACCGCACCGATCTGAGCGCCGGCCGCTGGGGGTTGTCCGCGCACGACGCCGGCGCCGGAGCGTGTGCAGGGAAGGACCGCGTGCGAGGGCTCGCCGCCGCGCTCATGGCGACGTCCGCAGGGGACCCGAGCGCGCTGTCTCGTCGGGCGAGCGTCCTCGGGCCGCAGGCGGCACGCGTCGAGATCCCGACCCTCTTGCGAAGACCGCGGGGCGAGACCACCGGTGACGAGGACGAGCTGTTCAAGCTGCTCGCCGCCGGGGGAGGTTTCGACGAGGACGACTTCGACGAGGACTTCGACGACGATCTCGACGACGACTTCG
Organism: Actinomycetes bacterium; assembly: GCA_021844425.1. GTDB lineage: Bacteria > Actinomycetota > Acidimicrobiia > Acidimicrobiales > RAAP-2 > JAJYVT01. Next base: position 26,057 of record JAKBTL010000018.1, on the reverse strand, counting down.
ACCAGGACATCGGCGGGCACGGCGTCGGCGGGGAGCTGGTGCACCGCACGCAGGTCGAGCGGCCCTCGGAGATCGCCCGCGCGTTGTCCGACGTCGTTCACCTCCTGCAGATGGCGCTGGAGGAGGACTGGCTCGTCCGCCTGTCGTACACGTCGGGTGCCGGGAGGAACTACGAGGTGACGATCAACGTCTTGGACGTCTCGGACGGGGTGATGCTGGCGCAGGTGGCGCCACGCTGGTCAGAGCAGAAGTACGTGCTGGAGAGGATCGGTTGGGCCAGGGTCCTGACCGATGTCGAAGAGGAGCTTGTGTGGTGAGCGATCCGGGCGCACGAACGCGTCGAGTGGGAGGCCCGCTGATCGTCCAGTCCGACCAGACGCTGCTCCTCGAGCTCGACCATCCCGAGGCAGAAGAGTGTCGAGGGGAGATCGCCGCCTTCGCCGAGCTGGAGCGCTCTCCCGAGCACGTGCACACCTACCGGATGACGCCGCTCGGACTGTGGAACGCACGCGCGGCCGGCTTGGACGCCGAGAGCGTGTGCGCGTCGTTGCGACGATGGTCGCGCTTCGCGGTCCCCGACTCGCTTCTCGCACAGGTCGCCGAGACGATCGGACGCTATGGCCGTCTGGTGCTCGAGGACGACCCCCGGCACGGCCTGGTCCTCAGGACCAGTGACCGCGCCGTGCTGGAGGAGGCGGCCCGCGCGAAGGCGATCGTTCCCCTCCTCGGACCTCGCATCGACCCCGACACCGTCTCCGTCTACCGCGAGCATCGCGGCCGACTGAAGCAGGCCCTCATCAAGCTCGGATGGCCCGCCGAGGACCGGGCGGGGTACGTCGACGGCAGCCCGCATGCGATCGCGCTGCACGAGGACGAGTCGTTCACCTTGCGCGAGTACCAGCGCAACGCGGCCGACGCGTTCGTGGCCTCGGGCAGCGGGGTGGTCGTCCTGCCGTGCGGCGCGGGCAAGACGGCCGTCGCCATGGCTGCCATGGCGAAGGTCTCGAGCCGGACGCTCGTTCTCGTGACGAGCACGGTGGCGGCACGCCAGTGGCGGGCCGAGCTGCTGGCCCACACGTCGCTCACCGAAGACGAGATCGGCGAGTACTCCGGAGAGCGCAAGGAGATCCGGCCCGTCACCTTGGCCACCTACCAGATCGTGATCGCCAAGCGCGGCCGTCTCATGCCGCACATGGATGCGCTGTCGACCGAGGACTGGGGCCTCATCGTCTACGACGAAGTCCACCTCCTTCCGGCTCCGGTCTTCCGGATGACGGCCGACATCCAGAGCCGCCGCCGCCTGGGCCTGACCGCGACCTTGGTGCGTGAAGACCGAAAGGAAGGTGACGTCTTCAGCCTGATCGGCCCGAAGCGCTTCGACGTGCCGTGGCGGGACGTCGAAGCCCAGGGGTACATCGCTCCGGCATCGTGCACGGAGGTAAGGGTGACGCTCGCAGACGAGGAGCGCATGGCCTACGCGTTGGCCGAGCCTGCGGAGCGTTACCGGGCGGGTGCGACCGCGCGCTCGAAGGTCGCGGTCGTCGAGGCGCTGTGCGCGGCGGCGGTCGCTGCGGGTGAGCCGACCCTCGTCATCGGCCAGTTCCTGGACCAGCTGGAGGCGCTGGGGCACCGGCTGCACGCGCCGGTCCTCACCGGCGAGACGGCCACGGCAGAGCGCGAGCGCCTCTTCGCAGCCTTCCGCTGCGGCGACATCCCGGTGCTCGTGGTGTCGAAGGTGGCCAACTTCTCGGTGGACCTTCCCGAGGCGAGCGTCGCCATCCAGGTCTCGGGCACCTTCGGAAGTCGGCAGGAGGAGGCTCAGCGGCTCGGACGGCTGCTTCGGCCCAAGCGTGACGGACGCCAGGCACACTTCTACTCGGTGGTGTCGCGCGACACGAACGACCAGGAGTTCGCACTGCGCCGGCAGCGGTTCCTCGCCGAGCAGGGCTACGCCTACCGCATCGTCGACGCAGAGCAGCTGCTCGGCGAGCGAGCCGTCTGAGGATCGGTCGGAGCCGAGGCAGACGCCGACGTCGGCGTCCCGCAAGGCCTCGACCATCCTCGCATGGCCGGTAGCGGCAGCTCGATCCCTCTTCCGAGCGGCGCTCCTGCGCAGTGGCCTCCTCGGCGGTCAGCGAAGCCCGGTGAAGAGGTCGTCTTCGACGCCCGACCGGCCCGTCCGGTCGCGTGCGCGGACGAACGCCTCCTGGGAGAAGACCTCGGCGAACACTTGCTCGCCGAGGGAGAGGAAGAAGATGTTCTCGGCTTGGCTCGAGTGCGCGGAGAGGCTCGCGAACTTGGCGGAGGTGTAGGCCGAGCAGTCGATCACCGCACCGATCTGCTCGTCAGGCGTGCCGAATGGGGTGTCTTCGATCTCCGCCGGCACGTCCACCCCTCGCCTTGCGAGCATCTCGGAAAAGCGCGGGATCGTCGACGCGGGGATGGCCGGGTAGTAGAGCTTCTCGGGAATGCCGGTCCGTTCGATGGCGGCGACCGTGATGCGATGGGCCTGGATGTGGTCTGGGTGGCCGTAGAACCCGTTCTCGTCGTAGGTCACGACCACCTGCGGGCGGTACCGATCCATGAGCCGGGCGAGCCGTTCGGCTGCCTCGTCGACGTCGGCGCGCCAAAACGCGTGATCGGCGTCGTTCTGCGCCCAGCCCATCATCCCCGAGTCGTGGTAGCCGAGAAGCTCGAGGTGCGCGACCCCGAGCGCGGCACAGCTCGTCTCGAGCTCTTGGCGACGAAGGGAGAGGACCCTGTTCTCTGTATGGCCGGGCTCTCCGGGCTTCACGCCGCCGGGCGCGTCGCCGAGCTCGCCGCCCGTGCAAGTCACGAGAACGGTCTCGACGCCTTCGGCGGCGTAGCGAGCGAGGATCCCTCCCGTCGAGATCGCCTCGTCGTCTGGGTGCGCGTGGACGCACATCAAGGTGAGCCGGGACGCCATCGTCCGACTCTAGAACGCGAGGCGACGGCCCCGTTCCCGCGGTGACGGCCCCGTTCCCGCGGTG
>JAKBTL010000018.1:0-22946 GCA_021844425.1 Actinomycetes bacterium | reverse complement strand
GACGGCCCCGTTCCCGCGGTGACGGCCCCGTTCCCGCGGTGCCGGCCCCGTTCCCGCGGCGACGGCCCCGTTCCCGCGGCGACGGCCCCGTTCTCGGTCCTCGCTCGTTGACGTGCGCCGTCGCCGACCTTCACGGTGTCATCCTGCTCGGGAGGAGCCGTTGGGGGATGTGGGCGAGCCCGCTGTGAACGAGCCCGCCAAGGTGCGTCTCGCTAGGATGATGCCGGTAGGAGGCCGTCGGGCGGAGTAGATTGCTCATGTCGGGGGAATCCCAGGCGAGGCACGTGCAGCGAGCAGCACCGCAGTCCGGCAGTACGGGAGTTGATGGGGCTTGAGCGGAGAGACCGTCTCGCGGGGCCGCGACGCGGCAGAGGGGGTCGGGCCGATCCAGTCCAGGGAGACGAGCGATGGCCTTAGCGCCGACCGATGTCGCGAGCATCGACGAGACCACCGCGATCCGACTGGTTGCCGCGCACCGCCGCGGTGACCGCGAGGCGTTCGCCGAGATCGTTCGGTCCCATTACCCTTCGCTGCTCGTCACCGCCCGCCATCGGCTCGGGAACGTCGAGGACGCGAAGGACGCCGTCCAAGAGACCCTGCTTCGCGCGCTCCTCGCGCTGGACCGCTTCGGGGACACCGGCGACTGGCGCCTCGGAGCGTGGCTGAACACCATCCTTCTCCACGTCTGCGCGGACATCCCGGCACGGCGCAAGCGGACCTTGCCGCTCACCGACTGGGTGATCGAGAACCACCCTGACGCGAACGAGCAGCCGACCTCTGACCACGTCGCGCTCGCGGCCGTCCAGCGGGCGATCGGCGAGCTGCCGGAGTCGCAGCGCCGGGCGTTCGAGCTGCGGCTGGTGGACGGCCGGCCCTACGACGAAGTCGCCGGCGCGCTCGGGATCACCGAGGTCAACGCCAGGGCTCGGGTACGGCGGGCTCGCGCCGCGCTGCGACACGCACTCGAGTCCACGAGCGCGGTCAAGGGCGTGTTCGCAGCCATCCCTCTCGTGCTCGGCGCGCCGTTCCGGAGCGCACTGCGTCGCGTCGTGGCCTGTGCGGGGCACCCGGCTCGAGTCGCCGGCTCCCAGGCGCTCGCCTCGAGCGCTGCCGCGGCCGGCTCTTCGGCTGCCTCGGCGATCGCCGGCACGCCTGTGGAGACGAGCCTCCAGATGATCACCTCGGTCTCGTCGACGCCGCTCGGGCAGGCGGTCGTCGCCTCCATGGCCAGCGTGCCCGCGAAGGGCTCGGTCGTGCTCGGCATCGTCGCCAGCCTGGCAACGGCAGGTGGGCTGTCGGCTCCTGCTGCACTGTCTGGTTCGACAGCTTCCCCGTCTGCGGCTCCCGTACGGATCGTGCGTGCGGCTACAGCGCCCGCGTCGGCACCAGCTGCGATTGTCACAGCGTCCTCTCCCTCCGCATCGTCCAATGCGTCGGGCACGTCCGCGACGACGGGTTCGACAGTCGCGTCGAGCGCGGCAGCAGCCAAGCACTCGCGAGCTGCACCCGACTGGGTCACGCTCGCGGCCTCTGCCGTCGCCTACCGCTTCCGAGCGCCGAGTGGCTCTTCTGCGTCGAGCTCACCTCTTGCTGCTTCGAGCGGCAGCGCGGTTGCCTCCAGCTCCGACTCTTCTGCGACCGGCACGGCGGTTCCTTCGGCCACCGCCTCGTCGCCCGCCACGACGTCGCCGCAGGGGGCGGGGGCGACCAGCGCAGTGTCGGCGAGCACGACCACCAGCCCCGCGCCGGCGAGCACGACCACCAGCCCCCCGCCGGCGCCCGCTGCGGCATCGATCCTGGGAAGCGCGGTCTCGCTGCCGGTCGGGACGTGCATGGGCGTCACAGGGTTCCCAGGCGTGACGGCGCCGACCTCCGTGCCGCCGCTCACGTCCTCTGTGCTGGACGCCATCTTGAGCACCGGGTCGCTCAAGCTCACCAACGTCGAGGGCTCCCCTGCCTTCGGCGGTACAGCGCTCGTGAAGGCGACGTCCGGGTCGACAGCACCTGTCCGCGTGAAGGTCGGGACGTGCCTCGCTGCAGGCGGCTCCATCCTCGCCGTCGACATGACCGGGACCACAGGCGATGCAGTCCAGCTCGTCGGCTCGCTGGTGGCACAGCCCTTCGCGATGACCACAGGGAGCGACGCCTACCTCTTCCGAGGGAACGTCGTCCAGGTCGCGGGGACGGCACGACCGGGCGGTGCGCTCCCATGGGCGCTTCCGCAAGGGTTCGTCGCCGAGGTGCAGGTCCAGCAGCTGGCCAAGACCGGGTCGCTCACCGTGGTCTTCCTCCACGCGCAGGACGAGGGGCCCGGCAGCTCCGCGACACCCGGCGTCGCGGGAACCACGACATCCACCCGGACCGCGTCGCCGACAGGTGCCGCTGCACCGACCACAGGGACCCCGACCGGCACATCAGGGTCTGGGGTGAGCACCTCGTCGTCGGCTACGTCGACGAGCAGCACACCGTCGGCTACGTCGACGAGCAGCACACCGTCGGCTACGTCGACGAGCAGCACACCGTCGGCTACGTCGACGAGCAGCACACCGTCGGCTACGTCGACGAGCAGCACACCGTCGGCTACGTCGGCCGGGGGGGAAGGAAGCTCCTCGTAGCCGACGGTGCTTCCCTTGACGGCGTCGTTCAGTCGCTCGAGACGAGGACGATCTTCCCGAGCTTGCTCCCTGCGGCGAACCGCGCGTACGCCGCCTCGGCCTCGGCGAAGGGGAAGGTCGCCAACACCGGCACGCGGACCCGACCTTCGGCGAGGAGCGGCAGGACATGGGCGCGCACCGCGTCGGTGACGGCCGCCTTCTCGGCGCGGCTGCGGGCCCGGAGCGTCGAACCTCCGATCGTCGAGCGGCTCTGCATGAGCACGAGCAGGTCCAGTTCGATGCGCGATCCTCCACCGACGCCGACGACGGCGATCCTCGCCCCGGTCGAGAGCGCGTCGAGCGCCTGGAGGAGGGAGGGGGCGCCGACCAGCTCGAGGACCACGTCGTAGGGGCCGTGGGCAGCGAGATCGTCGCTGCCGGTCACTTCGTGGGCGCCGAGAGCCGCGACCTCCTCGCGCCGCTCGGGGTCGCGCACCGACGCGACGACGGCCGCTCCGGCCGCCGCGCCGAGCTGGACCGCGGCGGCTCCCACGCCACCTGCCGCGCCGGTGACGAGCAGGCGGTCGCCGACCGAGAGGCCGCAGCGCGTGAACAGCGCGTCGTAGGCGGTGGTGAACACCTCGGGGAAGCCTCCCGCCTCGGGCCAGGGGACCGAAGTAGGGACGGCGAGCAGATGGCTCTCGTCGACGACGGCCATCGTCGCCTGGGCGCCCCCTCCGACGAGGGCCATGACGCGATCGCCACGCTGCGTGGCCGTCACCTGCCGCCCGGTGCCGACCACCTCGCCCGCGACCTCGAGGCCGGGGATGTCGGGGGGTGAGCCGGGCGGCGCGGCATAGAATCCGCGCAGCTGGAGCATGTCCGCGCCGTTGAGCCCTGCCGCCCGGACTGCGACGAGCACCTCGGTGTCGCCGGGGACGGGGTCAGGGCGTTCCTCGAGGCGCAGCTCTCCGTGGTCCACGACGACCGCCTGCATGTGGAAACCTCCTCGTTGGGTCGCTCGCACCCGGGTGAGGGAGAACATCGAGAGGAGCGGCGCGGCGAGCGTCCGCGCGCTCCCGTAGCCTCACGCTAGCGATGTCGACCATCGAGATCCGAGACGGAGGGGACGAGGCGGCGACGCCAGGGCCGTTCAAGGCGGCGATCTTCGACATGGACGGGCTCCTCGTCGACTCCGAGCCGCTGTGGCACGTGGCGGAGGTGGAGCTGCTCGGCGCGCTCGGCGTCCCGATCACCGAGAGCGACCCCCGACGCACGAAGGGCATCTTCGTTCGCGAGGTCACGCGGTACTGGTTCGACCGGTTCCGATGGGACGGCCCGTCGACCGACGATGTGGCGAGACACATCGTCGACCGGGTGATCGACCTCGTCGCGCAGAAGGGCCGGTTGCAGCCGGGGGTCGACAAGGCCATCGCGCTGTGCCGAGATCACGGTCTCGCCCTCGCCGTTGCCTCGTCGTCCGAGCACCGGCTCATCTCGTTCGTGCTCGAGCGCTTCGGGCTGGACGAGCACTTCGCCCTCGTGCACTCCGCAGAGGAGGAGCCCTACGGTAAGCCCCACCCTGCCGTCTTCCTGACGGCCGCCGGGCGTCTGGGCGTCGTCCCCGAGCGCTGCCTCGTGTGGGAGGACGCGCCCGCCGGAGTGCTCGCCGCGAAGGCCGCGCGCATGACCTGTGTCGCGGTGCCCTCGCCCGACGAGCGTGACCAGCCTGCGTTCGCGATCGCCGACGTCGTGCTCGGCTCGCTCGAGGAAGCAGACGAGGAGTTGTGGCAACGCCTGGTGTCGGTGGTGGGCGCACAGCGCTGACACGATGGGCGTGGGGAGCCGGTCGGTGTGGCCGGTCCCTCTCGCCGCCCCGGTCCTTCTCGCCGCGATTGTGCGGGCCCCGGGTTCGTCACGTGCCCGGTGGAGCAACCTGGGCGTGCACGTGCACCAGGCGAGCTGGCGAGCAGGCAAGCAGGCACTGCGGCGAGATGCTTGCCGATTGGAAGTGCAGCCGTTAGCGTGGTTGCCTCGTGGCCCTCGGACGTACGTGGCGCGAGCGCGCGGCGCGACCCTTCGGACGCGCCAGGACCGCCAGTCTCCCGGCGCTGGGGCGCCTCGCAGGGCGTGCGACCGCCTGCGCCGTCGCTGCGCTTCTCGTGCTGACGGCAGGGATGCTCGTCGCTGTGCCCTCCGCTGGCGCCAGCCTCCCGTCGGAGCAGGCCAGAGCCCAGCAGCTCGCTCAGCAGATCGTCGCGGAGGGAGCGGCGGTGCAGCGGGCGGTCGTGCAGCAGGACGCGGCACAGGCCAGGCTCACCAGTCTGGACGCGCAGCTTGCAGCGACTGGAGCGCAGCTCCTGAGGGACCGCCGAGCGAATGCCCGGGCGGCGCAGACCCTTCGTCGGCTCGTTGTGCAGGCGTACATGACGGGGATCGGGTCCGCCAGCCTTCCCGTGCTCTTCGACGCCGGGAACGACGCCGCGGTCCTGGCGCGTGAGTACTCCGGAGTGGCGGCTGGCGGACTGCAGGAGGCGATCAGTGCGTTCCGTGCCGCCGAGCAGCGGACCGAGACCGCCGCCGCGACCCTCCGGTCTGAGCGTGCGCAGGCCTCGGCGGCGTTGGTGCGTCTGACGGCCGCGCGACAGGACGCCCAGGCTTCTCTCGCCCAGGACGTCGTCCTGCTCGAGCAGGCCAAGGGGAACATTGCGGCGCTCCAGGCCGCTGCGGCTGAGCAGGCACGCCAGGCGTCAGCCCAGGAGGCGGCACTCGCACAGGAAGAGGCCGCGCACGCAGCTCAGCAGAAGCCTCCCGCCCAGCCAGCCGTCCAGCCAGCCGTCCAGGCGGCACCCCAGCCCACACCCCAGCCCTCCGTCCAACCAGCCGTCCAGGCGGCACCACAGCCCACACCCCAGCCAGCTGTCCAGACGCAGACGATCCCGACCGCGGCGGTCCAGCCCGGGCCGGGCGGCTACGTCAACCCGCTGCGCGCGATCGCCGGCCTCTCCCCTGAGCGCATCGACCAGGGTGTCGACTACAGCGGCTACGGGCCGATCTACCCCATCGGGGACGGCGTCGTGCTCAATACGGTGAACACAGGCTGGCCAGGCGGGACGTTCATCACCTACCGCCTCACCGACGGCCCTGCCGCGGGGCTGGTCGTCTACGTGGCGGAGGACATCCAGCCGTCCGTACAGGTCGGGGAGCAGGTCTCGCCGACAACGGTCCTCGGGACGATGTATGAGGGGCCAGATGGCATCGAGACCGGCTGGGCGGACTCCACAGGCAATGGCGCGACCATGGCCTACGTGGCCGGCCAGTTCACCGGTGCGAACGCCACTGCCTACGGTGCCAACTTCTCTCAGCTCCTCGCCGCGCTCGGCGCGCCACCGGGGGTGCCGAACGGGACACCGGCCGGTTCGCTGCCCTCGAACTGGCCGACCTGGTAACAGCGCACGGCTGGCGGCCCCCAGAGGGTCCACGGTGCCTGGATAGGCTCATGCGACCGATGTTCCGACCCCTCTCCCCTGAAGTCGACTTCGTGGCCCTCGAGGCCGAGGAGCTCGAGCGTTGGCGTGCGCATCGGGTGTTCGAGCGCTCCGTCTCGGGCCGCCGGGGGGCCACGCCCTGGGTCTTCTACGAGGGACCGCCCACCGCGAACAACCGGCCGGGACTCCACCACGTGTGGGCGCGCGTCTACAAGGACCTCTTCTGCCGGTTCCGCACCATGCGCGGGTTCCTCGTCGAGCGCAGGGCGGGCTGGGACACCCACGGCCTCCCAGTGGAAGTCGAGGTCGAGAAGCGGCTCGGCGTCAACAGCAAGCGCCAGATCGAAGAAGAGGTGGGCATCGCGCAGTTCGTGCGGCTCTGCCGCGAGTCCGTCCTGGGCTACGTCCAGGACTGGAACGCGCTCACCGAGCGCATCGGCTACTGGACGGATCTCGAGCACGCCTACTGGACCTTCGACCGGTCCTACATCGAGTCGGTCTGGTGGTACCTGAAGCAGCTCTTCGAACGGGGGCTGCTCTACGAAGACCTGAAGGTCGTCCCCTATTGCCCGCGCTGCGGCACGGCGCTCTCGAGCCACGAGCTGGGCCAGCCCGAGGTCTACACGGACGAGGAGGACGAGTCGGCGTACGTGAAGCTGGCGCTGGTCGATCCCGACCCGTCGGTCGTGGGTGACGCCCGGTGGCTCGTGGTCTGGACGACGACCCCGTGGACGCTGCTCTCCAACACCGGGGTCGCCGCACACCCCGACCTCGACTACGTCGTGGTCGACGGCGTGCTCGTCGCCGAGGCGCTTGCCGACGAGGTCTTGGGCGAGGGTGCGGCGGCGCGGGCGACCTGGCGGGTGCCCGGCCGCCACCTCGAGGGGCTGCGTTACGAGCGGCCGTTCGACGTGGTGGAGGTGCCTCCGGGCGAGGACGCGAGCCGGGCCTGGCGTGTGGTGCTTGCCGAGTTCGTCACGACCGACGAGGGCACCGGCCTCGTCCATCTCGCGCCCGCGTTCGGCGAGATCGACCGAGAGGTGGGGAAGGCAAAGGGGCTGCCGACGCTCAATCCGGTCGGCCCGGATGGACGGTTCACGCCAGAGGCGGGGCCCCGGTTCGCGGGGCGCCCGGTACGCGAGACCAACGAGCTCGTGAACGACGAGCTCGAAGCCCGCGGCCTCCTCGTTCGCCGCCACCTCTACGCCCATGCCTATCCGCACTGCTGGCGCTGTGGCACGGCGCTCATCTATTGGGGGAAGCCCAGCTGGTACGTGGCGACCTCGTCTCGAAAGCGCGACCTCATCGCGGCGAACCAGGAGGTCGACTGGCACCCGCCGACCATCAAGGAGGGCCGCTTCGGCGAGTGGCTGGCCAACAACGTGGACTGGGCGCTCTCGCGCGACCGCTACTGGGGCACGCCGCTGCCGATCTGGCGCTGCGGTGAAGGTCACATCGTCTGTGTGGGGTCCATGAGCGAGCTCGAAGAGCTTGCGGGGCGAGACCTCTCCGACGTCGACCCGCACCGCCCGACGATCGACGAGGTCGTCTTCTCGTGCCCGAGGTGCGCTGCGCTCGCCTCGGCGGAGGAGGCCGTGGGCTCAGGGAGTGGCGGGGAGGCGTCGAAGCTCACCGTCTCGACGGCGCGGCGCGTCGAGCCGGTGATCGACGCGTGGTTCGACTCGGGGTCGATGCCGGCGGCGCAGGTCGGCTACCCCCACGTGGGCGGGTCGAAGGAGGCGATGCGGTTCCCTGCGGACTTCATCGTCGAGGCGATCGACCAGACGCGCGGGTGGTTCTACTCCCTGCTCGCGGTCAACGACCTCGTCTTCGGCGCAGCGCCGTACCGCCACGTGATGGTCCTCGGCCACATCGTCGACGCCGACGGTCGCAAGATGTCGAAGTCGCTCGGCAACGTCATCGACCCCTGGGACCTGGTGAACAGCCGGGGCGCCGATCCGCTGCGATGGTGGATGTTCTCCCAGGGCTCGCCGTGGACGGCGACGCGAGTGAGCACCGGCGCGATCGACGCGTCGATGCGTGACACGCTCCTCACGCTCTGGAACACGGCGAGCTTCTTCACCACCTACGCGTCGCTCAACGGGTTCGCTCCCGCCGACCCCGCGGTCCCGGCCCCCGCCGCGCGCGGCGCCCTCGACCGGTGGGCGAGGTCCAGGGTGATGTCGACGCTCGGGGCGGTGACCACCGCGCTCGACGCCTACGAGCCCCTCGAGGCGGCGACGGCCCTCGGGCGGCTCGTCGACGATCTGTCCAATTGGTACGTGCGGCGGAGCCGCCGCCGGTTCTGGCGCACGGACCCCGGTGCACCGCCGTCAGACGCGCTCGCCGCCCAGGCAACCCTCTACGAGGCGCTCCTCACCATCTCGCTCATGCTCGCGCCGTTCTGCCCGTTCGTCGCCGACCGACTCTGGCGCGAGCTCGGCGGGTCGTCGAGCGAGAGCGACTCGGTGCATCTGCAGACATGGCCGGTGCTCGACGAAGCGGCGATCGATCCCGGCCTCGAGGCGGAGATGGCCCTCGCCGTGCGGCTGTCGTCGCTGGGCCGCGCGGCGCGCGGCGAAGCAGGCGTGAAGGTGCGCCAGCCGCTGTCCCGGGCCCTCGTCTTCCTCGCGCCAGGCTCCCCGGCGATCCTCACGGACGTCGTCGCGGACGAGCTGAACGTGGACCAGGTCGTGGAGGCGCAGGATCTCGCCGAAGCAGTCTCCTTGGAGATCGTCCCGAACTTCCGGGTGCTCGGCCCCAGGCTCGGCGAGGAGGTGAAGGAGGTGCGCAGCGCGCTGGCGCGTCTCGACGCACCGGCAGCGGCAGCCGCGCTGGAGGCTGGCGAGGCCGTGACGGTCCAGCTGTCCAGCGGTCATGTGACTCTCGGTCCCGACGAGCTCGAGGTACGGGCCCGCGGGCAATCCGGTTTCGCCGTCTCCCGGGAGGGGAGCGCCGTCGTGGCTCTCGACCTTGCGATCGACGACGACCTGCGCCGGCGCGGTCTCGTGCGCGAGGTCGTCCGCCACGTCCAGGACCTCCGAAAAGCGCGCGGCCTCGAGGTCTCCGACAGGATCCGGCTGTGGCTCACCGGCGTCGACCCGGTGCTCTTCGAGCCCATCGGGCGCGAGGTGCTCGCCGTCGAGGTCGCTCGGGGTCCAGGCAGCGGGCAGGCTGTGGCGCTCGACGTCGACGGAGCGCCGCTCGTGGAAGCCTGGCTCGAGAAAGCCTGAGCCAGTCGTCGCCGCAGGGTCGCTCTGCCGCAGGGTCGCTCTGCCGCAGGGTCGCTCTGCCGCAGGGTCGCTCTGCCGCAGGGATGGCGGTCCGGATAGGGTGACCGTCGTGGCGAAGCGAAAGCTCTTGAAGCCGATAGCGGCCATCCTCGGGGTGCTCGGGACGATGGCGAGCGTCTGGTGGTTCGCCTTGAGGCCTCGCCGCAGGCACGAGCGCTGAGCACCGTTCCGGGGGGATTGCCAACCGGTTCTGCTCGCCGCGCCGGGCGCGCTGTGGCCCTGGTACCGCCGGGCACGCGAGAATCTCGTCTATGACGACCTTTGCGACCACGAACCCGGCCACCGGCAAGGTGGAGAAGACCTTCGACGCCCATACCCCAGAGGAGGTCGACGCCCGCCTCGCTCGGGCGGCGAGCGGCTTCGAGACGATGCGCAAGACGAGCTTCGTGGAGCGTGCGCGGCTCATGCGTTCGGCTGCCGACCTGCTCGACGGCGAGGCACCCGACGTGGCGCGCATCCTCACGACCGAGATGGGGAAGACCTACGCCGCGGCCAAGGCCGAGGTCGGCAAGTGCGCCCTCGGGCTGCGGTGGTTCGCCGACAACGCCGAGCGCCTGCTCGCTCACGAGCGGGTCGACGACCGCAGCTACGTCCGCTACGACCCGCTCGGCCCGGTCCTCGCGGTCATGCCGTGGAACTTCCCCCTGTGGCAGGTGACCCGCTTCGCAGCCCCCGGCCTCATGGCTGGCAACGTCGGCGTGCTGAAGCACGCTGCCAACGTGCCCCAGTCGGCGCTCTACATCGAAGAGCTCTTCCGGAGGGCCGGGTACCCCGAGGGTGCGTTCACGACGCTGCTCATCTCCTCCTCTGACGTCGCGGCGGTCATCGAGGACGAGCGCATCGTCGCGGTCACCCTCACCGGCAGCGAGCGGGCGGGTGCCGCGGTCGCCGAGACTGCAGGTCGGGTGCTGAAGAAGTGCGTGCTCGAGCTCGGCGGGTCCGACCCCTTCGTGGTGACCAGGACCGCGGACGTCGAGCGCTCCGCCGCCGTCGCGGTGGCTGCCCGCGTGCAGAACAACGGCCAGTCCTGCATCGCAGCGAAGCGCTTCATCGTCGATGCGAAGGTCTACGACGAGTGGGTGGACCGCTTCGTGGCAGGGATGGCGAGCCTGCGGGTCGGCGACCCGATGGAGAGCACGACCGACGTGGGCCCGCTGGTCACCGAGGCACAGCGCAAGGAGATCGCCGGGCAGGTGGACGACGCGCGCGCCCAGGGGGCGACGGTCGCCTGCGGCGGTTCGATCGTTGACGGCCCCGGCTGGTACTACGAGCCGACGGTGCTGCTCGACGTGACGACGGAGATGCGCGTGCTGCAGGAGGAGGTGTTCGGCCCCGTTGCCACCGTCGAACGCTACGGCGACCTCGACGAGGCGATCCGCATCGCCAACCGCACGCAGTACGGCCTGGGCTCGAGCATCTGGACGCACGACGCGGAGGAGCGCGAGCGCCTCGTCGCGGGCATCGAGGCCGGGCAGGTCTTCGTGAACACGATGGTCGCGTCCTCGCCGGAGCTGCCCTTCGGCGGGATCAAGCGTTCCGGCTACGGGCGTGAGCTGAGCGGAGTGGGCATCAAGGAGTTCATGAATGCCAAGTCCGTCCGTGAGGACGTGACGGCCACCGTTCCCTCCGTCTCTGCCGCGGCCGACTAGCCGCACGCCGACGGTGCGGTACAAAGGGTCTGTATGGATCGACGGACACCGGGCGGCCCGCCGCTCACTTATCTCGACCACGCCGCCTCCGCGCCGATGCGCGACGAGGTCGTCGAGGCGATGGCGCCGTTCGCCGCCCGGGTGTTCGGCCACCCGTCGGGGCACCACCGCCAGGCACGCGCGGCCCGCCAGGCTCTCGAGGATGCACGCGACCGGGTAGCGGAGCTGCTCGAGGCGGCGCCCCGCGAGGTGGTGTTCACCTGCGGGGGGACCGAGGCCGACAACCTCGCCGTCTTCGGGGTCCTGGGTGCAGCCGTGCAGCGCCGCCCCGGCGATGCGACCGTCGTCGTGAGCTCCTCGGTCGAGCACGCAGCCGTGCTCGAAGCGTGCCGCGCGGCGTCGGCACGCCTCCACGGCGTGGTGCACCAGCGTGTCGGCGTGGACTCGCACGGCGTCCTCGACCTGAGCCGGCTCGCGCAGTCGCTCGACGACGACGTCGCGCTCGTGACGGTCATGCTCGCCAACAACGAGGTGGGCACCGTCCAACCGCTCGGGGACGTGGTCGCGCTCACGAGAAGCCTGGCCCCGCAGGCCGTCGTGCACACCGACGCGGTGCAAGCAGCCCCGTGGCTCGACGTCGCGCGAGCGGCACCGGGCGTCGACCTCGTCTCGGTCTCCGCGCACAAGCTCGGCGGCCCGAAGGGAGCCGGCGCGCTTGTCGTGCGCGAGGGCACCGAGCTCGAGGCGCTCTTCGTCGGGGGCGGTCAGGAGCGGGAGCGCAGGGCGGGCACGCACGACGTCGCAGGCGCGGTCGGGCTCGCGACGGCCCTGGCTGCCGTGGCGCGCGAGCGCGAGTCGGAGTCGGCGCGAGTGGGCGCGTTGCGAGACCAGCTTGCCGACGGGCTCCTCCATGCGGTGCCGGCGGTGACCGAAGCCGCGGATCGCAAGTTCGTGCTGCCGGGCCACTGCCACCTGTGCTTCGCAGGCGTGGACCGGGAGGAGCTCGTGGTGCTCCTCGACGAGGCGGGCATCTGCGTCTCGGGGGGCGCGGCGTGCGCGAGCGGCGCGCTCGAGCCGAGCCACGTGCTCGCTGCGATGGGCGTGCCGGCGCCGATCGCCAGCGGCTCGATCCGGTTCAGCCTCGGTCACACGACGACGGCGGACGACGTCGAGCGCGCGCTCGCGGTCGTGCCCGAGGCCGTCGCGCGCCTGCGCGGCTGATCGGCGCCGGAGCGATCCCGGTGCGCGTCCTCGTGGCGATGTCGGGCGGCGTGGACTCGTCGGTCGCGGCCGCTCGCCTCGTCGCAGAGGGCCACGAGGTCGTCGGCGCCACCCTCAAGCTCTGGGGCGGCCCGCAGAGCTCGGGCTGCTGCTCGGTCGCCGACGTCGACGACGCGCGCCGTGTCGCTCAGCAGCTCGGCATCCCGCACCACGTGTTCAATCTCACCGAGGACTTCGAACGCGACGTGGTCGACCCCTACGTCGTCGCGCACGCCGAGGGCCGCACGCCGAACCCGTGCATCGAGTGCAACCGCCACATCAAGTTCGAACGGCTGCTCGAGCGCGCGCGCCGGCTGGGCTTCGATCGCCTCGCGACGGGCCACCACGCGCAGGTCCGCGAACGCGGCGGCCGCTTCGCACTGCTGCGGGGCGCTGACGCGGCGAAGGACCAGTCGTACGTGCTCTCGATGCTCGGGCAGTCACAGCTCGGCGCGATCGTGCTGCCGGTGGGGACGATGACGAAGACGCAGGTCCGTGCCGAGGCCGCGAGCCTGGGGCTGCGCACCGCTGCGAAGCCCGACAGCCAGGACGTCTGCTTCATCCACGACGGCGAGGGCCGGGACGGTTTCCTCTCCTCCCGCCTGGAGCTGCACGGCGGCGAGGTCGTCGACGACGCGAGCGGCGTCCCCCTCGGCGCGGTGGATGCCGTCGAGCTCGTGACCGTGGGCCAGCGCCGCGGGATGCCGGCGGGAAGCACGCGGCGCTACGCGGTCGCGGTCGACGTGCGGGCACGCCGGGTGCGGGTGGCAGACGCAGCGCGTGCCGTGGTCGACGAGGTCTCGCTCGTGCCGGGGACCGTGACGTGGGTGGACCGTCCCCTCGCCGACGGCGACGAGGCCGTCGCTCAGGCGAGCGCGCACGGCCGCCCCGCTCGCTGCATCGTCCGCGTCGGAGGCGGTGGCGGCGGCAGCGGGGAGCCCGTTGCCGGCACCGGCGAGGACCGCCCGGTCGTTGTCTGCCGATTCCACACGCCGCAGCGGCCGGTCGCCCCGGGCCAGACCCTCGCCTTCTACGACGCGGCGGACCCTGACGCGGTTCGCGGCGCGGGGATCGTCGCGGGATGTCGGAGGCTCGGGTGACGTCCGCGGGCCAATACGGCGAACCGGCCGGCCCGGAGGCCGCACCCGAGCGCAGCACACCGGCCGAGCGGGCTGCCGAGCTGCGTCGGCTGATCGCCCACCACGACTTTCGCTACTACGTCCTCGACTCCCCCGAGATCCCCGACACCGACTACGACGCGCTCTTCCGCGAGCTCCAACGGATCGAGGCCGACCACCCCGAGGTCATCACCTCGGACTCGCCGACCCAGCGCGTCGGCGGCGCGCCGGCGCCTCAGCTCTTCGCGCCGGTCCGCCATCGCATCCCGATGATGAGCCTCGACAACGCGTTCAGCGAGGCCGAGCTCGACGCATGGGGCGACCGCCTCCGCCGGCTGCTGCCCGACGTCGACCTCGAGACGCTCGACTTCACCTGCGAACCGAAGGTCGACGGGGTCGCGATGTCGCTCACCTACGTCGACGGCCGCTTCGTCCAGGCCGCGACGCGCGGCGACGGGGTGACCGGAGAGGACGTCACCGCCAACGTCGCCACGATCCGCGACGTGCCGCAGGAGCTGAAGACGGCCGCTCCTCACCACCTCGAGGTGCGCGGCGAGGTCTACATGCCGACGGCCGCGTTCGCCGCCTTGAACCGGCGCGCCGAAGCGGAGCGGACGAAGACCTTCGCCAACCCGCGCAACGCCGCGGCGGGGTCCTTGCGCCAGAAGGACCCGACCGTCACCGCGTCTCGTCCGCTGTCCTTCTGGGCGTACCAGATCGGCGAGATCGACGGCGCGCTCCCCGAGCAGGCGACAGGAGCGACGCGCGCGACGCGGGCCGGCGCGGTGGAACCGCGCGGCGGCGCGGCAGGAGAGCCGCCCGACGCCTCGGTCCGATGGCCACCCGGCGCGCAGAGCGCGGCGCTCAGGCTGCTCGCAGAGGCGGGCTTCCCGGTGAGCCCCGATGCCCGCACCGTTCGCGGGGTGAGCGCTGCCTTCGCCCGCGCCCGGGAGCTCGAGGCGCACCGCCACGACCTCGCCTACGAGATCGACGGCGCCGTGGTGAAAGTCGACGATCTCGCGCTGCACGAGCGGCTCGGTGCGACCTCGCGAGCCCCGCGCTGGGCGATCGCCTACAAGTTCCCCCCCGAAGACCGCACCACGCGGCTGGCGGACATCATGGTGTCGATCGGGCGGACCGGACGTGCGACGCCGTTCGCGGTGCTCGATCCCGTGTTCGTCGGCGGTTCGACCGTGCGGCTGGCCACCTTGCACAACGAGGACCAGGTGCGCCTGAAAGACGTGCGTCCCGGCGACCTCGTGATCGTCCACAAGGCCGGCGACGTGATCCCCGAGGTCGTCGGCCCGGTCCTCGGCCCGGTCCTCGGCCCGGTCCTCGGCCCGGGCACGGACGCCGGCGAGGGCTCGGGCAGCGAGCGACCTCCGCCTTGGACGTTCCCTGCCACCTGCCCGTCGTGCGGCGGCCCGCTCACGAGGCTGCCCGGGGAGAGCGACACGTACTGCACGAACCTCGACTGCCCTGCTCAGCGCGTGCAGCGGATCGTCCACTTCGCGTCGCGTCCCGCCATGGACATCGAAGGGCTCGGAGAAGAGCGTGTCACCCAGCTGATCGAGGCCGGCATGGTCGCCGACCCAGCCGATCTCTACCTCCTCGAGCCCGAGCGGCTCGCCGCGCTCGAGCGGATGGGCGCGGTGTCCTCGAAGAACCTCGTGGATGCGATCGCCGCCTCGAAGTCTCGCCCGCTCTCCCGCCTTCTGGTCGCGCTCGGGATCCGCCACGTCGGACCCACCGGAGCCCGAGCGCTCGCACACGCCTTCGGCACGCTCGACGCGCTGCGGCGCGCCGGCGCCGAAACGCTCGGCGCGGTCGAGGGCGTGGGCACCGTGATCGCCGACAGCGTCGCCGAGTTCTTCTCGAACCCGAAGAACGTCGCGGTCGTCGACCGCCTCGTCGCGCTCGGCCTCAGGACCGATGAGCCCGGAGCGCCCGGGATGTCCGCTGGCGCCAGGCCGCCAGGCGCTGTCGCCGCGCCGGGGGGCGCCTCGACGGCGGGTGCCGAGCCGGAGATCCCCCAGACGCTCGCCGGCAAGTCGGTGGTGGTGACCGGCACCCTCGAGGGTTACAGCCGGGAGGAGGCGGAGGCGGCGATCATCTCCCGGGGCGGGAAGTCGCCCGGGACCGTGTCGAAGAGGACCTTTGCGGTAGTGGTCGGCGAGTCGCCCGGCGTGGCGAAGACGCAGAAGGCAGAGGAGCTGGGCATCCCGGTCGTCGACGGCGCTCGGTTCGACGAGCTTCTCGACAGCGGGGAGGTGCCTGGCTGAGCCGGCATGCCGTGACACCGACGATCACGGACGGCCGTTTCGGCGGGCGAGGAAGTCCAGACCCTGTAGGGCGAGTGTGAGGCGGGTGCGGGTCGCCTGGTCGTCCACGTCGCGTCCGAGGAGCGCTTCGACGCGCGCGATGCGCTGGTAGAGGGTGCGCCGCTGGACCCCGAGCTCGCGGGCGGCGTCGGACTTGCGTCCCGCGTGCTTCAGGTACGCCCGCAAGGTCGGGACGAGCTTGGGCCGAGCGGTGCCGTCGCGCTCGAGGAGCGGGCGGAGCTCGGAGTCGACGAAGCGCGAGAGCTCCGGGCCCTCGGCGAGCCGCAAGAGCAGCTGGTACGTGCCGAGCTCGGAGAAGTGGGCGACGCGGCGGGCGTTGCCGGCCCCGCGCGCGAAGCTCGCTGCGACCGTCGCCTCTTCGACTGCTCGCTGCAGCGTGTCCGGCGCGGCGGCGCTCGCGCCGGCGACCACCTCGACCTCGTCACCATGGATCGTCCGGGCCGAGGCGGTCTCGACCAGCTCGTCGAGCACGACTTCGACGGGTCGGCTCCCCGGGATGGCCACGATCGCGATCACCCGGTCGCCGCTCGTGCCCACGAGCGCGCTGCAGCCCCGTTCGGCGACCGAGGTCCTGAGGGCGGCTGCGAGCGCACGGAGCGTCTCGAGCCGGTCGTCGTCCGCGAGATGCTGCGCACCTCGCACCTCGTGGACGTCCAGCGCAGCTGCCACGAGCCGTCCGCCGTCTAGGTGGGCACCCAGGTTCTTCGCCCGCCGGAGGACGTCGGCGGGCGAGCCGTGGCGCCCGGCGACGATCGCCCCGACGAGCGCGTCGCCAGCACGCTCCGCGAGGTGCGCAGCGTCCTTCTCCGAGAGCATCGCGAGCGCGAGCGCCGCACCCGCCCTGTCGACGAGCAGCTCGTCCACCTCGCCCGCCCGCAGCCCCGAGTCGAGGACGTGGAGGCGTCCCCAGCGCTCTCGGCGGATCCAGATGTCCACCCAGGTGCAGCCGGGCGCTCGGGCGGATGCCGTCACGCGGTGCACGCGGCCCGCGGCGCCGTCGCTCGAGTGCCCGTGGACGAGCTGGGTGTGCGCTTCCCAGCCAGCCGGGGTCGCATCGTCGGCGGCGGGACCGCACGAAGCGACGACGCGGTGTGCGGCGTCCTCGAAGACGACCTCGGTCCCGAACACCGCTGCGAGGCGCGCCACGAGCTTCGCCACGTCGGCCCCGTCGAGGATCTCGTCGGCCAGCTCCCGGCTCACGCGCTCTGCCCGGTCGAGGAGGTCGTACTGCCTGCTCAGGATCTCCCGGTGAACGACCTCGGTCACCTCCACGAAGCGGGTCTCGTGCTCGAGCGAGACGAGCGGGAGACCGCGGCCGTCCGCGGCGTCGACGATCTCAGGTGGGACCGCGTCGAAGGTGCGACCGAGCTCGACGACCACCCCGACCGCGCCGGCGTCGGCCAGCTCGTCGATGTAGCGCCGTCGGGCCGCTGCGTCGCCGGCCATGCCGAGCCCGGTCGTGAGGAGCAGCTCACCGCCCTCGAGCAGGTGGGCGATGTCGGGCAGCTCGGCGACGTGGACCCATCGGACCGGCCGGCCGAGGTTCGCCGCTCCGGCGAGCACGGTCGCGCCCGCGCGTCGCAACGGATCGAGGTCGAGGATCTCTCCGACCGTGAGCGCCATAGCTGCACATTATCGGCACTGGATGCCAGAAGATATGCCCACGGTGTGCATTGTCGTGTCTGCTGTCGAGCCTTACGATCGAAGACACGAAGTGTCACGGTGTCCGCTCGGTCGGCAGGTCCCGCGCGGCAAACACAGCCTGCGCGGCCAACCGGGCGCGCGCGTCCAACACAGCCCGCGCGGCCAACACAGCGGAGGAGCGCAGATGAGCGAGCACGGCGGTGAGCGGCTCTCGGCAAGCGAGATCGTCGAGCTCTCGAAGCGCTACACGCTGTTCGACTGGGTCGCCCAGTCCAAGGCCTCACCGCTGCCGGTGGTCGCCGCCAGCGGCGTCTACTTCACCGCAGCGGACGGGAAGCGCTACTTGGACATGAACTCGCAGCTCATGAGCGTGAACGCCGGTCACGGGGACCCGCGGATCGCGGACGCCGTCGCGAAGCAGGTGCGCGAGCTCGCGTACGTGAGCTCCGCGGCGATGACCACCGAGGTCCGAGCGCTCCTCGGGCGCAAGCTCGCCGAGCTCTTCCCCGGCGACATCGAGAAGTCGTTCTTCACGCTCGGCGGCGCGGAGGCGAACGAGAACGCCATCCGCATCGCGCGGGCCGTCACTGGGCGCCAGAAGATCCTCGCCCGCTACCGCTCGTACCACGGCGCGACGTCCGGAGCCATCACGCTCACGGGCGACCCCAGGCGCTGGGCGAACGAGCCGGGCATCCCCGGCGTCGTCCACGTGCTCGACTTCTACCACGGCACCACCCGCCCGTGGGATTCCGCTGCCGACGCGCTCGCGCTGCTCGCAGAGACCATCGAGCTCGAAGGGCCCTCCACCATCGCGGCGTTCGTCGTGGAGCCGGTGACCGGCACGAACGGGATCCTCATCCCCCCTGACGGCTACCTCCAGGGCGTGCGCGAGCTGTGCGATCGCTACGGGATCCTCCTCATCGCCGACGAGGTCATGAGCGGCTTCGGCCGGACCGGGAGATGGTTCGCAGTCGACCACTGGGGCGTCGTCCCGGACCTCGTCACCTGCGCGAAGGGGCTCACGTCGAGCTACGTGCCGCTCGGGGCCGTCGGGCTCGCTCCCCACGTCGCCCAGTACTTCGAGGACCACGTCTTCGCAGGCGGCCTCACCTACAACTCGCACCCCGTCGGCCTCGCCGCGGCGCTCGCGACGATCCGCGTCTACGAAGAAGACGGCCTCATCGAGCACGCCGCCAAGATGGGCGAGGTGATGCGCAGGCATCACGAGGAGCTCGCCGCGCGCCACCCTTCGGTCGGCGCCTGCCGGAACATCGGGCTGTTCGGATGCCTCGAGATCGTGCGGAACCGCACGACGGGCGAGCCCATGGCGCCCTTCAACTCGTCGAGCTCCGAGATGGCCGAGCTCCAGCGGTTCACCCTCGACAACGGGGTGTTCGTGAACCTCCACTGGAACCAGGTCATGACCAACCCGCCGCTGTGCATCACCGAAGAACAGCTCGCAGAGGGATTCGACGTGCTCGACCGCGCGCTCGAGATCACCGACCGCGCGGTCGTCGGCTAGGGCAGCAGGACTACGAGACGAGGAGGTACGACATGGATCGCATCAGTCACTTCATCGCAGGAAAGGTGGTGCCCGGGGAGTCGGGTCGCCACGGCGACGTCTTCAACCCCGCGACGGGGGAGCGCACCCACCAGGTCGACTTCGCGACCACTGAGGAAGTGGGGCGTGCCGTCGAGGCGGCGCGTGCGGCAGCCGGGCCGTGGGGCACGACCTCGCTCGCCAAGCGAGCCGACATCCTCTTTCGGATCCGCGAGACCCTCGACGCGCACCGCGCCGACCTTGCTCGAGCGGTGACGCTCCAGCACGGCAAGGTGCTCTCCGACGCCATGGGCGAGGTCGCTCGCGGGATCGAGAACGTGGACTACGCGTGCGGGATCCCGAACCTGCTCGCAGGCCGTTACGCCGAGCGCGCGTCGACCGGTGTCGACGTCTACTCGGTCCGCCAGCCACTTGGGGTCGTGGCCGGGATCACCCCGTTCAACTTCCCGGTGATGGTGCCGCTGTGGATGTGCGCGAGCGCGATCGCGTGCGGCAACGCGTTCGTCCTCAAGCCTTCGGAGAAGGACCCGGCGGCGTCGATGCTCCTCGCCGAGCTCTTCGCGCAGGGGGGACTTCCCGACGGCGTGTTCAACGTCGTCCAAGGCGACAAGGTGGCCGTCGACGCGCTGCTCGCGCACCCCGACGTGCGAGCAGTCTCGTTCGTCGGATCGACCCCGATCGCCCGCTACATCTACGAGGAGGCTGCACGGCACGGCAAGCGCGTGCAGGCGCTCGCGGGCGCGAAGAACCACATGGTGGTGCTCCCCGACGCGGACGTCGAGATGGCCGCCGACGCGGCGGTCTCCGCGGCGTACGGCTCGGCGGGGGAGCGGTGCATGGCCGTCTCGGTGGTAGTGCCAGTGGGACGCGTCGGGGAGCCGCTCGTCCACGCGATCGCCGAGCGGCTGTCGAGCCTGAGGATCGGGTCGGGGCTCGACGAGACGTCCGAGATGGGGCCGCTCGTGACGAAGGAGCACCGCGAGAAGGTCGCGTCGTACATGGACTCGGCCGCGAAGCAGGGAGCGAAGGTCCTGGTCGACGGCAGGGACCACCCTCTCTACGACAAGGACGGGTTCTTCTTCGGCGCCTCGCTCATCGACCAGGTGACCCCGGAGATGGACTGCTACCGTGACGAGATCTTCGGTCCGGTGCTCTCGGTCGTGCGCGCCGAGACCTACGACGAGGCGATGTCGCTCGTCAACTCGAACCGGTGGGGCAACGGTGCGGCGATCTTCACCCGGGACGGCGGTGCCGCCCGCCGGTTCCAAGAAGAGGTCGAGGCGGGGATGGTCGGCGTCAACGTGCCGATCCCGGTGCCCGTGGGGTACTTCTCCTTCGGCGGGTGGAAGGAGTCCCTGTTCGGCGATACCCACATCTACGGCCCCGAGAGCATCAGCTTCTACACCCGAGGCAAGGTTGTGACCGAGCGCTGGCCCGATCCCTCGACGAGCGTGCTCGACCTGGGGTTCCCGCAGAACCGCTGAGGAGGTCTCTGGCGACGGAGCGACAGGGGTCGCCGACGGCCCCGTCGCGCCCCGCGATCCATCACGAGGGGGCGTTGTGCCACTAGCCTTCACGTGGGTAAATGTCCATCGTCTCCGAACCCCTCGGCCGGGTACTGGGGAACCGCTACCGGCTTGTGGCGGCCCTTGGCTCAGGCGCGTCGGCCCATGTCTTCCTCGCCGAGGACATGGTGCTGCAGCGTCGCGTCGCCGTGAAGGTGCTCCAGCCGGCCCTCGCCCGCGACGACGCCTTCCTGCGCCGCTTCCGGGCCGAGGCCCGCTCGGTGGCCGCGCTGAACCACCCGCACGTCCTTCGCGTCTTCGACTGGGGGGAAGGGGAGGACGGGCCGTACCTGGTGCTCGAGTACCTCGAGGGCGGGAGCCTCTTCGACATCCTGGCGAGCGGCCGCAGGCTCTCTGCCGGGCAGGTCGCCCGGGTCGGGGCCCAAGCTGCTGACGGCCTCGCCTACGCACACGCGCGCGGGGTCGTCCACCGCGACGTGAAGCCGGCCAACATCCTCTTCGACGAGGACGGCCGGGTGCGCGTGGCGGACTTCGGCGTGGCGCGGGCGCTTTCGAGCGCGTCGACGACCGACCCTGGCACGATGCTCGGGACCGCCCGCTACGCGTCGCCTGAGCAGGCGCAGGGCATGCAGCTCGACGGGCGGTCGGACGTCTACTCGCTCGGGCTGGTCCTCTACGAGGCGATGACCGGAACGGTGCCGTTCGCCCGGGAGACGCCGCACGCGACCCTCCAGGCCCGGATCGGCGAGCCTGTGCCGAAGGATCCGGCCCTTGGCCCCCTCGAGCCGGAGCTCACCGCAGCGTGTGCCCCGAAGGCGAAGGACCGTCCCGATGCGACGCAGCTCGCCCGTCGGCTCGCAGCTCTCGCCGACGAGCTCAGCCCTGTCGACCCGCTGCCCCTGGTCCGCCGCGGCCCGCTCGAGGACGCGGACCTCGGAGCCACGCAGGTCGATCTCCCCGTCGCGCCCGATCGCGCAGACCTCACGCTTGCCGGGACGCCCGCAGTTGCAGGGCTCGGCGTCACGGGAGTGCTGGGCGCGGCGCAGATCGCACCGGTTGCGAGCAGCGGGCTGGTCGACACCGGCGAGCCGACCGCGACAATCGCTCTCCGCGGCGGGGTGCCGCCCGTCGGCGCGTACACCATGCACCGGCACCGCAGACGGTGGCCATGGGTGCTCGCGGTGCTGGTCGTCGTGGCGGCCATCCTCGCCGCGGGCGGCGTGTACGCCGTGAAGAAGCGCCTGTTCGCGGCCAGCCACCTCGTTCCGTCGGTGGTCGGAGACACACTTGCGACCGCTCGCAGGGTGCTCAGCGCGGACCATTTCCACGTGCAGCTCGAGCCGGGAGTCACCTCGACCAAGGTTGCGCCGGGAACTGTTGCCAGGCAGGACCCGAGGCAGGGCACGTCGCTCAAGGAAGGAAGCACGGTGCAGCTCGTGCCATCTTCCGGGGTGCCCTCGGTGACGGTGCCGTCGTTGACCGGGGGTCTCGACTGCACAGTGGCGACCCGGCTCCTGGCGGGCGCGCACCTGAAGGCGAGCTGCCCCGCGGCGAGCGCGTACTCGAGGACAGTGCCCAATGGGGACGTGATCAGCTGGTCGTACGGCGGGAAGAACGATCCGGTGACCGCGCCCTACGGGGCGAAGATCCTCGTCACGGTGTCCGAGGGCAAGCCCCCGGTCAAGATCCCGTCGTTCGCCGGCGGCACGTACACACAGGCGGCTGCCACCTTGAGCGCCGACGGACTGTCCGTGACCGAGGTGCAGGTGTACTCCACAACCGTGCCGGCGGGACAGGTGATCTCGACGACACCCGGCGCTGGGGCGACAGCGCCGTTCGGCTCGCACGTCACCGTGAGCGTCTCGAAGGGCCCTCGAGCGGTGCCGGTGCCCACAGTGATCGGCGACACAGTGACCAAGGCGACGGCGGCGATCCAGGCCGCAGGCCTCACGGTCGGCGCGGTGTACGGACCGGGGACAGGGGTGGTCTTCACCACCAACCCGCTCGCCGGGCAAGAGGAGAAGGTCGGGACCGCGGTCGACCTCTACAGCGAGCCCCCGCCGTCGACAGGCAACCGACCGAAGCCGGGGTCGGGGTCAGGCACATCACCAGGGTCGGGGACCACCACATCTGGGACGACGACGTCCACCACGGCTCCTAGCGGGGGCTAGCTGTAACGGGGGCCAGCAGTAGTCCTCGCCCTACGCAGGGCCTGGCTCTGTGGCCACCGTGGACGGTGGCCCGGCGGTCGTGCCTCGTGCGAGCGCCGTGTACTCGCGCAAGAACGGCTGCGTGCGCTCCGGGTCGGCTTCCGGGTCGGCGTCGAGCTCCTCTGCGTAGCGCCGTCCCGCCCACACCGCGGCCGCGATGGTGCCAGGGGCCCACGCGTCCCCGATGCAGCGCACGGAGCGCAGGCCATGACGGCTCCACTCCGATCGCCTGGAATCGAGGCGCTGGTAGAGGTCGTCGAC
>JAKBTL010000024.1 GCA_021844425.1 Actinomycetes bacterium | reverse complement strand
AACCATGAGCAGGGCGAAAAACGAGAATGAGAGATGCCCATCACTACTGTGGAAACCATGCTGCTGGCAAACGACGGCCGTCCTGATCCCGAGGTGCGTCCTGCCCGCCAGGTGTACCCGGCGGCCTACAAGCTGAAGGTGCTGGCCGAGCTCGACGCGGCAGGTTCCAAGTCCGAGCGTGGCGAGATCCTGCGTCGTGAGGGCCTGTACTGGTCAGTTGTCTCCGAGTGGCGCAAGCAGCGCGACCGCGGCGCACTCGAGGCCATGCGCCAGAAGCACCCAGGGCGCAAGGGCGATCCTGTCCGGGCGGAGAACGCCAGGCTCCGGGCACAGGTCGAGGATCTCGAGGGCCGCCTCAGCGTCGCAGAGGAGCTGATAGGCGCCCAGGGGAAGGTATCGGCGCTCTTGCAGCAACACAGCCGCAGGAGCGCCGAGCAGAAGTGACCGCCATGCTCGACGGTCGGGTGGCAGCGTTCGCTCCCAAGGTCGGCGTCGACGTTGCCTGCCGGGCGTGTGCGGTCAACCCCCGTAGCTTCCGGCACCGCCGCCAACGTGACGAGGACCGCCTGCCTCGGCGGGCGGCGAGCGAGCCCACCTCGAGGGCCCCTCACCGGGCTTCGCTCTCCGACGCCGAGAAGGACCGGATCGTAGAAGTGCTCTGCTTCGAGCGCTTCTCCGACCTGGCTCCGGCCCAGGTGTACGCCACGCTGCTCGACGAGGGCGCGTATCTGTGCTCGGAGCGCCAGATGTACCGGGTGCTTGCCGAGCGAGGCCTCGTCCGCGAGCGGCGCCGCGGCGGGCACCAGCGCCGTGGCGCCTACGGGGTCCCTCGCCTCGAGGCCGACCGGCCGAATGTGGTGTGGACCTGGGACATCACGAAACTCCGTGGTCCAGCGAAGGGGGTGCGCTACTTCCTCTACACGATCATCGACATCTACAGCCGCTGTGTCGTCGGCTGGTCGGTCTGCGAGGCAGAGTCCGAGGTCCATGCCCGCCGGCTGATCCAAGAGGCCTGCCGGCGCCAGGGCGTGAACAAGGATCAGCTGGTCATCCACGCCGGCCGGGGATCCCCCATGATCGCCGGCACCGTCGCCGAGTTGATGAACGAGCTCGGCGTCGCCGAGTCCCACAGCCGGCCCAGGGTCTCGAACGACAACCCCTACATCGAGAGCCACTTCAAGACCTTGAAGTACCGCCCGAACTACCCCGAGCGCTTCGCCAGGCGACAGGCGCCCCACCGTGTGCCTACCAAAGCGTGGATCAACCGACCGTCCATCCAAAGCGCGTAGATATTCGGCAATTGCCTATTGACAGGTTCGGCATCTACCCATCCCCGAACAGGGGCGATGGTTGGCAAGCGTCGTGCGAGGCCATCTCGCCTACTACGCCGTGCCAGGCAACAGCCGAGCGGTCAGAGCATTCCGAGCTCAGGCGACCCGGCACTGGTTCAAGTCGCTACGACGCCGAAGCCAGCGCCATCGTCTGGACTGGGATCGAATGCACCGCCTTGCGACTCGATTGCTGCCGCCGGTCCGCATCGTGCATCCCTACCCTGACGTGCGCTTCGACGCCAGGACCTGAGGCAGGGGCCCAGTGCGGTAGGGCCGCACGCTGGGATCTGTGCGGGGGGTTGGCCGTAACCGGACTCGTCCGGCCAAGGCCAGTCCCTACCGCAACCCGGAAAGGGCGGTCCCTACCGCAATCAGTCCGCAACACCATCTCTTCTCGATCGTCACCGAGGAATGGCCGGCGGAGCGAAGCGGGCTGGAGCGGCGCGTGGGCAGCTTCGCCCGGTATGAGTAGTCCCTCAACCCGACCGTCTACTTGGAGGAGTACAGCCCGAACGAACCAGAACGTCCGCGGTATGTTCACTTCGTGCCGCCCGCGAGTAGTGTCCTGGTCTTCGCCGCGACGGCGCTGGTGGTGATCGCAGTCCCTGGGCCGAGCGTGATGTTCACGATCAGCCGGGCGCTGACGATCGGCCGGCGCGGGGCACTGCTGACCGTAGCCGGCAACGCCGCGGGTGCGTGTCTACAGGTGCTCGCGGTGGCGTTCGGTATCGGCGCCCTGGTCGAGCGCTCGATCCTTGCCTACACGGCGATCAAGCTGGTCGGCGTCGCCTACCTGATCTACCTCGGGGTTCAAGCCATCCGGCATCGACACCTACTGGGCGAGGCGATGGCCGCCCAGCTGGCGCCGACTCGGACCCGGCTCCGGGTCGCAGCCGACGGCTTCCTGGTCGGAGTCACCAACCCCAAGACCATCGTGTTCTTCGTTGCCGCGCTGCCCCAGTTCGTCGACCGGGGCGCCGGCCACCTGACCATGCAGATCCTCATCCTTGGCGCTGTGTTCCCGTGCATCGCGTTGATCTCCGACAGCATCTGGGCGTTCGTGGCCGGCACCGCCCGCAACTGGTTCGCGAGGTCACCGCGCCGTATGGGCAGCATCGGCGGAGCCGGAGGACTCGCCATGATCGGTATCGGAGTGACCCTCGCGGTGACCGGCCGCAAGGACTGAGCCGTATGGCTCGACGATCCCTTGCGGGGTGCGTTACCCGTGCTGTGGGCGCGTCTGCCTTCGGAACTGCCGGCGACACCTGCCCCGGGCAGGGGGTCCCTACGGGATGTTCACCGGGCGCGACAACGGTCCTGACCTCATGGGGGCGGTTCATGCCATGGGGAGCCGGTCGGGAGCAGGGTGCCAACCTGTGTCGAGGTCGGCTCGGACGGCGACGAGTCGGCTGACAGCATCGGCGAGGTCGTCCTCGGGGAGGGTGTAGGGCAGGCGCAGGTACCGTTCGAGCGTCCCGTCCGGACCGAAGCGGGGCCCTGCGACGAGGCGCAGCCGGTGGGTTTCGGCGCCTTGGACGAGAGCGGTGCTGAGCGGGGCGCCGAGGTCCACCCACAGCGACATCCCGCCGGCCGGCACCTGGAACCTCCAGTCGCCCAGGTGCTCCGCCAGTCCATGCATCAATGCCTCTCGCCGGCTGGCGAGGTCCGCCCGGCGGCGGGCCAACAGTTGCTCTCCGTGGTCCAACAGCCAGGCCGCAACGAGCTGTTCGAAGACCGGGCTGGCCATGTCGATGCTGCCTCGGGCCGCCCGCAGCTGGCCGAGGAGAGCGGGCGCGGCACGCACCCACCCGATGCGCAGGCCGGCCCAGTACGCCTTGCTCATGGAGCCCAGCGAGATCACCCGGCCGTCGCCGTGCGAGGCGAAGGGAGCCGGCATATCCACCTCGGGAAGTGCCAGCTCGGCGAAGGTCTCGTCCACTACCACATGGGTCCCTGACGCTGCGGCGGCCGCGGCGATCACAGCCCGGTCCGCGTCGGACATCAGGTGGCCGGTCGGGTTGTGGAAGTCGGGCATCAGGTAGGCCAGCCGGGGCAGGACCTGACGAAGTGCGGAGACCACCAGGTCAGGGTCCCAGCCGGCGTCATACCTGCCCGCGGTCAGCACTCGTGACCGCGCCCGGGTGAAGACATCCAAGGCGTTGGGGTAGGTGGGGCATTCGACCAGTACGGGGTCGAGGGGCACGAGGAGCGCCCGCACGACGAGGTCGATCCCCTGCTGGGCGCCGTTGGTGACCATGATCTGCTCGGGGCTGGTGGGAAGGCCGCGCGCTTCGTACCGTCGGGCGACGGCTTCTCGGAGCACCGGAAGGCCAGCCGGCTCGTAGCCGTGGTGATGTAGGTAGGAGGGGAGCAGGTCGGCTGCCTCGGCGACCGCCACCATGATCTCCTCGTCGCCTTCGAGGGCGGCGACAGACAGGTCCAGCCAGCCCGCCCCCTCGGGCACCGCCGGTGCCCACGGCGCGCCCGGGCGGCGGTGTCCGGGGGGTAGGGCAGCCCAGGTCCCCCCGCCGCGGCGGCTGCGGGCGATTCCCTCTTCCCGAAGCACCTGATAGGCGGCCGTGGCGGTGGTGCGGCTCACCCCGAGGGCTTGGGCCAAGGGTCGTTCTGCCGGCAAGCGGGCACCGGTGGGGACTCGGGCGTCGAGCACCAGGGTTCGCAGCGCCATCGCGAGGCGCATGTAGGCGGGGCGGGTGTGGTGTCCTCCCTGGACCTGCCAGTCCCCGAGGAGGCGGACCAGCTGGCTGGCTGCGATGGCCTGAGGCAAGTCAGTCCACTTCCTTCCGATTGGCTCTGTCAACAGTATCCGCTTCTGGTCATGATGGTCCGATGCGGTCGCTGCGTCAACAGCCACCGTCGGCGTTCCCGGGGCGTCGCGTGGGGGGTCCACGGCGGCCTCGTCTCGTCGCGCCGTTGCCCGGGGATCACCTCGGGCGGCGACTGGCACAGCTCTACTGCGGCCTCGCCATCTACGGGCTGAGCGACTCGCTCCTGGTGGTGGGGCGACTTGGTCTGGATCCGTGGGACGTGTTCCAGCAAGGCCTGGCCCGTCACAGCGCCATCCGCATCGGCACCTGGGCCATCCTCGTCGGGATCGCAGTGCTGCTGCTGTGGGTGCCGCTGCGCCAGCGGCCGGGGCTCGGCACGCTGAGCAACGTGGTCGTGATCGGCTCGGTCATGGACCTGACCCTCGCCGTGATGCCCGTGCCCGCTGCCCTTTGGCTGCGGGTGCTCGCCACCACCGGGGGCATCGCGCTGAACGGGGTCGCGACCGGCTGCTACATCGGCGCCGGGCTCGGCCCGGGACCAAGAGACGGCCTGATGGTCGGCCTGGCCGCCCGAGGACACTCGCTGCGGATGGTGCGCACCGGCATCGAGGCCGTCGTGGTCGGGGTCGGCTGGGCACTCGGGGGCAACGTCGGCGTCGGTACGTTGGCCTACGCCGCCACCATCGGCCCGCTGGCCCACCTTTTCATCCCCTTGTTCACCCTCCACGAGGGCCACGATTGCCGGGAAGGGGAGAGAGGAACAGCCCATGGATGACATTCTCGGCACGCACAGGGGCGTCGCGGAGACCCAGGCGTACCGGCGCCGAGCAGTCGAGCAGTGGCAGCACGTGTAGCGAGAGGCACGCCCCGACGCATCCGGAGTTGGCAGTCCGCCCCAGGTAGACCGGAAGACGAAGGCGCAACTCGAGTGCTAGCGAGTCCAGGGCGCACCGAACTTCGGCCCGTCTCCGCAGCGCGGTAGTGGGACGGTTTAGCCGCCTGTTGTGGGACGCCTGAGCCGTGCGGAGTTGGCCATCGCCATCCTCACGGCGTCCTAAGCGGACGGCGGTGGAATACTCGCCGGTCTCGCCGTCGACGGCTTCGCGGAGGAGGTCGGCGTGACCGTTGTGTCGTGAGAACGGACAGCGCACAATCCACGTAGGCGGACACGGAATTCCCGCCTGACGGACACGAGATCTCCATGCCGGCGGACACCAGAGGTCCGCACCATCCACCATCGTGGCCCCCCGGAAGGGCTTGGTTCGAGACGTCCCAGTCCGAACTCGAGCCCCACCGGAGGACCAGTGACCAAACATGACAGGGAGATCATGGAGATTCTCGAAGCTTTCGACCTGACCGCCTGCGCCCACTCGGCGGCCCAGCTGGCCGGCGTCGAGCCGAAGACCGTCGCCCACTATGTGGGCCTGCGTGACGCCGGCGACGACCTACTCGCCCGTCTGGCACGACCAAAGCTCATCGACCCCTACCTCGAAAAGATCGAAGAGCTGGTCGAGCGCTCGAAGGGCAAGATCCGCGCCGACGTCGTCCACGGCCGACACCTCGTCCCGATGGGGTTCGCCGGCGACGAGCGCACGACGAGGCGGGCCGTCGCTGAGGCCAAGGCCCGCTACTCGGCCGGTCACCGGCGCACCTACCGGCCCTGGATCCCAGAGCCCGGTATGTGGGCCCAGTTCGACTGGGGCACAGGCCCTGTGGTCCGTGGCCGCAAGACCTGCCTGTTCTGCGCGTGGCTCGCCTGGAGCCGGTTCCGGGTCGTCATCCCGACGTGGGACCGCACCCTGCCGACCGCACTCAGCTGCATCGACGCCATGCTCCGCCGGTTCGGCGCTGCGCCCACCTACCTGCTCACCGACAACGAGCGGACGGTCACGACCGACCACGTCTGCGGCCTCGCGGTCCGCGACCCGCTCATGGTGGCGGCCGGTCGCTTCTATGGCCTGTCGATCGTCACCTGTATCCCCTACGACCCCGAGACCAAGGCTTGGGCAACTGACTGCACCTCCTGGTTGGTGGATCGGGAACTCGTAGTGTCAGACCCGGTCAGGCACGCTTCTTGGTCTGGACCCATCCTGCCGCACGCCGTCGCGTCACGTACGCGCCGGTCCGACAGGTGGCGCCGCAGTACTTGCGCAGCTGTCCCGGCGCGGCGCGCTCGGTCATCAGCTTGCCGCACCGCGCGCAGGGGACCATCGCCGGCGGCTCTGCCGGCACGTACAGACGCTGGCCCTTGTCGTTGTAGACGATCGAAGCCAACTGACCACGCGCAGCGCGGTCCTTCACCGTCTGGGGATGCGCGCCCAGCGCCTCGGCCATCTCTTCGAGGGTCAGCATGCCCTTTCGGCGCAGCCGGTGGAAACGAGAGTCGAGCCGGTGAGCTGTGCGGATCTTCCAGATCATCCAGACGGTGAACTTGTCCCCGACCGGCGGCTGGTGACCGGCGGCGTTCAGTGCCGCGGCGATCTCGGAGTCCGTGTGGTCGTCGATCAGCCGGTCGATCTCCGGCACGACGAGGGGATCGAGCCTGCGAAGATCGATGGCCGACTTCGGATGCGCAAGATGCAGGCTCTGGGTGCCGCCGCCGCGGAAGCGGACATGGATGACGAGATCATCTGCATTGCACAAGGTCACGTCTTCGATCAAGAGCCGTGCCATGCGCTTTCGCTCGCGAGCCGGCGTGTTCGGGTCGCGCCAGAGCCGAGGGAAGTCGGTCGCCAGCGCGAGCACACGCTGACGCTTCTCGTCGTCCACGAGCGCGTCGGCTTCACGCTTTCGCTCGTAGTCCTCTTGCGCCGCGTCGAGGGCGCGCAGCTTGCTGTTCCACTCGGCCTCCAAGGTGGCGGCCACGAGGCGGTTGTCCAGGTCGACGCGCAGGTAGCGATGTTGGGCAAGCTCGGCCTCGTAGTGCGCCCGCTCCACCTGCTGGCGGCGCAACCCGTCGGCGTCGTCGGCTCGCGCTTGAAGCTCGTCATGCACGGACAGTGCGACTTCCAAGGCGAGCGGGCTCATGGACTCCACCTGCAGCTCGCCGACGGCGCGGTCGATGTCCGCGCCCAGGATCCGCTGGCACGGCGGCTCCGCGCGCTGGATGCCTTCGCTCTGGCAGGTGTATTGGGGAAGGAGCTCACCGTGTCGGGTGTAGTAGCGGACGGTCATGCGTCCCCCGCAGCGCCCGCAGACGGCGAGCCCTTGCAAGAGAGCCGGACCCTCTCGCGGAGGGCCTGCCCTGCGGTCCAACCCGTAGGCGGCGGCGTTTGCCCGCAGCCGCTCCAGGTTCTCCTCGTAGTCGGCCCAGGTGATGTGGCCCCGATGCGCGTCGAGGATGAGAGTGTGCCATTGGTCTTGGGGAATGCGCTGTCGCGATCCGTTGCCCTGCAAGGTCTTCTTGGCCTGGGTTCGGCCATAGGCAAACGCACCTGCGTAGCGGGGGTTCTTCAAGATGTTCAACGCGCGATGGTGGAACAACGGTCCCCAGACGAGCTCTCCCCTGTGGGGTCCAGACTGCACCCGGCGCGGGAAGACCAACCCCTGCTCGCGAAAGCTGCGCACGGTCGCCGTCGCCGACCCGGTCCGCCCGGAAGGTCTCGAAGAACTGACCGATGGCTTCTTGGACGGAGCGGTCGGGATCGAGCACCACCTTGCCCGCAGGGTCGTAGACGAGGCCGACGGGCAGGGGCACCTCGAGCTCGCCGCGGCGCGCCTTGGCCAGCTGGCCACCGATCAGCCGGGCTCTAAGCACGTGCAGCTCCGCCTCGGACATGGTGCCCTTCATGCCCAAGAGCAGCCGGTCGTTGAAGTGCGAGGGGTCATACAGGCCGTCTTCGTCAACCTATCCCGATGTCGGGATAGATCGACGACATCGGCCAGCTCCCGGCCGGCCAGGAGGCGGCAGAGGCCTTCTACCGGGTGGTGGACGCCGCCTACGAGCGCAGGAGCGTGGCGGTCACCTCGAACATCCACCCCTCGGGCTTCGACACGATCATGCCCAAGTCCATCGCCACCTCCGCGGTGGACCGCCTCCTCCACCACGCCCACCTCATCGCCACGGACCGGTCCTCGGTCCGCCTGGAAGAGGCCCTGGCCGGAAAGGGTGTCGTCGCCTTCGAGGGGGAGCAGTGATCCTCGTCGTCTGCAGGCTCGCGATCGGCGTGGGTGCGCTCTTCGCCGATGCGGGCCGCCCCGGCGCCGTCACCGGAGAGTCGGCTTTCGATCCCGTTTCCGAGGCGGATGCTGGCTCACCGGCCGACCGGGCCCGCTCCCCACCGCACGCGACCGCCATGCCGGCGCCGAGCCGACGTCACCGTCCCATCCGCCCACCACCGCAGTGCATGCCCATCCACCCTCGAGACCTATCAGCAGAACCTGACGTCGAGCTCCCGCCGGCCCCTGGCACGAGAGCCCGCTGTCCGCCCACATGGAATTCTGCTGTCCGCCGGTGAGGAGAACCGGAGTCCATCCACGTGGGGATCTCGTGTCCGCCTACAAGGAATTCCCGCTGTCCCTTGACGCCGTGTCCAGCGATTGCAGGCGAAGAAGACCTCTTTGGAGCACGACCTGCTCGTCGTACGTGTGCCACCGTTCCTCCGTGAGATGACCGGCGGGGACGACAAGGTGGTGGTCCGCGTCTCGGGGTTTCGCCACGGGCGCCACCATCTCGCTGCCGCGATGCTCCCGGATGTCTCCGACCACGAGGCCCGCCTCGCCGCCTTCAGAGAAGGCCGCCCGTTCGGTCGGTCGAAGAAGCCCGCTTCCCACGAGCCAGCCCCGAGGCGCAGAGCACCTGTCACGGTGAGGGTCTCCTTCTCCGAGGACAAGAAGAGCTGGTACGTGGCTGCGACGACCGAGCGAGTGGGCGTGCCCTCGCTCATGGAGCACCTGCCTGGTGCCCTCGGGATGGACACGAACCCGGACCATCTTGCCTGGTGCCTCGTCGACCTACAGGGCAACCCGAGAAGGTGGGGGAAGATCCCGCTCGCGCTCGACGGCGACTGCGACCACGACGCGGCGGTGATCGGCGACGCGCTGCGCGGGCTCGTCGGCATCGCACAGCGCTTCGGGGTCCCCCTCGTCACCGAGAAGCTCGACTTCACGAGGAAGAGAGCCGAGCTCAGGTACCTACCGAGGAGGCTCGCAACGCTCCTGAGCTCGTTCGCGTACTCGAAGATCTTGACCGGTGTGCAGGCACGCTCAGTGGAAGAAGGAGTGCGTCACATCTTGGTCGACCCTGCGTGGACCTCGGTCCTCGGGCAGGCGAACTACGCCGTCCCTCACGGCGTGTCGGTGGACCAGGCCGCGGCGTGTGTGATCGCAAGGCGCGGGCTCGGGCTTCCGACCAGTGGATCGCAGCGGCCCGCGTGCTTGCTCACGAGCCGACGTGAGCCTCAGAGCCCTGGCGGGAGCGCTCTCGAAGAGGAGAGCCACCTGGGATGCAGGTTGGCTCGGTCGAAAGCCTGAGCCAGGGCTGGCCGGGGGAACAGAACTACCCCGGTGCGGGTCAGGAGCACATGCTCCTCCGGTCGGAGAGGTGAGCACTGCCGATCCGTCCCCTACTCGCCGCGGG
>JAKBTL010000064.1 GCA_021844425.1 Actinomycetes bacterium | reverse complement strand
CGAAGCTCCTGAGCTTCGGGGGGGAGATCGGCCTTCACGGTGGCGAACACGTCGCTCACGTAGACGCCGGTGAGGCCGATGCACAAGCCTCCGACCGGATCGTCGTGGGCACCGGTGAAGAACTGCAGGAACCCCGGCAGGGCGATCCCCCACAGCCCGGTGGGCCAGTCGACCTCCTTGCTCCGCTCGGGATAGCCGCGCAGCTCCTGGGGACCGTAGATGAGGTACCCGGTGCCCAGCCCCAAGAACCCGACCGCGAGGGGCAGGAACGTAGACGGATGCAGGTCACTGGAGCCAGTAATGACTGGCTTCCTCCCTTGCCGCGTGTCCGCCTCGGACGTCGCTGAAGAACTGCATCGTGACGTACAGCCCGCTCGTGTCCGGGCCCTCCATCCGGCGGAGCTCGGCCCTACCTACTCCCCCCGTCGAGCGCCTCAGCGAACTCGAACCCGAACCGACCCTTCACGCAGAGGTTGCCCCGGGTCACGTCGTGGTCGAGGGGTGACGTCACCTTGACGATCCGGTCGTCCTGCACGTGGAGCTCGAGGTTGCACCCGACCCCGCAGTACGGGCAGACGGTGCGCGTGACCTGTTGGCGCCCCTCGTCCCACTCGCCGCGTGCTCGGAGGTCGTGCTCGGTGACGAACATGAGGGCGCCGGTCGGGCAGACGGCGATGCAGTTGCCGCAGTACACGCACGCCGAGTCCGGGAGAGGGACGTCCATCTCGGTGGAGATGCGAGCATCGAACCCGCGCCCTGCCACCGCGATGGCGAACGTGTCCTGGGCCTCCTCGCCGCACGCCTCGACGCACTTGTAGCAGAGGATGCATTTCGAGTAGTCGCGGACGTACTGGTCGTTGTCCCGCTTCACCGCCTGGGAGACGGTGGCAGCGGTGCCGACGGCGACCGGCTCGTGCTCGCCCGCACGGGCCCGATCGCGCTCGGTCGAGAGGGCTGGCGGGCCATGGCGCTCCGGGCGTGCGCCGTACGTCTCGATCCAGCGGTCGACGTCGCCGCCGGCCGTCGAGAGGTCGACCGAAGACGCGAGGAGCTCGAGGACCATCCGCCGGCTGGTCCGGACGCGTTCGGAGTCGGTCCGCACCTCCATGCCGCCGGAGACCGGCCGGGAGCAGGCGGGCACCAAGGTTCGAGAGCCCTCCACCTCGACCACGCACACCCGGCACACGTTCACCGGCGTCAAGGTCTCGAGGTAGCACAGGGTCGGAACCTCGGTGCCGATGGACCGGCAGGCCTCGAGGATCGTCGACCCCTCGGGGACGGTGACCGCCTGCCCGTCGATCGTGAGCTCCACCTGCCGGCGGAGCGTCACGGGGGCCCCGGGTGCTCCCGGCGCCACGGTCGTCATGTGCCGTCCTCCCTTTCTCCGTCCCCACTGGCCCGGGCCGCCGCCGCCTTGTCTCTCGTGACCCCGTTGCCCACGACCCCGGGGACGAGCCCCCGCCGCAGAGCGGAGGTGACCAGGCTCGTCGCGGTCTGCCCGAGACCGCAGATCGACGCGTCCCGCATGACCACGTCGAGGTCCGTCAGCAGCGCAAGCTCCGCGTCCACCGACTCGAGCGGGCGGCCGGCGACCAGACGCCCGAGGACCTCCTCTTGGCGCTGGGTGCCCACCCGGCACGGCACGCACTGCCCGCAGGACTCGTCTCGGAAGAACCGGGCCACCCGCTCGAGAACGCCGGCCACGTCCACCGTGTCGTCCAGCACCACCACCACGCCGGAGCCGAGCGTTGCGCCGGCCTCCCTGGCGCCCTCGAACGACAGCGGGAGGTCGAGGTCCTCCGGCCCGACGAACGTGCCGGCCGCCCCGCCGAGCAGCACGGCCTGCAGCGGGCGCCCGCCTGCGACGCCCCCGGCCATCGAGAGCAACGCCCCGAGGGTGGCGCCCATCGGCACCTCGTAGAGGCCCGGCCGCGTCACGCGGCCCGAGAGGCAGAACAACCGGGTCCCAGTCGATCCCGACGTCCCCACGGCGGCGTAGGCGAGGCCGCCGATCCTCAGGACCTCGAGGACGGCGAGCAGCGTCTCCACGTTGTTCACGCCGGTCGGACGGTCGAACAACCCCCGGTCGACCGGGAACGGCGGCTTGTTGCGCGGCTCGGGACGCCGGCCCTCGATCGAGTTGAACAACGCCGTCTCCTCGCCGGCGATGTACGCGCCGGCTCCACGCCGGATCTCGAGGTCGAAGGCCAATCCCGAGCCCATGACGTCGCTGCCCAAGAACCCCTTGGCGCGTGCCTCTCCGACCGCGTGCTCCAGCCGGGAAGCTCCGAGCGGGTACTCGCCGCGCACGTAGACGAAACCCTGCTCGGCGCCCGTCGTGATCCCCGCGATCGTGAGCGCCTCGACGAGAGCGTAGGGATCATGGTCGAGGAACACCCTGTCCTTGAACGTGCCCGGCTCGGACTCGTCCGCATTGGCCACGAAGTAGTGCGGCCGCACCGGGTTGCGCGCGACCGCCTCCCACTTCGCTCCGGTGGGAAAGGCTGCCCCTCCCCTGCCGAGGAGCTTCGCGTCCTTCAGCTCGGCGATCACTCCCGTCGGTCCGAGCTCGATCGCCCGGCGAAGCGGCCCGTAGCCGCCGGCCGCGCGGTAGGCATCGAGCGACGTCGGGTCGACACGCCCGACGCGGCGCAACAGGCGCGGTCCAGGCCCTTCCGTCCAACCTGGCGCGCCCGGTCCGCCCGCAGACCCGACGTCCTCGGCGACGACCTGCGGCACGAGCGCGAGGGGGACCGGCAGCGAACCGAGGTCGAGAAGGCCGCCCATGGGGTCGGGTCCGTCCGACCCGTCCGGCGCACCCGGTGCGCCGGATCGCTCCGGGGTCAAGAGCGAGACCAGGTGGCCGAGGTCGTCAGCGGTGAAGGGCGCGAGCGTGGCCCGGCCCCCGCGCTCCCCCGCCTGCTGGACGAGCGCGGCCGAGCCGTGCTCGCAGTGGCCGAGACAGGGGGACGGCTGCCAGGTGACGGCGGCTCGTCCGTCCACGCGCCCGAGAGCCGAGCCCGCCGGCCCGAACCTCGCGGCGATGGGTCCGGTCGGGTCTCCGCCGCACGCGGCTCGGCATGCCACGTCGTCGCAGACGTGGACCACGACGGGCGGTCCGGGCTCGTACCGGAAGAGCGCGTAGGCGCTCGCGACCCCGTAGACCTCGGCCGGCGCCACGTCGAGCCGCGCGCACAGGTACCCGAGACTGGCACTGCTGATCCACCCGACCCGGTCCTGCAGCGCGTGCAGCGCCGGGAGGAGCAGGCGGCGCCGATCCCTCGCCCGGGAGAGGCCACCGATCGCCACATGTCCGTCGAGCGGCGTGCGGGCGCCGCCGGACCAGCCGGACTCGGGAGGGCCGAGCACCGAGTCGACCGCCTCTCGCTCCGCCGGGCTCGCCGGCGCCTCGGTCACCCGCAGGTCCATCAGCCTTGCTCCCTCATCGCTGCCTCATCGCTGCGCCCCCGCCGTGACCCCTGCCGGCTCGGCCTGCGAGGGCTCGGCCTGCGAGGGCTCGGCCTGCGAGGGCGGGGTCCCCGCTGCGGCCTCGGGCAATCGTTCGATCCGTATCGCCGTCGCCTTGAACTCCGCCGTCCCGGACTTGGGATCCCACGAGTCGAGCGTGAGGGCGTTCGTATCGGCGTCGTCGGGGAAGTGCATCGTCATGAACGCCAGCCCCGGCCGGAGCGTCGGGTCGCTGTGGACCGGTGCGGTGATCGCGCCGCGCCGCGAGCTCACCCGGACCAGTTCGCCCTCGACCACCCCGATCTGCTCCATGTCCTCGGGAGAGAGGTCGAGCGTCTCGGGCCTCCGCAGGGGAGAGCGGTACCGGCCGCTCTGGACGCCGGTGTTGAAGGAGTCCAGCCGGCGCCCCGTGGTCAGCCGGACGGGGAACTTCTCGTCCAGCTCGTCGAGCGGCGGCTCGAACGTCACCGGGCTGAAGGGGGCGGGCGCGCCCCGCCTCGCAGGATCTTCCTCCCACAGCCGAGCATGGAGGAACGGCGTGCCGGGGTGGTCCTCGTCGGGGCACGGCCACTGGATGCCACCGAGCGCCTCCAGCCGGTCGTAGCGCATGCCCGCATGCATCGGCGAGAGGCTCCGAAGCTCGTCCCACACCTCCTCGGCGCTCGGACGCCCCCAGTCGTGCCCGAGCCACCCGGCCAGGTCGCAGATGATCTCGATGTCTCCGCGAGCGCCCCCTGGGGGCCTGAGCGCCGGGCGCAGCAGCTGGACGCGACGCTCGCTCGAGGTGACGGTCCCTTCCGACTCGAAGGCACCGACCGCGGCCGGGAGGACCACGTCGGCCAGTTCGGCGGTCTTGGTGAGGAAGATGTCCTGCACGACGAGATGGTCGAGCCCGTCGAGCAGGCGGACGGCGCGACGATTGTCGGCTTCCGACTGGGCCGGGTTCTCTCCGAGGACGTACAGGGCGCGCAGTTCGCCGCTCGCCATCGCGTCGAACATCTGGGAGAGGTGCCAGCCGCGCTTCGGCGGCACCGTGCCGCCCCAACGGGCCTCGAACCGGGCACGAACGGCGTCGTCCTCGATGTCTTGGAAGCCGGGCAGCTTGTTGGGCAGCGCACCCATATCCCCGCCGCCCTGGACGTTGTTCTGCCCCCGCAGGGGCACGAGCCCCGAGCCGTAGCGGCCGACGTGGCCGGTCAAGAGGGCAAGGTTGCACAGGGCGAGGACGTTGTCGGTCGCGGTGTGGTGCTCGGTGATCCCGAGCGTCCAGCACAGCTGGGCCCGGTCAGCCCGGGCGTAGGCGTGCGCGAGGTCAGCGATGGTCTCGGCAGGGACGCCCGTGAGGCGCTCTCCCTCTTCGAGAGAGTACGGCTCCACGGACTCGGCGAAGGCGTCGAAGCCGGTCGTCGCTCGGCTGACGAACTCGGTGTTGACGAGACCCGCCCGGATGATCTCCCGTCCGACCGCGTTCGCCAGAGCGATGTCCGACCCGACGTCGATGCCCAGCCACACGTCCGCCCACTGCGCCGACGTCGTCCGCCGGGGATCGACGACGTACATCTTCGCCCCGCGTCGAAGACCCTTCAAGAGATGGTGGAAGAAGATGGGGTGCGCCTCACGGGCGTTCGACCCCCACAAGATGACGAGATCGGTGTGCTCGATCTCCTCGTAGGAGCTGGTGCCGCCCCCCGCACCGAACACTGCCGCCAGACCGGCGACGCTCGGTGCGTGTCAGGTGCGGTTACAGGAGTCGATGTTGTTCGACCCCATCACCTGGCGGGTGAACTTCTGGGCTAGGAAGTTGACCTCGTTGCTGGCCTTCGAGCAGCTGAACATGCCGAACTCGCTGCCGCGGCGAGTCGCGAAGCCGGACGCGGCCCGATCGAGCGCCTCCTGCCACGAAGCGGGGCGAAGCGTGCCGGCATCCCGCACCAGCGGCTGCGTCAGACGGGCGTAGTGGCGTGACATCATCGACCTCCTGCTCGGTCGAGGCTCCGTAGGAGCACCGCTGCCCGTCACCTTACCGCTGCCTCGACGCTGGCAAGCCCTTTGTGGCCGGTGGACTGTGCCGCCGGTGGTCTGTGTCGCCCGTGGCCCGCGTCTCATCTCCAGCTCGTCTGCGGCGTCGAGAGGGCTGCTGCGGCATCATCCCGACGGGTACGTACCAGCTCGTCTGCGACCGCGAACGCGCCCTCATGCTCATCGAGGAGTCCCACGAGCCGGTCACGTTGGTCGAGCGCCACCGACACGATGCCCCCGACGATCTGGAAGACCGCCCCGTCGAAGACCGGGTGGGCAAGCACCAGTTCGCCGTCCTGCAGCGACCTCGAACCAGTGCGCTCTCGCACGTCGACGACGTCGCCGCTCCTCAGGTCTCGAAGTCTGAAGCCCTCACCCGGCCGGAGCCGGCCGACCTCGTGGACGGAGGGGCCGCCGAGCGCCCAGCGTGCCGCGAGGTTCGCCTCGTCGGCCGGCAGCAGGCTCGCCCGCTGCGCGATGAAGCTGGCCGCTGCGCCGTCGACGAACAGCACGAGCGACGCGGCGAGGGCAAGCTCGGCTGCGAGCTGCACCTGGCCGCCAGGTGGCTGTGTGCCCCGGAGGATGGTCGCGACCATCAGCGTCTCGTCGAACGGCCCGAAACGCTCGAGCCACCACCGCATCTTCTCCCACAGCCACCCCACCCGAGCATCGATAGGCAGGGACGCTGCATCTCGGGGCCGAGCAAGACAGCACTGCTTGTACTTGCGGCCCGAGCCGAATGGGCAGGGATCGTTCCGCCCCACGTGGGCCGCGCGCACACCCGAGGCCGAGAGACGTCGCAAGAGCTCGATGCGCCACTCGTCCTCGTCGCCGCCTCGCTCGAGCAGCCCCAGACCTGCGGCCGTACCACTGCGTGAACTGATCAATCGCTCAGGGTGCTGCGACCTGGTACGTGATCGGCCGCCGGTCGCCGTTCAGGTGTGCCGTCGGTCCATCGTTGAGCTCGGCGATGAGCTGGCCGAGGGCCCGGGCGACCCGGGGTGACTCCGGGCGCTCGAGGGTGACCTCGATGGCGCGGCGGCGGTAGGCGATGGTGCCGCCGAGGTGCAACAGCTGGCGGGTGATGGCCCGGTGCTCGTCGAGGTCGTCGAGGTAGGCGTTGAACCGCCGCGCCAGGTCGAGCTCGGCGTTGTAGGCGAGGAGCCGGCACACCATCTGGAGGGCCCGGGCACCAAGGTGTGGCCTCGCCCGCTTTGCACTGGGATCGAGCTCGTTTCTCGGCCGTTTGGCCGGGATCGGGCGCAACGCTGCCGTGGCCTCAAGCGAGGGCGAGGCAGACGATCAGGCGTTCGTCGGCGCGATCTCCTGGAACTGGGCGCAGGACGAAGAGCCCCAGCCGGAGTGAGGCGGGGCGACATCTGCACCGCAGCGGCCCGTGGTGTCTACAGCGGGAATCCCCGGCCGGCCGTGATCGTCCTGGACGACCGCTTCGACGCCACGGCTTCGGTAACTGTCTGCCCGCCAACCACCAATCCGACCGATACCCCGTTATTCCGACTACCCGTCAAGCCATCCAGACCGAATGGCTTGGACGAGTGCCGATTCTTGACGGTCGACAAGGTGATCACGATGCCGCGCGGCAACCTCCGGGACCACCTTGGGAGGCTTGGCGACAATCATGTTGTACAACTGACCCGGGCCTCGATCGTGCTCTTCAGCTTGGCCGAGCCTGCTCCCGGGGGCCGACCG
This sequence comes from Actinomycetes bacterium, assembly GCA_021844425.1. GTDB lineage: Bacteria > Actinomycetota > Acidimicrobiia > Acidimicrobiales > RAAP-2 > JAJYVT01. The sequence goes on along the minus strand of JAKBTL010000064.1, from coordinate 2,509 downwards.
AGAGAGATGGCCCCGTCGCGGTCTTGGTCTGAAACGCACTGACGACCCGGGACGCGACCACAGTCCGTCCAGTGCGTAGATATGGCATACACCGTGCCCACACCAAATCGGCGATGCAGGCTCCGGCTTTCAGGATGAGGGGCACGCTCGTCTGCAAGCTGCCAAGTGTGCACGGGCTCGAGAGCCATTGACGATCGTCAGCAGGCCACGCGGATCATGATGGACCGTTCCGCGCTATTCGCGCTATGCGAACGCGTGCACCACGATGCGCCCTCCCTGGGGACGCGCGCTGCGTCGTGCCAGGTGCCGCCATCTCGGTGCCGAGGGGCCCGTGTCGAGAGACGCGGTGGAGACGCGGGCGAAGCCCGCCGCGCGGCACATGCCGTGGAGCGCTACCTCTGAGGGCGCGAACCAGTTTCCGTAGTCGGCGTTCAGCTCCTTGCCGGCGAAGAACTCGATGAGACTGGCCTGCTCGTACCCGGGTACGACGGTGATAGCGGTCTCGATTGCGGCAACGCCCTTCGTGACCTGACGAACCCGGTGCAGGGCCCTCAACGGATCGACCATGTGGTAGAGCACGCCGAAATAGAAGACGACGTCGAAGCTGCCCAGGGCGTCGAGGTCCATCGTCATGAAGTCGTCGACGACGGCGTCGACCTTGCTGTCAAGGTACTCGTGGACCAGGTCGAAGCCGACCTTGCCTGGATACCCGTCCTCCACGAAGAAGCCGCCGTCGATCTGCTGGGGGTCAGGAAGGCGGCCCTCAGCCTCGCAGCGGTCGCAATAGGCCTGCCTGGCGCCCGAATCCAGTCGCCACACGTAGTGGTCGAGCGCGACGACATGGGCGGCACCGGCGCGCTCTGCTTCGAAGGAGTACTTGCCGTCCCACGCGCCGATGTCCAAGACGCTGCGGTCCCTCACCTCGGGGATGGCAGCTGGCGAGGAAAGCACCGGACTCACCGGTTCGCCCCTCGTGACGAGGCCGTCACCGAGGTCAATCGTATGGAACCACCACGGGTGTGCGCGGATGCGTCGGGCAAGCTCCTGATCGGTCATCCCTCAGTTCCCACCCGTCACCCGAGGTGGGCACGGGCCCGTGTGCGCGGGACGCCTAGCGCGCGGCCGGCCTGGGCCGCAGGAGCCACCTCGAAACCCACGTGGTGGATCGACGAGCGCGCTGCCCCTCGTGCATAGTTGGTCCATGACCTGAGAGACTACGACCTACGCGCCGCCACGGCGCACGTCTGGATGTCGACGGGCGGCTTGGTCATGTCGTGGACCAAGTGATGTGGATGGGCGTGGAACGAGATCGGCGGATCGCTGAAGCCGAGGCGTTCGAGCATGCGCACGACCGCCCCCGGGGTGATCATCCACCGGCGGTTGGGAGCATCGATGCGGTGCGGCGCGAAGCGCACGACGTTGCCGTTCGGATCGCCCTCGGGCTCCCAATGGGAGCCGGTCACGACGACGGGGTCCAAGACGCGGTCGGCAACTGCCGAGAGGGCTGCGAAAGGATCGCGGACGTGCATGAGGATCGCCCCGAAGACAGCCGCGTCGAACGTCCCGACGTCCGCGGGCAGCTCGTAGATGCCGCCGTAGGCAAGGGGTGCCGACGAGCCGTAGGTGCCATGCATGCCCGCCGAGCGAGACGCCGCCCAAGTACTCGACTTCGCCGCCGTGCAGGCCCCAGGGACCCTTGATCGCCTCCCCGCTGGGCAGGTCGAAGGTGTGGTAGAAGTCGCAGTCAGGCTGCTGGATGACAGCGCGCACTGCCGCAGACCGCTTCTCGAAGTCGGCATCGAGCTGGCCGAGATAGCCCTTGGGCGGGAACGCCGGCCAGAAGACTAAGGGGGTCCGCCACTCGAGCTCGCCTTCAGCGCGCTGACCCCAGCAAAGCTTGCGCCAGGACCTCATGTCGCGGCCGATGCCAAGGAGCGCTGGCTTCGGCAGGATCGCCTGCAGCGGGACGAAGCCGCGTTCGACGCGCTCCCGTTCGACGCGGCCCAAGCGCGGGCATACGGACGCGTCTACGCAGCCGTGACCTCGACGGGTCGAAAGGCGGCGGGCCGCGAGCGGTCGACCTGCCGACCGCTGCGGCGGCCGCCGCTGCCAATTTGCCCCCTCGGAGCACGACGTCGCCTTCGCCACGCCAGACGCCGCTTGGGACGCCGGACGAGGGTTCGTGGTCCATGGTTGGAGGCGACTCCCGGCGCTCGGCGATCGAGGCGAGCGTTTCGACGTAGTGACAGAGGGCGTCCCAGCTCCTCCACCCGTACTCACGGGCGACGGCGAGTTGCGCGGCCGCAAGGGTGAGCCGTGTCGAGAAGGCGCGCATGCGCTCGAGGGCGCCTGCGTCGCCGGCCTGGGCGTCGCGCAAGAGCCGACGCGCCTGGTGCCGGAGGTGGTCGAGGTTGGGCTGGGAAGGAAGCTCCGGCATGACGCCTCCTTGAACATCCGGGCTCGCGTGCAGGTGCAAAGGGAGACGCTGAGCGTTGTCCCTGTCGGTTGT
>JAKBTL010000014.1 GCA_021844425.1 Actinomycetes bacterium | reverse complement strand
GTCGAGCAGCTCGTTGAAGCGAGTGACCTCGCTGGGCATGACGAGACGCACGACGAGGGAGTCGAACTCCCCGGTGCCTCTGCTGGTCGAGTCCACCGACCAGTATGTAGCAGGTGAGGTGTGCTTCTCGCCAGTATTGTCGCGTCAGCCCTGCTCAGCGAGCGATGCTGTTACTTTGACTTCGTCCTGACCCAAGGGGGGAGCTGACGCCGGCTGCAGCGCAGCGACGACCCGCAGCGCATGTCGCCGTTATCGGTGGTGACTGCCATGTCAGATCAGGCGGCCGACTTCGTCGGCGAAACCGGGCACGCCGCAGCGGGCGAGTCGAGCGATGAGATCGACGGGCGTGAGGGGAGGTTGGCGAGTGTGGGCAGCTTGCTCTCGGAGAACGTCGAGCACGATCCTCGGGGCGAGGTCGAGTTGGTCGAGCAGGAAGTCGTCGGGGTCGACGACCTCGATGCCGAGCGGCCCGAGCACGTCCATCGGATAGTCGCCGACGTTTGCCGTGACGATGGCATCAGCCCGGCCGCTGAGAGCGGCGGCGACGACATGGCGGTCGTCAACGTCGGGGAGCGTCACGGTATGCTCCAGGGTCTCCCATCCCTCGACGCAGGCGTCCTCGAAGACCTCGTCCATCGCAGCGAACCGGGCCCGGACTCGCTCGGGTGGGATCTCGGGATGGATGTCGACGACAGCGTCGGTGGCCTCAGCGACGATCCGAGCGCTCCACAGTGGCCGGTAGAGGTCGCGTTCGGCGAGCCGTAGCAGCGTGTCGGCGAGTGCGATCGGCACGAGGACGCACGCGTCGAGGACCACTGCATATCGAGCCACCAGGTCACTCGGTGGCGGCCGGGCGGGCCCGACGCCGGCGAGCCGACCGCAGCGCTCCGGCGTAGTTGGCTCGTGTGCCGTCGTAGAGCCCGAGATCGCCGGCTTCCTCGGTGAGCTGGTCCAGGACAGCCCGACGCTCCGTGCGGCGGCGGTGTTGGAAGTCGATCAGGTCTTGGAGACGGACTCGGCGGTGGCGGTTCGGCTTCTCGAAGGCGATGGCGCCGTCTTCGAGCAGCTTGACGAGGGTGGGGCGGCTGATCCCGAGGAAATCGGCCGCCTCCTGGGTAGTGAGGAGCAGGCCTTGGGGCGCGACAAGGGTGGCCTTCCCCTGACGCATGACGTCGACTACCTGGCGCAGGACGCAGTAGACCTCGGCCGGCAGCGGGATCTGCTCGCCGTCAGGGCCGAGAAGCAGGCCTGGCTCGGTGTGGCCCTCGAAGAAACGGGCGAGCTCGAGGAGCTGGTCGAGGTCCTCGGGAGGGAAGACGACGTCCTCGTCACGCCCGTGGTCGACGGTGGCGGTCGAAGGTTCGCTGGGAGCTCGGCTGGCCCGGGTCATGACCTCCATGGTAGCAGGAGTCGAAAAAAACGAAAGCCACCCACCGGGTGACTGCATCCGGGCCTCGGTCGGCCCTGCCAGCCGTCGATTATCGCCACAGGTTCTGAGCCTGAGCAGGCACTGCCCTGGGGCAGTGCCCTATGCAGAGCCCATGACCAGCACATTCGCAGAATCCGAGGCTTGAAGCCGCGCGTCTACGTGATATCACCTCCACCGCAAGTTTTGAATCTTCGCGCTGAGAGCCCAGAATGTCCTGGGCTTTCATGCCGTTCCGGTGCTCTCTGACGGGGTTGTCCACAGGGTGCATCGACGCGATTATCGACCGTTGATCACCTTGCCCTACGCAGCCCTACGTAGGGGATCTCGCAAGTGCACCGGCCGCGCGCTGGGGTTTTGCGGTCGTTGGTGTCGAAGGCGCGTCTTGTCTCTCGATTTGCCCTACGCAGCCCTACCCACCGTAGGGCAGTGCCCTACTCAGTGAGATGGGCGAGAAGCCGCCCGCTCACGGCGCTTTCTCGGGCTCGTGAGGGCCACTCGTGTGGCGTGGCGAGCCCGGAGGTCCACTGGATTCACTGTGCGAGGTTGCTCACCCCGTCGTCATCGTCGGTGAGCACCATGATCCCGCTCGGCGCGCCGAGGAGCGCCATGGTGCGCCGGGCGTGAAGGGTCCAACAATTCGATCCGACGCACTCAGACCGGTAACGCTCGCGGCGTGTGGCACTGACCGAGCGCGCTGCCGCGTAACGCGGCGGCTGTGGCGTCCTCGATGCCGATCCATTGCATGCGGCGCAACGGGTGGCGCGATGGATCGGAAGGTGTCCGGGTGGAGGGGGCGTGCTTGGTCAGGCGGCGACCTCGTACTCGGGGATGAGGCCGACGAGGACGTCGCGTCGCCGGAGTACCCCGGTGCGGTTGGCAGCCGGAATGGGCTGAGGCGTGTGAAGGTCGAGGCCGCGATGGGGGCGAGCCCGGGTGTAGTGATCGACGTACTCGGAGGGGACCGACTCCAGGTGGCGTCGGCCGAAGATCAACAGGTGGTCGAGGCGCTCAGCCCGGACGGTGTGCACCCAGCGCTCCGCGTACGCGTTCGCCCGCGCTGTCAACTACTCCCGATGGAGACAGTCAGGCCAGAACCCTTACGGTGACCCACCCGTTCCATCCATGGGCGGGTCGGGAGTTCCTGTTCCTCTCCGTGGGTCACAACTGGGGGGAGAACAGGGTGTTCTTCTTGGACGACGCCGGCGTCAAGCACTCGCTGCCTGCTGGTTGGACCGATGTAGTTGCCGAGGATGCGTTCGTCACGGTGGCTGCAGGTCGTTGCCCATTCCGAGCCGACGACTTGCTCCGCCTCGCCGATCTGGTGGCGCAGCTGGCTAGCGCTGGCGGCGGAGGTGTGTAAGGCAGATTCTGCCGTTGGTGTAAGGTGCATTATGCCAGAGCCCCTCCCACACCTCTCCGGTGCTGGCGCTCAGACAACCACGATATGTAGTAAGTAGGCACGTCAATGGGTGCATCCGAACTGGCAGTTCTTGACATGACGATGTGACAAGGCATAATAGGATTGACACACGTGTAACTCAAGGAGGGCTGGTGGCGAAGAAGGCGAAGGATCCGAAGATCGATGCACTGGCGGCCGAGCGATGCCTGAATCCCCGCCCAGAGACCGTGGTCGACGAGAGGTTCTCGTCCTCGGAGTTCCTCGACGCCCGCGACCTCGTCCAGGTGAAGTACGAGATGGTGCGCCGGGTCCGTCTCGAAGGAGACACGGTGGTCGCCTCTGCCCGTGAGTTCGGGTTCTCCCGGCCGTCGTTCTACGAGGCAGCGGCCGCGATCGACGCCGGCGGCCTGCCTGCCCTTCTTCCGGCCCGGCCAGGGCCGAGGCGGGCGCACAAACTCAGCGACGAAATCGTCTCGTACGTGGAGGCCGCGATCGAAGAGGACCCAACGCTGCGGTCTCGGGACCTGACTGCGATGATCGAAGCTCGATTTTCGGTCTCGGTGCATCCACGCTCGATCGAGCGGGCTCTCGCCCGCCAGCCCAAAAGGTCCGGCCGGTGAACCGGCTGGCGAGTCTGTCGGAACAGGTCTGGTCGACCGTTACGAGGAGCTGCGAGCAACCGCGCTCGGCGGCGAGGGCGACCGGCATCGGCTCGGGCTCGCTGTGCTGCGCCGCCAAGGTGTGGCCGCCTGGATGCGCGCCTGGCAAGCCGTCACCGCGGTCCCTGCACCGCCACCTGCGGCCACGTGCCGCTCAGATGACGACGTCGGGCCGATGGTGGCCGTGCTCGTCTCGATGGCTCTCGCCTGTGGGGGAAGTTGAGTGATGAGCGTCGAAACCGCGAGCAAAGTGAGAGCCTCGCATCTGGCACGCACCGCCGGCATTCTATTGGGGTCACGCGGCAAGAACCTGGTGAACGGTCACGTCCTGTGTGGTGGACGAAGTTCACACAGGTCGCTCGGTCTGGCGAGTCCGGCCCCGGCGCTCACTGAGCGCAGCGTTGCGTGTCGTGGCTGCTGGTGCCTGATCGAGTCGCTCGGAGCGGTTGATCTCGGCCATGAGCTCGCGGTTCACCTCCCGCGCCGCCTCCAGCGTCTCGTTCGACTCCCCGAGAGCGCTCTCGAGCTCGCGGACCTGGTCGCGTAGCCGGGCGTTGTCGGTTTCCAGGCTGACGGTCCGCTCTTCGAGCTGCTCGAGCAGAGGGCTGGTGCTGCGGCCGCTCGCGGCGTCGGACTGAGCGCCGAGTTGGCGCGACAGCTGCTCGCGCAACCCGGCGACCCGCGAGTGCTCACCGTCCATCGGTCGGACGGTGCCACGGTTGTCGACGGTGTGACGTGCGAGCAGCTCCATCGCCGCACGTTTCTTGGCTTCTCCAACGGAGTAGTACCCCAAGGTCGTGTCGATGCTGTAGTGGTCCATCAAATCACGCAGCACCGGTGCAGGAACCCCTTGATCAGCAAGGGTTTGCGCATAGGAGTGACGGAAGGCGTGCGGGTGGACCTGGGAACGGTCGAAAGGGACGGATGTGCCGGAGGCATCGAGACCCCTGGCGTCGAGACGGGGGATCTTTGACACCCAGGCCCTCATCCACATGGCGATCTGGTTGGCACTGAGGTGCGCGGTGCCGGTGAGGTTCCTCGTCCCTCTCGGCAGTAGCCACAGCTTGTCGGTCGAGGTGTCCGAGAAGCGCGCCCTCACCCAGGTCTGCTGGGCTCGGACGGCCTCGACGAGTGCCGAGTCGGCAAGTGGCAGCCGTCTCCCGAGACGCATCGCCTTGTGGTTGTCGTAGATGAGGACGGGCTCTCCGTGCTCGTCGACGTCGAGGCACTCGAGATGCAAGCTCGCCACTTCACCGACGCGTCGGCCAGTGCCTTTCAGCAGTTGATAGGAAAGGACCGCCATCTCCCCGGCCTGATCGCCGAGCACACCGAGGCTGCGACGCGCCGGGCCGCCGCTCGAGCCGGGAGCAGCCCGCAGGAGCTCGAGGTGGCTGTCGAGCTGTGCGATCACGTGGGCCGGCAGGGCGCGGCCGGGCTCCTCCTCGACGACCTTGCGCCCGCCGTCGCCGCGTCGGATCGCAAAGGTCGGCGCCAGGGCAGCGAGCAGTCCCATGTCCCGTGCGTCTCGCAGCACGAAGGCGCAGTCTTCGATGATGCTCGACATCCTCCGAGAGCTGTAGCGCTCGCCGCTCAGCGGAGAGACCGCCGAGCGGACGCGGATGAGGAACCGGTCGACATCGGACCTCGACAGGACCGAGGGATCGCGCCCGCCGCCGGGCCCGGTGCTCAGGATGCTCGACATCACCGCGACCGCGTTCACACGACTTCGGACCAGTTGGTGATTGCGGCTCGCGAGCGTCGCTGACGCCCACGACTTGGTGGCTTCGGCCAACCACTCCTGGGTGATGCGCGAGAAGTCCAACCGCCCTGAGTGGCCGAAGTGGCGCAGATCCCACACCTGCCCGGCGCGCTCGCGCTCGACGTCTCCATAGGCGAGCCGGACGCGGTCGAGCGCAAAACGTGCGAAGCGGCCGTAGTCGTGGTTGCCGCTCGGGTCGAGGCTCGCGACATCGAACTCGAGGAGGGACCCGACCCCGGAGGCCCCCAGCTCGTCGACGTAGCGCCGCATGTCGCCCGTCGCCGTCCGGACCTGTTCTTTCACCCGGCAGCTGATCGCATAGAGCAGCTCCAGGCGGACGAGCTCTGGCAGGCCGCGCAGGCTGAGCACACGGTGGTTGACCGGCTGGCGGACGCGCGCCGCCCACGTCGCGAACTGAGCGCCCTTGGGACGTCCCGCCTCGCGCCAGAGGCGGTCGTGCAGCTCGCAGAGCCGCACCCGCTTGTGGGCAGCGGCGAGGTAGCAAGAAGCAGCCACGCACGGACCGAAGCCGGGGAGGGGACGGGCCCGGGCGAGGAACTGCTCGAAGGACACCCCATCAGCTCGGTGATCCCGCCAGGTGGTGTCGTGACCGTGGCAGAGCTGGAGCGCTCCAGCAGCTGGGCGGGGGCAACGCTCGCCGGCCTCGTCGGTGACCACGCAGATCTCCTCGGACACCCAGCGGCGCTTGAACGCCGGGCCGTCGCTCGTCAGCCACGCTTCGAGATCCTCACTGCCGGAACGGTCGAAGCGGCGGTGGTGGGCGTGACGGAGCGGGTCGATCCCGCGACGGACGTTGCGGCAGCCCACCACCGCGCAGGGACGGTCGCGCGAAAGCCGTCCCTCGGGGTCGGGGACGAGCAGCAGCCGCTCGGCGTCCCACTCGCCTTCGACGAAGCGGTACTCGATGAGCGACGCGATCCGCTCGATCCTCCAGTCGACGGCCGGAACGCTCGTCAGCCGGCGTGTGAACGCGCCGACGGTCTCGGCTGCGCGCCGCGCGCTCACCGCTGTCCTCGGTTCGTTCGGACGTGAGCCTCGGCGGCCGTTCGCATGTCGTTCCAGCGCGAGTGCAAGTAGACATCGGTCGAGGCCACCGAGGCATGCCCGAGCAGCTCCTTCACGAGAGCCGGGTCCTTGGTGAGAAGTGCCACCTCCGAGGCGAAGCTGTGGCGCAGCATGTGCGCATGAGCACGGAAGCCGACCTTGGCCGAGAGGCGCACGAACAGCTGCTCGAGCGAGTTCGGCGACAGCGCCCGGCCGAGCGGCGCCCGCCACAGGTTGACGAGCAGGTAGTCGCTCACAGCGGCCTCAGCCACGACGTCGCGCTCTGCTCGATAGGCGTCGTGCAGCCACACCAGGTCCTTGGTCACCGGCACCACCCGCGCGAAGACGGACTTGACGAGCGCACGGTTCTCGTTGTCCTCACGGCGGATCACGTGCAGGTGCGGCCCGGCGACGGCGCAGCCGAGGTGGGTCGCCGAGGGGATGAGGTGCATGTCGCAGAGGCGTAGCCCGCACAGCTCGGCCGCCCGAAGCCCGGTGGCGTACAACGCCTCGACGATGAAGCGGTCTCGGACGTTGAAGCAGGCGTCGACGAGCAGACCGACCTCCTCGCGCCGCAGCGTCGCCGGTGCCAGCTCCACCCGCCGACGGCGCACCCGCCGACGGCGCACCACCGGCGCCCCCGTGCGCTCCCCCCGGTCCCAGCGCGCCGGAAGGAAGCGCAGTCGCTCGCGCACGCTCAGCGCTTCGGCTGCGCCCGGTTCACTCCAGCCCCGCGAGGCGGCGAAGCGGACGAACTCGACCGCCGCGATCAGGATCCCGTCGACGGTGGCCGGCGAGCGGGCCGCCGTCATGGTCACCACGCCCGGCCGTGGCGTCAGCCGTCGGTCGCGTCCGGGACGGTGCTTGCGCGACGGGGTGCGCTCGAGCCAGCGGGCGAAGGCCGCCAGCTGCTCCACCGTCGGGGCGAGCGGATCGACGCCCGCCGCCGTCGCCCAGGTGAGGTAGAGCGCGATGCGCCCGGCATAGGTGTGGGCGGTGCCGACGGAGCGTCCCTCGCCGTCGAGCAGCACCCGCAGCCACACACCCACCTGCCGATGTTCGACGTAGCGCTCGTCGACCACCGTTCAACCCTCTCGTCGATCAAGGGGCGAGATCGTCCGCTGAGCCCAGAACTCCATGGTTGGCGAACCTACGTTCTGGGTGTGACGCTCAACCCAATGGATGGTTTCCACGACAGAGCAGGAGTCCCCTACCGCGCGTGTCGTGGAGGCCCAGGTTCACCCCAATAGAACGTATCTCTACGTCCGCCAGTCGACGCTGCGGCAGGTGCTCACGAACACCGAGTCCGCTGCCCGCCAGTACGCGCTGCGCCAACGAGCGATCGCGTTCGGCTGGCAGATCGACCAGGTCACGGTGATCGATTGTGACCAAGGCCACTCCGGCGCGTCGTCGGCTGACCGCGAAGGGTTCCAGCACCTCGTCGCCGAGGTCGGCATGGGTCGGGCGGGGATCGTGCTCGGCCTCGAGGTTTCCCGCTTGGCGCGCAACAACGCCGACTGGCATCGCCTGCTCGAGCTGTGCTCGCTCGGCGGCACGCTCATCTGCGACGAGGACGGTCTGTATGACCCGTGCGACTTCAACGACCGGCTCCTGCTCGGCCTGAAGGGCACCATGTCAGAAGCAGAGCTCCACTTCATCCGGGCACGCCTGCGCGGTGGCATATTGTCCAAGGCACGTCGCGGTGAGCTCAAAGTGGCGCTCCCGGTCGGCCTCGTCTATGACCCGGCCGACCGTGTGGTGCTCGATCCCGACAAGAGCGTCACCGAGGCGCTGGGGCATCTCTTTTCGACCATCGCCCGCACCGGCTCGGCCCGGGCCGTCGTGCAGGGCTTCGCCGACGAGAACCTGTTGTTCCCGACCCGCGTCCGCACCGGAGCCCACAAAGGCGAGCTCGTCTGGATGCCGCTCTCTCATTGGCGGGTGCTGCGCACGCTACACAACCCGCGCTATGCCGGGGCGTTCGTCTTCGGACGCCACCGGTGGCAGATGACGCCGAGCGGTGCGCACTCACAACAGCTTTTGGCTCGCGAGCAGTGGACGTCGCTCATACTCGACGCCCACCCCGGCTACATCTCCTTTGCGACCTTCGAGGAGAACCAGGAGAAGCTGCTCGCAAACGCCCAAGCCCATGGCGCCGATCGCAGCGCAGGACCCGCTCGCGAGGGCCCCGCGCTGCTGCAGGGTCTCATCGTCTGCGGGCGCTGTGGGCGCCGGATGACCGTGCGCTACAACACTCTGCGCGGCATCGAGCGACCGGTCTATGTGTGCCAGGCGAAGTGCATCAACGAGGGCACGAGCATCTGTTTGACCATCCCGGGTTCGGGCATCGATGAGGCTGTAGCCGAGCTGGTGCTCGAGACCGTCAGCCCCCTCGCCCTCGAGGTTGCCCTCAGCGTCCAGGCCGAGATCGAGTCCCGTGCCGACGAGGCTGATGCGCTGCGCCGCAACCAGGTCGAGCGAGCTCGTCACCACGCTGAAGCTGCCCGCCGGCGCTACCTGTGTGTCGACCCCGACAACCGGCTCGTGGCCGACACCTTGGAAGCGGACTGGAACAGTGCCCTGCGCGAACTGGCCGACGCGCAGGACAACTACGACCGGGCAGCCGAAGCTGCTCGGGAAACCTTGAGCGCCGAGCACAAGTCGAAGATCCGTTCTCTCGCAAGCGACTTCCCTGCGCTGTGGGCCGACCCGGCGACCCCCCAGCGGGAGCGCAAGCGGATGATCCGCCTGCTCATCGAGGACGTCACCGTCGAGAGGACTGACGCCGTCCACATCCACGTGCGGTTCCGGGGCGGCCAAACGACCAGTCTCAACAGGCCGCTCCCGCTCACTGCCTGGCAGCTGCGGAGCACCAACACCGAGACGGTCGCCCGTTGCGACGCGCTTCTCGATGCCCACACGGACGCAGAGGTCGCCGCTCTGCTCAACAGCGACGGGCAACTCTCCGGCGGTGGACAACCGTTCTCCGCCCGGAGCGTGCTTCGTCTACGCCGCGACCATGGGCTTCTGAGTCACCGGGACCGGCTCGCCGCCGCCGGCATGCTCACCCTCGCCGAGATCGCTGATCGCCTCGGCGTCAAGACGCACACCATCAAGGCCTGGCACCGCGCCGGGCTCCTCATCGGACACAAGGCCAACGACAAGAACGAGCACCTTTTCGACCCGCCCGCGCCTGGTGACCCGCGGCTCGTACCATCACGCGGCCGACGACTCTCCCAAAGAGAAACAACCCAACCCGCACCAGGAGGTGCAGTATGAAGCCACGCCCTTCGCCCGTCGGGCGCGGACCGGGGTCTTGACGGCCTTGATGCCGACGGAGGCGAACACCGTGTCGAACGACGAGGTGAACTTTCCATCGCGGTCACGGACGAGGAAGCGGAAGCGACGACCGGCAT
>JAKBTL010000028.1 GCA_021844425.1 Actinomycetes bacterium | reverse complement strand
ATGCCAGGTGCGCCCGTGCTCGGTGTGCAGTGGCATCCCGAGATGCTGCTCGACGCGCAGCCCGATCCGGGGTTCCTCTGGCTCGTCGCCCGAGCCTCGGAGCGCGTGCCTGCGCAGCCTGCGCAGCCTGCGCAGCTGAGGCGTCGAAGCGGACGTTGACGCGACGCCCTGCCGGGCGCGGCGATCAACGGCCCCCGTCCTCGCCCCCGGCTCCGTCCTCGCCCCCGTTCCCGCCTTCGACCCTGGCGTCCCCGCACCCGGCGTCGCCTGATTGGCGACAGAGGTCGATGGGCCAGTCTGAGGAGATGCGCCGGGCGGAGAGCGCGGTGGAGACGGTACGGGCCGGACGCGAACTCGGCGGCCCTCTTCTCCTGGGAATCCTTTGCTTTGTCGAGAGTCCTCTCGCTGAGGCGTGCGCGGCAGTGGGACGGCTGTGGACCGGGTCGTAACTCGGTACGCTCGTCAAAGTGGCCTCGAAGCAGCCAGCGCCCGAATGGATGCGCACAGCACCTCGCATTAGGAGCAAGAACGGGCTTCCGGCACACGTCAAGATCGAGAGATGGCTGACGGACGTCATCGGACGTGGGGACCTGGTGCCTGGTGACCGCCTGCCGCGAGAGGACGAGTTAGCTGCCATGATCGGCGTGAGCCGGATGACGCTTCGTCAGGCCCTGGCGACGCTCGAGTCACTCGGCACCGTGGTGAGGACGACGGGCCGGGCTGGAGGCACGTTCGTCGCCGAGCCGAGGATCGAGTGCGACTTGACGGGGCTGGCCGGGTTCACCGAGCAGCTCCGGCGCGCTCATCTGAGAGCGGGAGCGCGAATGGTGTCAGCGGCAACCGTCGCTGCCCCGGCGAAGGCCGCCGAGGCCCTTGCGATTCACCGCGGCGCGCCCGTGCACGCCGTTGTGCGGGTGCGGACCGCCCAGCGCAAGCCCGTGGTGCTCGAGCGCTCCTACTTCCCGGTCGACCTCTTCCCCGACCTGCTGGAGCAGCGGCTGACGGGGTCCCTGTACGGCCTGCTCAGCCGTCGCTACCAGCAGAAGCCGCATATGGCCACCGAGAATCTGGAACCTGTGATCGCCCGCGACGAGGAGGCCAAGCTCCTGGGAATCGACGAGGGATCACCGCTGATGCTTATCGAGCGGACGGCGTTCACGGCCGCAGGTCAGGCCATCGAGTATGCCCGTGACCTGTTTCGGCCCGACCGAGTTCGGGTTTCGCTGCAGACGGGGCTCGGCTCGGCTCGGCACGTCGCGGACCTCGGTATCGCCCGGTCCACATAGCCGGGAGACGGAAACTTCGGGTTAGGGCTTCACTGCCGGCAGCGCGATCCGCAGACGCCGCCCGCAACCGGTGCTGTCATGCTCAGGTCGTGTCGTTCTCAAATTGACGCAACGAGCCGAAGAGCTCCGGGACGATTGCCGACACCGAGGCATCGGCCACCGTCACGAGCTGGGCTCTTGCAAGGGTTCCTTCGACACCGATGCAGAGCATTCCGGCGGCTTTCGCCGCCTGCACCCCGGGAAGGGAGTCTTCGAACACCAGCGTGGCGCCCGGATCGCTGCCCAGCGTCCGCGAGGCGAGGTGGAAGCCCTCTGGGTCTGGTTTTCCGTTCAGCACGTCCTCCTCGGTGACGACGACCTGGAACAGTCCTGTAAGCGGGCTTTGGGACAGGACGAGCTCGACGTCGGCGCGCTGGGCGCCGGTGACGATGCCGAGCGGCACGCCGGCAGCGGCGAGGCCGGCGACGGCTCGAGCCGTCGGGCCAAGAACGGGCGATTGCCGCTCCACCATCTCGCCGTAGCGGGTTCGGCGCTCGGCGAGCAGCTGGGAAGCGAGCCTCTCGTCGCCACCCACGTCCGCCATGACGGCGTAGATGATCTCCCGGTCACTGCGGCCGGCCAGGCGCCCGTAGTAGTCCTCGGGGGTGAGATCCCACCCCAGCCGCTCACGGAACATCTCGGTGTAGATGCGGAGGATCAGCGGCTCATCGTTGGACAGCGTCCCGTTGAAGTCGAAGATCACTGCCTGGCCCGGGAGTCGCCCCCAACGAGCGATCAGCTGCCGTGCAGGCTGGTCGATCGTTGCGTCTGGGTCCCAGCGCATGGCCTGCGTAGGTCGGGGACCAGCTCGAGGTTGCCGTCCCGGCGGTCTCAGCGGACCCACTCGTAGCCGCCTAGGACGCGCATCTCGAGGTCCACGACGCAACATCGTTGCACAGGGCCTCAGCTCCGTGCGCAAGCAGCTCTTCGAGCCAAGAGCACCCGCAGTCGCGCTACTGAGGTCAGGCCTCCGGGGTCGGTCACCTGCTCGCACCTCGCTGCATCCCGGTCTTCGGGGTAGCTGTGCACGCCTTCGTGCCGCGAGCTCGTAGCGATCGCGAGCCCGCCGCCCATGCTGGGCGAGCGGGGATCCGTGCCCGCGGCCGAACGGCGCCCACTCGGAGAACGGCGCCCACTCGGAGAACGGCGCCCACTCGGAGAACGGCGCCCACTCGGAGAACGGCGCCCACTCGGAGAACGTTAGCCAGCCGGGCCAAGACTGACTAGACCCAAGTGCCAGGCAGATTTTTTTCCTCTAGACCTTTTCAACAGCACTGGATCTTGTTACGCTGCGTGACGCGCCGCAGCCCGGCGCTGGTCTGGGGGGGTCCTCTGTCGGACGTCTAGCCGACGATTGTGCGAGGAGGAAGGCATGACGGACGTGGTTGACGCAGCGCAGAGCCAGTCGGCCGACGCGAAGGACCTGGCGCGTTTCGGCTACAAGCAAGAGCTTCACCGCACGCTCGGCTTCTTCAGCTCGTTCGCAGCGGCGTTCAGCTACATCTCTCCTTCGACCGGGATCTTCACCCTCTTCGCGCTCGGGCTCGCGACCGTCGGCGGAGTGTTCATCTGGAGCTGGCCGATCGTGGCTGTCGGCCAGTTCATCGTGGCGCTCAACTTCGCGGAGCTGTCGAGCCACTTCCCGGTCGCGGGATCGGTGTTCCAGTGGACCAAGTACCTCGCCGGGAAGAGCTATGCGTGGTTCAACGGCTGGATCTACCTTTTCGCGGGCATCCTCACGACGACCGCGGTCGTCGTGACGCTGCCGCTCACCATCCTTCCGGCACTGGACAACATGGGCTGGAAGCTCGACGCCGCCAGCCTGCACGACCAGGTCTGGGTGGCCGCCATCACGCTCGTCGTGATCACGGTCTTGAACATCGGAAGTGTCAGAGTCGTCACTCGGATCAACAACACGGGTGTCTTCTTCGAGGTCGTCGGCATGGTGATCTTCGCCATCGTTATGCTCATCGTTCACAGGCATCAACCCATCTCCGTTGTGACCAACAGTGCAGGCATTCACGTGAGCTTCGGGACCTTCTTCGCCGCAATGTTCATGAGCCTGTTCGTGATCTACGGGATGGACACCGCAGCGACGCTCGCAGAGGAGACCAGGGATCCGCGGCGCAAGGCGCCGCAGGCGGTGTTGTCGTCGGTCGGAGGCGCTTTCATCATCGGTGCGATCTTCCTCCTCGCTACCCTCATGGCCATTCCGAACCTGCACGAGGCCGTGAGTCATGGATGGGGTCCTGCTCAGATCATCGACGCCAACTTCTCCAAGTTCTGGGCGACGATCTACCTGCTGGTCGTCTCAGCCGCCATCTTCGTGTGCTGCTTGTCCATCGATGCGGCGACCATCCGCCTCGCCTTCGGCATGGCGAGGGACAAGCGGCTTCCCCTGTCCAAGCAGCTGGGCAAGGTGCACCCACGCTACAGGACGCCGATCTGGAGCTCGATCGCGGTGGGGATCATCGCCGCGATCCCGCTGCTCAAGTACTCCGGCGCGGGGATCGTCGCCATTGCAGCCACCGCCATGATCTACCTCGCGTACCTCCTGGGCAATGCCGCCCTGATGCGGGCCAGGTTGAACGGGTGGCCGAAGGTGAAGTCGCCCTTCCGGCTCGGTGCGTGGGGGCCGATCGTGAACGTGTTGGCGCTCCTGTACGGGGGTGCCATGCTCGTCAACTTCGCGTGGCCCCGCGCTACCAGCAACCCGACTCCCGATCAGACGGCGGGCGCCCTCAGCCTTGGCGTCGGCTTCTTGAACCGGATCCCCATCCTCTACAGCGTCTTCGTCGTAGTGGTGATCATCGGCGCCATCTACTACCTCGCGGTGGAACGCCGTCGGCCGCTCCATGTCGAAGTGCCGTCTGAGGTGGGCCCGGTGGAGATCCCCGCAGAGTCGTTGGCGCCAGGGGAGATCGTCTGAGCTGCTGTCGGAGTCGGAGCTTCCGCGACCTTCCGTGTCGCTGGCTATCGCTGTCTACGAGGATTGTCCGGCGAGAGCCTGATTGGCCAGACTACCCGGGTTGAGCTCGTCGACAAGGCAGAAGAAGCGTTCGCCGCGTTCGCGTGCGTAAGCGACGAAGTCGACGTCGAGCTCGGAAATGGCGACCTGTACGACGCCCCACATTGCCTCGCGCAGTTCGGAGACGAGCTTCATGAGGCGCAGCGCGGCGAGGGTGTGCTCATCGAACGACCCGAGGTAGTGCGAAAGCAACGATTCATCGAGATCGTGCCCCAGGGCATTGTTGACCGAAAGGTTGGCGAGGTCGAAGAACGGGTCCGCGATGCCCGCATACTCCCAGTCCAAGATCCGGAGCGAGCCGTCATAGAGAAAGTTGGCGTTCAGAAGGTCGTTGTGGCCGAGCACCGAAGGATGAAATGGTCGCACGGACTCCACGAGAGAGAGGACGCGAGATGCCTCGCGGTAGTCGAAGGGCTCGGTGACCCCGTGGCGATCTGCCAGCTCGTGGTAGGCGCGGATGATGGAGAAGTGGTCGAACTGGGCGTGCACCTTTCCCGCTCGGTGGACGCGACCGAGCGCAGTGACCACTGTGCGAAGCATGGGCTCGGTCCCTAGTTCCTCCATGGGTACTGGACGCCCCTCGATATACCGGGTGACGATGCCGCCAGTGGCGGGATCGACACCAAGGAGCTCAGGCGCGACGCCGATACGTGCCGCGACGAGGTTGGCGGCTGCCTCTGCGCGACGGTCGATGCCGAGAAGATGCGTGTCCTTGCCAGGGATCCGAACGACCACGTCTTGCGATGGCGTCCCATCTCCTTCGCTCAGTCGGACCTTGAAGTTGGCATTGGTGATCCCTCCGGACAGGGGCTCGATCGTAAAAGTGCGGTCAGGGAACAGTCGCTCGACGACTGCTGAAGCGTCCTCCTCCGCCGTCCTGTGCATCACTGGACCCTCCTGGCGGCAGATAGCCACTCAGGGTTCCCGTGCGCACGCGGCCGAGCACGTTCCTTC
Source organism: Actinomycetes bacterium (assembly GCA_021844425.1). Lineage (GTDB taxonomy): Bacteria > Actinomycetota > Acidimicrobiia > Acidimicrobiales > RAAP-2 > JAJYVT01. The sequence goes on along the minus strand of JAKBTL010000028.1, from coordinate 4,514 downwards.
CATCGGCCGCAGGACGGCTTCGGCGTGCGCCGTGCGGGTGACCACATGGCAATCCCCCCGTTGTATCGTTCTCATCGAACCTTGTGTCGGGCCACTTCTCTCCAGTGCGCCCGGTCGCACATGCATTCTGGCGGGTTCACCCCGCATCGCTGCGCGACGAGCAACGCCGACCTCTCCCACCATAGCCTCCGGACCTCGAAACTGTCTAGACGGAAAGCGACGATGTTCGTGTCTAGACCTGTTCAAAGTCGAAAGTTGTTGGTATTCTTAGCGACAATGGTACCGAGGAAGCCGAGTCGAACGGGGCCGGCCTCCGCACACGACGGCGTGCCCTCGACGGTTCGGACGGGGGTTCGCACGGGGATTCGGACGGAGGCTCGCTCGACGGCTCGGACGGGGGCCTTCGGTTGTCGTCGGCGCCGGACCGCAGCGAAAATGCCAGGATCGAGGAGAGATCGACCGTGAGCCAAGAGCTCCCCACCCGCGCCCACGTCGTGATCGTCGGTGGCGGCATCGTCGGCGCCAGCGTGGCGTACCACTTGACCAAGCTCGGGCTCGTCGACGTGATCCTTCTCGAGCAGGGCCAGCTCTCCGGTGGCACGACCTGGCATGCTGCCGGTCTGGTCGGTCAGCTCCGCTCGACCCAGAGCGGGACGCGGCTCGTGCAGTACTCGGCCCAGCTGTACAGCGAACTGGAGCAGGAGACCGGCCTTGCTACCGGGTTCAAGCGCTGCGGCGGCGTGACCGTGGCCCGGAACCCCGACCGCATGGTGCAGCTGCAGCGCACCGCGGCCACCGCCGAGGCGTTCGACCTCGAGTGCGAGCTCATCAGTCCCGCCCGCGCCAAAGAGATGTACCCGGTCCTCGAGACCGCAGACCTGGTAGGGGCGATCTGGCTGCCTGGAGACGGGACCGCGAATCCCGTCGACGTGACCGCTTCACTTGCCAAAGGTGCTCGCGACCGAGGCGCGCGTATCCGGCAAGGGGTGAGGGTGATCGGCATCGACCATCGCGACGGGGCCGTGACCGGGGTCAAGACCGACCGGGGGGAAATCGAAGCGGAGATCGTGGTTAACTGTGCGGGCCAGTGGGCCAAGGCTGTCGGTGCCCTGGCGGGCGTCAACGTCCCCTTGCACTCGGCCGAGCACTTCTATGTCGTCACCGAGCAGATCGACGGTGTGCATCGTGACTTGCCCGTCCTGCGCGACCCTGACGGCTATACGTACTTCAAGGAAGAGGTCGGCGGGCTGGTGGTCGGCGGGTTCGAACCCCAAGCCAAGCCTTGGGTCTCGCCCGACCAGTTGCCCTACCCCTTCGAGTTTCAATTGCTCGACGAGGACTGGGAGCACTTCTCAATCTTGATGGACAACGCCATCCAGCGGATCCCCGCCCTCCAGCAGACGGGCATCAAGAAGTTCTACAACGGACCAGAGAGCTTCACGCCCGACAATCAGTTCGTGTTGGGCGAAGCGCCCGAGCTGAGAAACTTCTTCGTCGCAGCCGGATTCAACTCGGTAGGGATCGCGTCGGCCGGGGGTGCTGGGCGAGCGTTGGCCGAGTGGATCGTCAACGGGGAGCCGACCAGCGACCTGACCGGGGTCGACATCCGCCGGTTCGCGTCGTTCAACGGGAACAACCAGTGGCTTCACGACCGGGTGGCAGAGATCCTCGGCCTGCACTACGAGATCCCCTGGCCGAACCTCGAGCTGACGACGGCTCGACCGTTCCGCCGTTCGCCGGTCTACGACCGGCTCGCTGCCGCCGGGGCCTCATTCGGTTCGAAGATGGGATGGGAACGGGTCAACGTCTTTGCTCCTCCTGACAGCGACCCGCGGCTGGAGTACACCTGGGGAAAGCCGAACTGGTTGCCGTGGTCGGCGGCTGAGCAGCGGTCCACCCGCGAGAACGTCACCGTGTTCGACCAGACCTCCTTCGGCAAGCTGCTGGTGAGTGGTCGTGATGTCGAGTCGGTGCTGCAGTGGCTGTGCACCGCTGATGTGGCCGTCCGGCCTGGCCGCGTCGTCTACACCGGCATGCTCAACCAGCGAGGCGGCTACGAGTCCGATGTCACGATCACCCGTCTCAGCCACGACGAGTACCTGCTGATCACCAGCTCGGCCTCGATCGAGAGGGACCGCGACTGGATCACCCGGCATGTGCGCCCAGACCAGCACGTGGCTGTGACGGACGTGACGTCCGCCTTGGCTGTCTTCGGCGTAATGGGACCGAATTCCCGAACGCTGTTGAAGACGCTGTCGCGTGCGGACTTCTCCGACGCGGCTTTCCCCTTCGCCACGAGCCGGGAGATCGATCTCGGCTATGCCACCGTGCGTGCCACCAGGATCACCTACGTCGGAGAGCTGGGCTGGGAGCTCTACGTTCCCGCCGAGTTCGCCGTCGGGGTGTACGAGCTCCTGCTCGACGCGGGACAGGAGCTCGGCGTCGCACAGGGCGGCTACTACACCATCAACTCACTGCGGCTCGACAAGGGGTACCGGGCATTTGGGTCCGACCTGACGCCCGACGACAACCCGGTCCAAGCTGGTCTGCTGTTCGCCTGCAAGCTCAAGACCGACATGGCGTTCCTCGGACGGGAAAGCGTCGAGAAGGCGCGGTCAGAGGGGGTCGGCCGAAAGTTGGTCTCGTTCGTTCTCGATGATCGGGGCGTCATGATGTGGGGCGGTGAGCTGGTCTTGCGTGAAGGCGAAGCTGTCGGCCAGGTCACCTCCGCTGCGTGGAGCGAGACTCTGAAGTCCTGCGTCGGCTTGGCATACATCTGGCGACGCGACGGGGAAGTCGTCACGAAGGAGTATCTCGAGAGCGGCAGCTACCAGATCAACGTTGGTGGTACGCGCAGCCCAGCATCGCTGTCCCTTCGCCCCCCGTACGACCCGGCCGGGGACCGTATCAAGGGATGACAGGGCGGGCAGCAGTTCGCTGCGTCCGATCCGGCCGGATGTGGGCTGTTGGCCCGTGTCACGGTCGACTGGAGGGGCAGGACTGCACGAGGCCGTCATGACCATCAGCGTCTTCGACCTGTTCAAGGTGGGCATCGGGCCGTCCAGTTCCCATACCGTCGGGCCGATGAAGGCGGCGGGCATGTTCGTCGACGCCCTCCGCAAGGACGGCGAGCTCGGCCGGGTGAGCGCTTTGCACGTGGAGTTGTTCGGCTCGCTGGGCGCAACCGGACGAGGCCACGGCAGCGTCGCCGCTGTGATCCTCGGCTTGGAGGGCCGTGTTCCTGAGACCGTCGACCCCGCCATCGCCGTTCCAACCCGCCAGCGCGTGGAAGCGAGCGGCGTCCTGCAGCTCGCAGGCGTGCACCCGGTGCCGTTCAACCCTGGTTCGGACATCGTGCTGCACGGCCGAAAGCGATTGGAGCTCCATGCCAACGGCATGGTCTTCGAGGCCGGCTGCGATGACGGACGGCTGGCCTCCCGTACCTACTATTCGATCGGTGGCGGGTTCGTGCTCGACGGCTCCAAGGGGACGTTGCGGGTCCTCGAGGACGACCGCCCGGTGCCCTACCCGTTCTCGACGGGTGAGGAGCTGCTGGCGGTGGCCGATCGCACCGGACTGCCGATCAGCGAGGTGATGCTCGAGAACGAGAAAGCAGCGCGCTCGGAGCGTGAGATCCGTGACGGCCTGCTCGCGCTCTGGGGCGTCATGCAGGAGTGCGTGACGGCAGGCTGTCGCGCCACCGGCGTGCTGCCCGGAGGGCTGCGTGTGCCCCGCCGGGCGCCCGAGCTCTTCCAGCAGCTGCAGCACGGCGAAGACTCGGCGGACCCGTTGCGCGCGCTCGACTGGGTCACCCTGTTCGCCCTGGCAGTGAACGAGGAGAACGCGGCGGGCGGACGAGTCGTGACCGCTCCGACCAACGGTGCTGCTGGCATCGTCCCGGCCGTGCTCCACTACTACATGCGCTTCGTGCCGGGCGCCAGTGACGAAGGGGTCGTGCGGTTCTTGCTGACGGCGGCTGCAGTCGGCGTCCTGTTCAAGCGCAACGCCTCGATCTCGGGGGCAGAGGTCGGATGCCAGGGCGAGGTGGGTTCGGCTTGCTCGATGGCCGCAGCCGGGCTCGCAGAGGTGCTCGGCGGCTCGCCCAGCCAAGTGGAGAATGCCGCCGAGATCGGCATCGAGCACAACCTCGGCCTCACCTGCGATCCGGTCGGCGGTCTGGTGCAGATTCCTTGCATCGAACGCAACGCCGTCGCCGCGGCGAAGGCCATCACCGCTGCTCGAATGGCGATCCGCAGCGATGGGCGCCATCGCGTCTCACTGGACAAGGCGATCAAGACGATGCGAGACACGGGGAACGACATGAAAGTCAAGTACAAGGAGACCGCCCGAGGCGGACTTGCTCTCAACGTGGTGGAGTGCTGATGAGCGTGAACCGCGCCTCGCCCTTCGGCGCGTGGCTCGGCGGCGACCCCGAGCTGGCCCGGCTCCTCGGCGAGGAGATGGAGCGCCAGTCGACGACCCTCCAGCTGATCGCGTCGGAGAACTTCACCTCC
>JAKBTL010000006.1 GCA_021844425.1 Actinomycetes bacterium | reverse complement strand
TGGAGGTCGCCGTCGGCAACGAGCGCGCGCAGGCGCTCTACCGCCGTTTCGGGTTCGTCCCCGTCGGCATCCGGAGGGGCTACTACCAGCTCGTCGGGGAGGACGCCTACGTCATGTGGGCCTACGACATCGACGCTCCCGCCTATCGCGAGCGGCTCGCTCGGATCGAGGCCGAAGGGGCGCGGCGAGCGTGAACGTGCTCGGCATCGAGACCTCGTGCGACGAGACGGCCGCCGCCGTCGTCTCCGAGGGGCGCATCGTGCGATCGTCGGTCGTCTCCAGTCAGATCGACCTCCACGCGCGTTTCGGCGGCGTCGTCCCCGAGATCGCGGGCCGCGCGCACGTCGAGCTGCTCATGCCCGCAGTCGAAGAGGCGATGGCGCGTGCCGGGCTCGAGCGCCCCGACGCGGTGGCGGCGACCTACGGCCCGGGGCTCGTCGGCTCGCTGCTCGTGGGGCTGTCCGCCGCCAAGGGGCTCGCCATGGCCTGGCGCGTGCCCTTCGTCGGGGTGAACCACCTTGAGGGGCACCTGTTCGCTCCGGTGATCGAGGAGCCGGGACTTCGGTGGCCGCTCGTGGTGCTGCTGGTCTCCGGCGGGCACACGCTGCTCGTGGAGGCGGCGGCGCCCGGGCGCTACCGGCTGCTCGGCCAGACGCTCGACGACGCCGCGGGGGAGGCGTTCGACAAGGTGGCGCGCTACCTCGGGCTCGGCTACCCGGGCGGTCCGGCGATCGACCGCGTCGCCAGGGAGGGCGACGCCTCGGCCTTCTCGTTCCCTCGGGCGATGCTCGACGACGGGTACGACTTCTCGTTCTCGGGACTGAAGACGTCGGTGGTCCGCACCGTCGAGCGCCACCCGTCGGCGGCGACCCCCGACGTCGCGGCGGCGTTCCAGGAGGCTGTCGTCGACGTCCTCGTCACGAAGGCCGCCCGCGCGCTCAGCGAGGTGGGTGCGAAGGGGCTCTGCCTCGGCGGCGGGGTCGCAGCCAACTCGCTCCTGCGACGGCGCGCCCCCGAGTCGGTCGACGTCCCGACCTACCTGCCCAGCATGGCGATGTGCACCGACAACGCGGCGATGGTGGCCGCGGCGGGCACCTTCCGTCTGGCGCACGACGGCCCGAGCCCGCTGTCCCTCGCGGCCGACCCGAACCTCTTCCTCGACTTCTCCGAGCCCGCAGGATGACCGCCGCCGAGACCGCGCCCGCCGAGACCGCGCCCGCCGAGACCGCGCCCGCCGAGACCGCGCCCCGGTCGGCCTACGACCTGACGCGAGAGGAGCTCGCCGAGATCCTCGCGGGCGAGCCTCCCTACCGCGTCCGCCAGGTGTGGGACGGCCTGCACCGCCGGGCGCTCCGCCCTCGGGAGATGACGGAGCTGCCCCTCGCCCTGCGAGTGCGCCTCGAGGAGGCGTTGCCCGCAGCGCTCAGCGAGGTCGCGCGCCGCAGCGCCGACGGCGGGGACACGGTGAAGTGGCTCTTCGAGCTCGCCGACGGGAACCGAGTCGAGACCGTCCTCATGGCGTACCCGGACCGTGTGACGGTCTGCGTGTCGACGCAGGCGGGCTGCGCCATGGGGTGCGCGTTCTGCGCGACCGGCCAGCGGGGCTTCGAGCGGCACCTGAGCGCAGGCGAGATCGTGGAGCAGGTCGTCGCCGGGATCCGCGCTGCCAGGCCCAGACGGCTCTCGAACGTGGTCTTCATGGGCATGGGGGAGCCGCTCGCCAACTACGGACGCACCTGGGCGGCGATCGAGCGGATCCATGACGACCTCGGCATCTCCGCCCGGCACCTCACGCTGTCGACCGTGGGGCTCGTGCCCGGTATCCGCAGGCTGGCGAGAGCGACCCTGCCGGTGAACCTCGCCCTCTCGCTGCACGCCGCCAACGACGAGCTGCGCGACCGGCTCGTGCCGATGAACCGCCGCTACCCGATCGCGGCGTTGGCCGAGGCGTGCGCAGAGTACGTCGGAACGAGCGGGCGGCGGCTCTCGATCGAGTGGGCGCTCATCGACGGGACGAACGACCGGCCCTCGGACATGGCCGAGCTCGCAGCGTTCGCCCGCCCGCTCGGGGCCCACGTGAACCTGATCCCGCTCAACCCCACGCCGGGGTACGCGTTGGGGGGTAGCTCCCCCCGCAAGGCGGCCGACGCGCGCGACACTCTCGTGCGGCTCGGGGTGAATGCCACCGTCCGGGCCACCCGTGGGGTGGAGATCGACGCCGCGTGCGGGCAGCTCGCAGCTCGCGGCGTCCAGCCTGTTGTCGACCTGCCGCGAGTCGGCTAGCATTAGCAGTCGCAAGGTTCGAGTGCCAACAAGTGCCGAAGGAGGCCGCTTCGATGAAGCTCCACCCCCTCGATGACCGGATTGTCGTCCGGCCGGGTGAGTCGGAGGAGACCACCGCCTCGGGTTTGGTGATCCCCGACACCGCCAAGGAGAAGCCCCAGCAGGGCGAGGTCCTGGCCGTCGGACCCGGGCGGCGTGCCGACAACACCGGGGAGATCATCCCGCTCGACGTGAAGGTCGGGGACACCGTCGTCTACTCGAAGTACGGCGGCACCGAGATCACCGTCGACGGAGAGGACCTGCTGATCCTCTCCGGCCGCGACGTGCTCGCCAAGCTGGACAAGTAGCCGAGCTGGACAAGTAAGCGACCATCCGCACACGGGGGCCGCATCGCGCGTGGCGCGGTGCGGCCCCGCGTCTTCGAGAGGTGTTCCATGCCCAAGATCCTGAAATTCGACGAGGCTGCACGCCGCGGCCTCGAGGCCGGTGTGAACAAGCTGGCCGACACGGTGAAGGTCACGCTCGGCCCGAAGGGCCGCAACGTCGTGATCGAGAAGAAGTTCGGCGCCCCGACCATCACCAACGACGGCGTCTCCATCGCCCGGGAGGTGGAGCTCGAGGACCCCTTCGAGAACATGGGCGCGCAGCTCGTGAAGGAGGTCGCGACGAAGACCAACGACGTCGCGGGTGACGGCACCACCACCGCGACGGTGCTCGCCCGCGCGCTCATCGCCGAGGGCCTGCGCAACGTCGCCGCCGGCGCGAACCCTGCGGCCTTGAAGCGGGGCATCGAGCGCGCCGTCGCCGCCGCGGTGGCATCGATCGCCGAGCAGTCCCGGGAGGTCGAGGGCAAGACCGAGATCGCCCAGGTGGCGTCCATCTCCGCCGCCGACACGTCGATCGGCGACGTCCTCGCCGAGGCGATCGACAAGGTCGGCAAGGACGGCACCGTGACCGTCGAGGAGTCCAACACCTTCGGCATGGAGCTCGAGCTCACCGAAGGAATGCAGTTCGACAAAGGGTTCCTCTCCCCCTACTTCGTGACCGACCCCGAGCGCCAGGAGTCGGTGCTCGATGACCCCTACATCCTCTTGTTCAACGGCAAGATCAGCGCGGTCCACGACCTCGTGCCCGTGCTCGAGAAGGTGATGCAGGCGGGCCGGCCGCTCCTCGTGATCGCAGAGGACGTCGAGGGTGAGGCGCTCGCCACGCTCGTCGTCAACAAGATCCGCGGCACGTTCACCTCGGTCGCTGTGAAGGCGCCGGGTTTCGGCGAGCGCCGCAAGGCGATGCTCCAGGACATGGCCATCCTGACCGGCGGCCAGGTGATCTCCGAGGAGATCGGGCTGAAGCTCGAGAACGCCACCTTGGACCTCCTCGGCCGGGCCCGACGGGTCATCGTGACCAAGGACGACACCACGATCGTCGAGGGCGCCGGCAGCGAGGCTGACGTGAAGGGCCGGGTTGCCCAGATCAAGCGGGAGATCGAGGAGACCGACTCGGACTGGGACCGCGAGAAGCTCCAGGAGCGTCTCGCCAAGCTCGCGGGCGGTGTCGCGGTCGTCAAGGTCGGCGCGGCGACCGAGGTGGAGCTGAAGGAGAAGAAGCACCGCATCGAAGACGCGCTCTCGGCGACCCGTGCCGCCGTCGAGGAGGGCATCGTCGCGGGCGGTGGGACCGCGCTCCTGCGGAGCCGGGCAGCGGTCGAGAAGGTCGCCGCCGGGCTCGAGGGCGACGAGGCCACCGGCGCGCGGATCGTGGCCAAGGCGCTCGAGGAGCCGCTGCGGTGGATCGCGCTGAACGCCGGGCTCGAGGGCGCGGTCTTCGTGCGCCAGGTCGAGTCGGAGACCGGCTCCATGGGGCTCAACGCCCTCACCGGTGAGATCGTCGACCTCGTGAAGTCGGGGATCATCGACCCGGCGAAGGTGACCCGCTCCGCCCTGCAGAACGCCGCGTCGGTCGCCGCTCTGCTGCTCACCACCGAGGTGCTCGTGGCAGACAAGCCCGAGAAGCCCAAGCCGATGCCCGGGGGCGCGGGCGGCATGGACGGGATGGGCGGCATGGGCGGGATGATGTAGCGGTCGACGGGAGCCCGGCGTGATCCCCCGCCCCGCCACGGCCGAGCCAGGTGGCGCGCCGCCGTGGACGCCCCGGCGAGGGATCGCGCTCGAGGCCGTCCTCGACGCGTTCGGGCGCGCCGGGCGACCCCTCGCAGACGGGCCCCCGCCAGCTCCCGCCGGCAGTCGCAGGCCGGCACCTGCGCCCATTGTCGCCGCGCCCTCGGCCGTGCTCGTGGCGCTCTTCGAAGAGGACGGAGAGACCCGCGTGGTGCTGACGCGCCGTTCTGCGCAGCTGCGCACCCACCGAGGACAGGTGAGCTTCCCAGGGGGCCGCCTCGAGCCGGGCGAGGACGCGGTCGCCGCAGCGGTTCGTGAGGCGCACGAAGAGGTCGCTCTCGACCCCGCAGCGGTGCACCCCGTCGGGTACCTCGCGCGGGCGTTCGCCTTCAGCTCGGGAGCGCCCATCACCCCGGTCGTCGCGACCCTCGCCGTGCGGCCCGTGCTCTCGCCCAACCCCGCCGAGGTCGACCGCGCCTTCGACGCGTCCCTCGCCGACCTCGCCGCCGCGTTCAGCGAGGAATGGTGGAGCGAGCCCGGCCTTCCCCGGTTCCCGATGTACTTCTTCTCGGTCGAGGGCGAGACGATCTGGGGGGCGACCGCCCGCATGCTCGTGGACCTGCTCACGACCGTGCTCGCCGAGAAGGCGCCCGGCCGCTGACCTCGGCGGTCGGCCGCCGAACCGGCCGACCCGGCCGTCGAATCGGCCGCCGAACCGGCCGCCGAACCGGGTCCTGTGGGCGCCTGCGACCGCAGGGAGGCCGGTACAGTGGGCGTGAGCAGCGGCGGCGCCGACCACTGCGGACCACCGGAGGGCACTCGTGGCAGACATCGAGATCGGGATCTTCAAGTCGGGGCGCCGGGCCTACGGGTTCGACGACATCGCCATCGTGCCGAGCCGGCGGACCCGTGACCCCGAGGACGTCGACATCTCCTGGGAGATCGACGCGTACCGCCTCGGGCTGCCGCTTCTCGGCGCCGCAATGGACGGCGTCACGAGCCCGCGGACCGCGATCGAGCTCGGCCGGCTCGGCGGTCTCGGGGTGTTGAACCTCGAGGGTCTGTGGACCCGCTACGAGGACCCGACGCCCCTGTTCGAAGAGATCCGCGAGCTCGACGACGACAAGGCGACCCCGCGGATGCAGGAGATGTACCAAGAGCCGGTCAAGCTCGATCTGGTAGCTGAGCGCATCCGCCAGATCAAAGACGCCGGCGTGGTGGCTGCGGCGTCGGTGACCCCGCAGCGCACCGAGGAGCTCGCCCCGGCGTGCCTCGCCGCGGAGCTGGACCTGCTCGTCGTCCAGGGCACGGTCGTCTCCGCCGAGCACGTCTCGAAGACCGCCGAGCCGCTGAACCTGAAGCGCTTCATCCGCGAGTTCGAGATCCCCGTCATCGTCGGAGGGTGCGCGTCGTACCAGGCGGGGCTGCACCTGATGCGCACGGGCGCGGTGGGCGTCTTGGTCGGGGTGGGCCCCGGCAACGCATGCACCACGCGTGCGGTGCTCGGCCTCGGAGTGCCGCAGGCGACCGCGATCGCGGACGTCGCCGGCGCCCGCATGCGGCACCTCGACGAGACCGGTGTCTACGTGCACGTGATCGCGGACGGCGGGATGTCCAAGGGCGGCGACATCGCCAAGGCGATCGCGTGTGGCGCCGACGCGGTCATGCTCGGCTCCCCGCTGTCCTCCGCGGTGGAGGCCCCGGCGCGCGGCTTCCACTGGGGGATGGCCACGTTCCACCCGACGCTTCCGCGCGGCACCCGAGTGCGGACCGGAGTCCGCGGCAGTCTCCGGGAGATCCTGCTCGGGCCCGCGCACGAGAACGATGGGCGGATGAACCTCTTCGGCGCGCTGCGCACGGCGATGGCCACCTGCGGCTACGAGACGGTGAAAGAGTTCCAGAAGGCCGAGGTCATGGTCGCCCCCGCCTTGCAGACCGAGGGCAAGCAGCTCCAGCGGTCCCAGGGCGTGGGTATGGGCCACTGAGCGCCATCGACGACCTTGTCCGCGACCTGAACTCGGCGCAACGTGCCGCGGTGGAGCACCGCGGCGCGCCGCTGCTCGTCGTCGCTGGGGCGGGGTCGGGCAAGACGCGTGTGCTCACCCGGCGGATCGCGCACCTGCTCAGGAGCGGCGACGCCGCGCCGTGGGAGATCCTGGCCATCACCTTCACCAACAAGGCGGCCGACGAGATGCGACGCCGCGTCGCCGACCTCGTCGGCGCGGGCGCGGAGCGTATGTGGGTCTCGACGTTCCACTCGGCGTGCCTCCGGATGCTGCGCGTCCACGCGGCGCGCATCGGCTACGAGCGCGCGTTCACGGTCTACGACGACAGCGACTCCCGCCGGCTGGTCGAGCTGGTGGAGGCGGAGCTCGACATCGATCCTCGACGGCTCGCGCCGCGGGCTGTCGCAGCGGTCATCTCGCAAGCCAAGGCCGAGCTCGTCGGCCCAGACCGCTTCGCCGAGGAAGCGTCGTGGGGAGCAGATCCCTACCGCCGGCGCATCGCCGAGGTGTACACGGAGTACCAGCGGCGGCTCGAAGCGGCCAACGCCATGGACTTCGACGACCTCCTGTTCGAGGCGGTGCACCTCCTCCAGAGCTGCGACGACGTGCTCGGGTCGTACCGTCAGCGTTTCCGCCACATCCTCGTCGACGAGTACCAGGACACGAACCATGCGCAGCACGAGCTCGTGGTGCTGCTCGGGCGCGAGCACGGCAACGTCACGGTCGTGGGCGACTCGGACCAGTCCATCTACCGCTGGCGCGGCGCGCAGGTCGCCAACATCGCCGACTTCGAGTCGGCCTTCCCGGGCGCGAGGACCGTGCTCCTCGAGCAGAACTACCGGTCGACCCAGACCATCTGCGACGCTGCGAACGCCGTCATCTCCCACAACGCGAGACGGCGGCCCAAGGAGCTGTTCACGCAGGGTGAGAAGGGGGAGCAGATCTGCAGGTACCGAGCGGAGGACGAGCGCGACGAAGCGTCGTTCGTCGCCCACGAGATCCTCCGGCTGCGTGCGTCAGAAGGGCTCTCCTACGGCGACACGGCCGTCTTCTACCGCACCAACGCGCAGAGCCGCGCCGTCGAAGAGGAGCTGGTGCACCAGGGGATCCCCTACAGGGTCGTGGGCGGGACCCGCTTCTACGACCGCAGGGAGGTCCGCGACCTCCTCGCCTACCTGCGTCTGATCGCGAACCCCGACGACGAGATCTCGTTCCGCAGGATCGTGAACGTCCCGAAGCGGGGCATCGGGCAGACGTCGGTCGTCCGCCTGTCGGCTGCCGCGTCCTCGGCGGGCATCCCGATCGGCCGCATGCTCGAGCGGGCCGAGGAGGCCGGTGTCGGCGGGAAGGCGCTCAGAGGGGCGCACGAGCTCTCCGCGCTCTTGCGCGAGCTGCGGGCCGCGGCCGCGCACGTCGCCCCTGGCGATCTCGTCGATCTCGTCGCCAAGCGCTCCGGCTACCTCGACGAGCTGGCTGCCGAGGGGACGCACGAAGCGGAGGGGCGGATCGAGAACATCGCCGGGCTGGTCGACGCGGCTAAGGACTACGAGCGCCTGTCCGAATTCCTCGAGACGGTCGCCCTGGTGTCCGCCTCCGACGAGCTCGACGCCGACGGGTCGCGCGTGTCGCTCATGACGCTGCACACGGCGAAGGGCCTCGAGTTCCCCGCGGTGTTCCTCATCGGGATGGAGGAGGGGATCTTCCCGCACTCGCGCACCCTGGGCGAGCCGCTCGAGCTGGAGGAGGAGCGCAGGCTCTGCTACGTCGGCATCACCCGCGCGCGCCGGTTCCTCTACCTCACCCATGCGTGGAGCCGGAGCCTGTGGGGCAGGACCATGCCTGGGATGCCGAGCCGGTTCCTTGCCGAGGTGCCCGAGCACCTGCTGCGCGACGTCGGCGGCGGTCGGATCTTCGGCACGGGGGCCGGCGTTCGCTCGTCGTCAGGGGGCGGCGGGACCGGCAGCCGGTTCGGCGAGGCAGGAGGACGGCGGCCGGCCTCGGCACGTCCGTCGACCACCGGCGCGGAGGACCTCGGGCTCGTTGCCGGCGACCACGTGGTGCACGAGCGGTGGGGACCGGGGGTCGTCGTCAGCGCGCAGGGTGAAGGCGCCAGGGCACAGGCGACCGTGCGGTTCTCGTCGGTCGGGCAGAAGACCCTCCTGCTCGCTGCCGCGCCGCTCCGGCGTGCCACGTGACGCGCGGCATCGTCGATTGCAGGTGACACGCCGGCGCCCGCCGAGCGGCGTCGGCGTACGCAGCGCCGACGCGCGGCACCGTGCTGAGCTGGGGCTTCGTAAATCGACGTCGAATCTCAATACTCGTGCCTGCCTTCCGGCGCGCCGCCATCGGGATTGCACGCGTGCGGCCGCCGGGGACGAAGTCCCTGGTCACGAGCCTTCGGAGCGCAGCCGCTGACGCGCGCCGGCGCGCGATGGTGCCCGTGACCTGGGTGGTCGCATCGCCGGCGCCACCGTTTGTATGGTGCCGCGGCGAAGCTCCCGGTGCCCGCCGATCAGGGCGGTCGTCGCGGACGCTTCGGAGGGGAGAGCGGAGGGAGCCGCGACGTGCCTCTGGGTAGTCGCGCGCGTCCGGTTGTCCTCCGTCTTCTCCGTTGCGCAGCCGTCGAGACAGGCGGACTGTGCGAAAGGCCCCCGGGGGGGTGCGAGCGCCCGGCCGGGGCCACCGAACCGCACACGACGACAGCGAGAGATGGCATATGGGCACCGAGAACGAGCACGATCGCCGCGCGGGCTGGCGATCCACCTCAAGGACGCGCACCTTCACGACGCGATGGGCGATCGCCGCGTCGTTGGTCGTCGCCACCGTGGTCTCCTGTGCGATCGTCACCACACCAGCGGGCGCGTCGACAGCGCCGGCGCAGTCGTCCACATCCACCACGACGACCACGACGACTACGCCGAGCACGACGACCACTCCGACCACGACGACATCCACGACGACTACGCCGAGCACGACGACCACGCCGACCACGACGACCACGCCGACCACGCCGAGCACGCCGAGCACGACGACATCCACCACGACCACGCCGCCTGCCACGGCCGCGACACTGCCGACGAACGAGCAGTCGTACTGGCTCACGACGTCAGGCGGCGCGGTCTACGCCTTCGGGGGAGCGCGGCAGTTCGGGACATTGGCTGGCAAGCCGCTCGACGCTCTCGTGGTCGGGATGGCGGCGACCCCGACAGAGGGCGGCTACTGGCTCGTCGCGGCCGACGGCGGCATCTTCAGCTTCGGGAACGCCCGGTTCTACGGCTCCATGGGCGGCAAGCCGCTCGACAAGCCGGTCGTCGGGATGGCGGCGACCCCGACAGGCGGGGGCTACTGGCTCGTCGCGGCCGACGGCGGCATCTTCACCTTCGGGAACGCCCGGTTCTACGGCTCCACGGGCGGCAAGCCGCTCGA
>JAKBTL010000081.1 GCA_021844425.1 Actinomycetes bacterium | reverse complement strand
GACGCCGGGGTCTTGGACCCGGCCTCTTGGGTGGCCCGCCAGGCAGGCACGACGAAGCGCCAGGCCAAAGACGCCCTTTCGACCGCGGCCTCGCTCACCTCGCACCCCGCGACCAAAGATGCCCTGCTCGCAGGCGAGGTCTCGATCCTCCAGGCACAAGAGATCACGAAGGCAGCTCCAGAGCTCGCCTGCAGCGAGGCCGAGCTCGTCGAGCTCGCCCGCTCGGTCGACCTCAGCGCCCTTAGAGACGAGCTTCGAGACCGCCGGATCCAGGCCATGGAGCCACGTGAGCTCCACCGCCGCCAGGTGGCCGCCAGGCGCTTTCGGCACTGGCGAGACGGCCTCGGGATGGTCTGCTTCGAAGGGGCCCTTCCCCCAGAGACCGGGATCCCCATGGTCGCACGCATCGAGCGCGACGCGGCACGCAGGCACAGGACAGCTCGGCGCCGAGGCGTCCCCGAGCGCTTCGAGGCCCACGCCGCAGACGCCCTCGTCGCCTCGATGGCCGACGAAGACGGCGGCCAAGGCCCAGGGGAAGGGGACACGGGCACCCACAGAGCGCGGACCTCGGGCACGAAGCGGGCCTCGGGCACGAAGCGGGCCTCGGGCACCGACCTCGTCATCGTCTGCGACCTCTACGCCTGGAGGAGGGGCCACGCCCACGAAGGCGAGCCCTGCCACCTCGTCGGCGGGGGCCCCATCCCCGTCGAGCTCGCACGAGAGCTCGCAGCCGACGCCTTCGTCAAGGCAGTCCTCCACGACGGCGTCGACATCCAACGGGTCCACCACCTCGGGCGCAGGTACACAGCGCACCTGCGCACCGCCCTCGACCTCGGCCCCGTGCCGAGGTTCACCGGCAGGGCGTGCGTCGACTGCAAGCGCACCTTCGGGCTCGAGCGCGACCACGTGGACCCCGTCGCCCACACAGGCACGACGTCCATCTCGAACCTCGCGGACCGCTGCTACCCGTGCCACGCGGACAAGACCGAGCGCGACCGACGAGCCGGGCTCTTGGGGAAAAGGGCGAAGGCCCGGGGCCCGGGACCACCACGCCAGGGCCCGGTCCCAGGGGCCGATCGGGGTTCCGCCGCGCCCGGGTGAGGGCATCGGAGGGCGGGGGCCGGTCGGCGGCCGGGGGCCGGGTGAGGGGGCCGGGCCGGGGGTTCCGGCGCGGCCGGGGCTGCTGGGGCGGGGGTTCCGGCGCTCCCGGGGCGCCCGGCGCCGCGCCGAGCCAGAGGGCCGGGGTGAGGGGGTGAGGGGGTGAGGGTTCCGGCGCTCCCGGGGCGCCCGGCGCCGCGCCGAGCCAGAGGGCCGGGGTGAGGGGGCCGGGTGAGGGGCCGGCGACGCACGGTGCCAGAGAATCCGAAAGGCTGCGGCTTCGCATGCTCCGTCGCCAATGTCAGCGATGGCGTTCGATCCACCCCACAAGCGTCGCAACGACGCGTGGATCCGCCCGGAGCCAATGGCCCGCGCCCGGCACGATCCTCAGGTCCACGGGGCCGTCGGTCGCCGCGTCCGCCAGCGCTCGTGCTGCGGCCACCGGCACCTCGGCGTCGTCCGAGCCGTGGACGACGAGCAACGTCCGGTTCCCGAGCCGGGACACCGCATCCAGCGGCGCGAGGGCGACGATCTGAGCAACCCAGTCGTCGACGTCAGGAGGAAACCCTTCCGTCGAGATGACGCCGCTCCGCCGACAGCGGTCGAGGATCCTTTCATGGTGTGCGACCCACGCCGTCAGGTCGGCTGGGCCGGCGATCGACGCCACCCCGCGCACCCGCTGGTCCCGTGCTGCGGTTCGCAAGGCGATCGCGCCGCCGAAGCCGAAGCCGATCAGCCACAGGGTGCCGTCGGGGCCGACCTCGGCGTCCGCCACGGTGACGAGGTCCTCGAGCCAGCCTCCGGCGGAGAAGTCGCCTGCGGAGCCGCTCGTCCCTCGAAGCATCGGAACGATGACCCGGGAGGCACACTCCTCCGAGAGCCGCTCAGCGAGCGCTGGGTAGCCGCTGCCGGCGTCGGTCGCGCGGTCAGGTTCACGCGGCAGCTCGTGGCAGAGAACGACGAGGGCACTGGAAGCTGCCGATGTGAACGCCGGGGTCTCGTAGATACGAAGCGGTCCCGCCTTCCCGTCGACGACCCGCCAAAACCCCTGCACCGCTCAGATGCCGATGCGCCGAGCGAGCAGCTCGCGGTGGCACACGGGATCGCCGAAGAGAAGCTCGGAGGACTTGGCTCGCTTCAAGTAGAGGTGCGCGTCGTGCTCCCAGGTGAAGCCGATCCCCCCGTGGATCTGAATGTTCTCGGCGGCGGCGTGGAAGTAGGTCTCCGAGCAGTACGACTTGGCCACACTCGCGGCAAGCGGCAGTTCGTCTGAGTCCTGGGCAGCCGCCCATCCCGCGTAGTACGCAGCGGAGCGAGCGGACTCCACCTCGAGGAGCAGGTCGGCACACTTGTGCTTGATCGCCTGAAAGCTGCCGATCGGCCTGCCGAACTGGATACGCGCCTTGGCGTACTCGACCGAGCTGTCGAGGCAGTGCTGGGCACCGCCGACCTGCTCGGCCGCGAGCGCCACAGCGGCGAGCTGGAGCGTCTTCGTGATCCCTGGGCCCGCCTGCCCTGCGGACCCGACAAGCTGCGCCGGAGTATCCGCGAGCTCCACACGGGCCTGCTTGCGCGTCTGGTCCATCGTCGAGAGCGGCATGCGAACGAGCCCCGACGCGTCACCTCTGACCGCGAATAGGCCGAGGCCCTCCTCCATGCGAGCCACGACCAGGAGGAGTGCCGCGACATGGCCGTCGAGTACGTAGCTCTTGTGACCGTGGAGCGTCCAGCCGTCGGGTTCGCGACGGTCACCGCTCCTGCGACCGCCGCGACGTGCCGGCGACGCAACGAGCTGCACCGCGTCGGGATCCCAACGGCCTGCATCCTCCGTGAGCGCCAGCGTCGCGATGGTCTCACCCGACGCGATGCCCGGCAGCCAGCGAGCTTTCGCCTCCGCGTCACCCGAGGTGAGCAATGCGTTCGCAGCGAGCACGACAGAAGACAGAAACGGCGCGCAGAGGAGCGCCGCTCCCATCTCTTCGAGCACGATCACCAGCTCTACGAAACTGAACCCGGCGCCGCCATGCTCCTCAGGAATCGCAAGCGACTGCAGACCGAGCTCGTCGGCCATCTGCCGCCAGACCGCCGGGTCGTAGCCCTCGGTCGTCGCCATGAGTCGCCGCACCTCGGAGCTCGGCGACTTGTCGGCGAGGAAACGGCGCACCGCCTCACGGAGCTCGTCCTGCTCCTCGCTGAAGGCGAAGTTCATTGGGTGGTGGTCTACCATGTGTGCAAGCCTGGGATGGTGGCTGACGTGGAACGCATCTGGGAGGACGCGGCGTGCGAGCTGCACCGCACCGTCGTGGGCCCGATGGACAACGACGTCTACGTCCTGCGTTGCCGCCGAACCGGTGAGTCGCTCCTCGTGGACGCCGCCAACGAGCATGAGCACCTGCTGGACCTCTGCCAGCGCTTCGGCGTCCGCATGGTGGTCGAGACCCATGGTCACTGGGACCACATCCAGGCGGTTCCCGCGATCCGCGACGCCGGCTACTCGGTCGCGATCACCGCAGAGGACGCCGGCATGCTCCCCGCCTACGACCAGCTCCTCGAAGACGACACGGTGCTCGAGGTCGGGCGGCTCCGCGTCCGTACGATCGCAACGCCCGGCCACACCCCCGGCTCCATCTGTTTCCACGTAGAGGGGACGCCGCTCCTCCTCACCGGGGACACGCTGTTCCCCGGGGGTCCGGGCAACACCTCGTTTCCAGGTGGCGACTTCCCGACGATCATCCGCTCGATCGAACGCCGGCTCTTCTCCCGGTTCGACGCCGCCACGCTCGTGCTTCCCGGCCACGGCGCCTCCACCACGATCGGTGCGGAGTCCCCTCACCTCGAGGAATGGATCGACCGAGGCTGGTGACCGGCGCAGACCCCGATTCTCGAGAATTTTCCCTACGCTCGTGGTAGAAAATCCTGCCTCGCCGATAGACTTCGAGCCGATGACTGCCCCCCTCCTAGAGATCGAAGGGCTGCGCGTCGCAGCGGAAGGCACCGCCCAGGGCGGCCCCGGCAGCGCGGGCGGCCCCGGCAGCGCGGGCGGCCCCGGCAGCGCGGGCGGCCCCGGCAGCGCGGGCGGCCCCGGCGCACCTGGCGAGAGCGGGCAGATCGTCCGCGGCATCGACCTCGTCGTCGGCGCCGGGGAGGTCCACGCGCTGATGGGCCCGAATGGCGCGGGCAAGTCCACCCTCGCTGCGACCCTGATGGGCCACCCGACGTACCGGGTGGTCGCAGGCTCGATCCGGTTCAAGGGCGAGGACATCACCCACTGGGCGACCGACGCCCGTGCGAAGGCCGGGCTGTTCCTCGCCTTCCAATACCCCGAGACCATCGACGGCGTGTCAGTGGTGCAGTTCCTGCGTCAGGCCATGTCGGCACGCCGCGGCCAGGACGTCTCGGCGCTCGAGGTGCGCTTGGCGATGACGGAGTGGATGGAGCGCCTAGGGATGGACCCCTCCTTCGGCGAGCGCTACCTGAACCAAGGCTTCTCGGGTGGCGAGAAGAAGCGCAACGAGATCCTCCAGATGGCGATGCTCGAGCCAGAGCTCGCTGTGCTCGACGAGACCGACTCTGGGCTCGACATCGACGCCCTCGGCGTCGTCGGCCGGGGCGTCCACACGGTGCGAGAGCTGCACCCCACGCTCGGAGTACTGGTCGTGACGCACTACCAACGCCTCCTCGAAACGCTCGTCCCCGACCGCGTCCACCTGCTGGTCGACGGCAGGATCGTAGAGAGCGGAGGCCCGGAGCTCGCGAACAAGATCGAGAGGAACGGATACGAATCGTGGCGACGTTGACCCCCGCTTCTTTCGACGTCGAGTCCTTGCGCAAGGACTTCCCGCTGCTCGCGCGCACGGTGCACGGCAGGCCGCTCGTCTACCTCGACTCGGCCTCGAGCTCCCTCCAACCGCGGCAGGTCCTCGTCGCCATGGAGCACTACTACGAGACCTGCCACGCCAACGTGCATCGAGGTGTGTACACGACCGCCGAGGAGGCTACGGCCCTCTACGAAGGTGCCCGGGTGTCGGTCGGCCGCTTCATCGGAGCACCTGACCCGGAACGGGAGATCGTGTTCGTGAAGAACGCGACCGAGGCGCTCAACCTCGTGGCCCGCTCCTTCGGTACGGCGAACCTCCGGAGGGGTGACAAGGTCCTTCTCACCGAGCTCGAGCACCACGCGAACCTCGTGCCCTGGCTGATGCTCTCCGAGCAGCTCGGCATCGAGCTTCGCTACCTCGCTGTCGACCCCGACGGCCGGCTCGACCTGAGCGACCTCGACCGCAAGCTCGACGGGGTCAAGGTGGTCGCGATCTCGGCCATGTCCAACGTCCTCGGCACCATCCCTCCTCTACGGGAGATCACCGACGCCGCACACGCGGCCGGGGCGCTCGTCGTCGCGGACGGCGCCCAGGTCGTGCCGCACGTACCGGTGGACGTTCAGGCGCTGGGCGTCGACTTCCTTGCGTTCTCGGCGCACAAGATGCACGGACCGACGGGGATCGGGGCACTCTGGGCTCGCGCCGAGCTCCTCGACTCGATGCCCCCGTTCCTCGGCGGGGGCGGCATGATCCTCGACGTGCGCCTCGACCGGTTCGTGCCCGCCGACCCTCCCCACCGCTTCGAGGCGGGCACCCCGCCGATCGCCGAGGCAGTGGGTTTCGCTGCCGCAGTCGACTACCTCGGGAACCTCGGAATGGCTCGCGTCCGCGCCCACGAGGAGCAGCTCACCGAGTACGCGATCAGCGCGATCGCCGATCGACTTGGCAGCGACTGCCGGGTCTTCGGCCCTCCTGCGGGACCGGATCGCGGTGGCGTCCTCTCCCTCGGCTTCCGCGACATCCACCCGCACGACCTCGCACAGGTGCTCGACCAGCACGGCGTCTGCGTACGGCCCGGCCACCACTGCGCGAAGCCGCTCATGCGCGTCCTCGGCGTCACCGCCACGGCGCGGGCGTCGATCGGCACGTACAACGACGAGCAGGACATCGACACGCTCATCGAGGGCCTCACGGAGGCCGGGAGGCTGTTCTCGTGACGGACCTAGAGGACCTCTACCGGGAGATCATCCTGGACCACTACCGCTCGCCTCGAAACCGTGGCGAGCTCGAGTCTCCCCCCGCGCTCCGAGTCGAGGGCTTCAATCCCCTGTGCGGAGACGAGATCGTCCTCACGCTGCTCGTCGACGATGACCGGGTCGCGGACATCAAGTTCGCCGGGAGCGGCTGCTCCATCAGCCAGTCGTCGGCGTCGCTCATGTCCTCCGCGGTGAAGGGCAAGACGCTCGCCGAGGTCCGCGGGCTCATCCGCACGTTCAAGTCGATGATGTCCATCCATGAAGCGTCGCTTGACCCCGCCGGCTCCGGGGGAGGAGAGGAAAGCACGCCCGATGGCTCGCACGATGACCACGATGGCTCGGCCGGGGGATCGGCCGGGGGATCGGCCGAGCCCGAAGACGGGCTCGCCGACGTGCGCCGGCTCGGGGAGCTCGCCGCGCTGCAGGGCGTCGTGAAGTTCCCGGTGCGGATCAAGTGCGCGACGCTCGGCTGGAACGCCCTCGCGCAGGCGCTGGACGAGATCGAAGCCTGAAGCTCAGGTGCTGTCGGCACCGATGCCGGCAGCGTCGGCGGCGCCGTAGAGCCCGTAGCCGGTCCGCTCGAGCTCCTCTGCAAGCTCGGGACCCCCGCTCGAGACGATCCTGCCGTCGACGAGCACATGCACCTTGTCGGCGCGTAGCTCGCGCAGCAGGCGGTAGAAGTGGGTGACCGCGACGACGCCGAGCCCCCACTCCGAGGTCGCACGCTCGATACGTCGCGACACCGCGCGCACGGCGTCCACGTCGAGCCCCGAGTCGATCTCGTCGAGGACGGCGAACTTCGGCCGGATGACGCAGAGTTGGACGACTTCGTTGCGCTTGCGCTCGCCGCCCGAGAGGTCGACATTCAACGGCCTTCGAAGGAACCGTTCGTCGAAACCGATGGCCGCGGCCTCCTCCGCGAGGCGCTCAGCGACGCCGCCCCTGCCGACGCCATCCGTGCCGGTGCCGTCCGTGCCGGGGCCATCCGTGCCGGGGCCGTCCGTGCCGGTCCCGTCGGGACCACCGGGGTCGCCCCTGCCGGCACCTCCCGTGCCGGCGAGCGCCTCTTCCATCGTGGCCCCGAGGAGCACGCCTGGAACCTCGATCGGCTGTTGGAGCGCGAGGAACAGCCCCGCACGGGCGCGCCGCCAGCTCGGCAAGCCGACGAGCTCGGTCCCGTCGATCCGGATGCTGCCCGCCGTGACGGTCGTGCCCGGCCTGCCCATGAGCGCGTGGGCGAGGGTGCTCTTGCCCGAGCCGTTCGGCCCCATGACGACGTGCACCTCCCCGCTCGCCACGTCGAGATCGACGCCGCGAACGACCTCACGGGTTCCCACAGACGCGTGAAGCCCCTGCACCTCGAGGCGGCTCATGGCAGAACCACCGCGACGTCGTCGCCATCGATCTCGACCTGGTATACGGGCACCGGCTTCGTCGCAGGCAGAGAGCACGGCTCGCCCGTCACGAGGTCGAACGTGCTCCCGTGGCGGGGGCACTCGATCTCTCGCTCCTCGGTCCAGACCTCCCCTTCGGACAGGGAGTAGTCCTCGTGGCTGCACCGGTCGCCGATGACGTAGAAATCGTCTTCGATCCTGACCAGGGTGACGCGGTGCGCACCGAGGTCGAACCGTCGGGCCTCACCGCTCGCGATCTCGTCGCGACGCAGCAGGACGACACGCTCACCCATCGTCATCGGCCTCCTGGCCGGCGTCGCCGTGGGCACCCGAGCGGAGCTCGAGGGCGCGCACGAGCCTCAGCTCAACCTCGCGGCGGAGCCGTGGAACCAGTACCGGGACGGGGCAGCGCTGGACGATGTCGTCGAAGAAGCCGAGGACGATCAGCCGCTCCGCGCGAGCCGGAGGGATCCCTCGCGACTCGAGGTAGTAGCGCTGGTCTTCGTCTACGGGCCCGACGGTCGAGGCATGGCTGCATCGCACGTCGTTCTCCTCGATGTCGAGGTTCGGCACGGAGTCGGCATGCGCGCCGTCTGCGAGCACGAGGTTGTGATTCGTCTGGAAGGCGTTCGTGCGGACTGCGCCCCGCCGAACCCGGATGAGCCCGCTGTACACCGAGCGCGAGGTGCCCGCGACCGCGCCCTTGCACAACAAGTCGCTCGTCGTGTGCGCCGCAGCGTGGTCCTGCAGCGTGCGGATGTCGTGGACCTGGGAACCCGTGCCGAGGTACGCCGAACGCAGCTCCGTGGTCGAGCCCGAGCCCTCGGCGAGCGCGTCGGTCCTCGATCGATCGTAGGCAGCGCCGAGGCCCATCGAGAAGGTCCGCAGCGTCGCATCGCGCCCGGCCACCGCCGCCACGCGGGCGATGTGCCAGACCTCCGTCCCGAGCACCTGGACCGCCGCATAGGAAAGCTGCGAACCGTCGCCTGCGGAGAGCTCCGTGACCGGGACGACGAGCCCCCGCCCAGCTCCGGCAGGGCCGGCCACCACCTCCACCACCTGTGCGCTCGATCCCCGGCCGAGCCGTACGACCGTGCGAGGGAAGCTCGCCGTCGATGGCGTGCCCCCGGCGGTGCACCAGTGGACGATCACGACCGGGGCGTCGAAAGCGACGCCCGCGGGGACGTCGACGACGACGGCGTCGGGAAGGAACGCGTCGTTCGCGCGCACGAGCGCGTCACCCCCGTCGAGCACCTGGCCGAGGATCGCATCTCCCTCGAGCCCGCCGACCCGCACCGTCGGAGGAAGCGCGGCTCGGTCGACGGAGACCAGCGACCCGTCGAGCACCGTCGCGAGCGCCGCGTACGCCGGGAGGTCCGAGACGACCCCCTTCACGAGCTCGGACCCGAGCGTGCCGAGGTCTTCTCGACTACCGCCTCGGAGTGGCTCGTAGGCGTCGAGCTCGAGCTCGTCGATGGGCGTGTAGCGCCAGACCTCTTCCTTCTCCGAAGGCCTCGGCATGACGGCGAGCTCTTCTGCAGCCTTGGCCCGGCGCTCCCGCAGCCACTCGGGACCACCCAGCGTCGCCGCCCGGGCGGCCGTCAACATGCGCACGGGCAGCACTCGAACATCGGCGCTGGAGTGTACCGGCGGGGTCCGTTGCTAACGTCCACTCGGTGTCGCGCGCGCTCGGTGTCGATCGAGGAAGCTCTGGCGCAGGCATCGCGACGCTGTGGCTGGATCGACCGGACACCCGCAATTCTCTTGGCCCCGCCTTCTTCGACGAGCTGCCCGCAGTCATGGCGGAGCTGTCCGCCGACTCGACCGTGCGCGCCGTCGTCGTCGCTGCGAAGGGCCAGAGCTTCAGCGTCGGCCTCGACGTGAAGGAGCTTGGCACCGTCCTCGCCGCGGGCGACCGCCGGGTCGGCAGCGAGGGGGACGGCGCTGAGCGCACAACCAATGCCGACGAGCACCTGTCGCCCGCCGCGCGCGTGGCGGCCACGCGTCGCTCGGTCCTCCGCCTCCAGGCGGCCATCACCGCGGTTGCCGATTGCCCGAAGCCAGTCGTCGCGGCCGTCCATGGCCATTGCATCGGGGGCGGGATGGACCTGGCGACCGCCTGCGACATCCGCCTCGCATCGGCCGACGCCATCTTCAGCGTCCGAGAGACGCGTATGGCGATCGTCGCAGATCTCGGGGTCCTCCAGCGCCTCCCGCGCATCGTGGGCGCCGGGCACGTCGCGGAGCTCGCGTTCACCGGGAAGGACGTCGACGCCCGGCGAGCGAAGGAGATCGGCCTCGTGAACGAGGTGTACCCGGACCGCGACACCTTGCTTCACGCCGCGGCCTCCCTGGCCCAAGAGATCGCCCTGCTATCGCCGCTCGCCGTGCAGGGCACCAAGTCGGTCCTCGCAGCCAACGACGGTCGGACGCTCGCCCAGGCGCTGGAGTACGTCGCGACGTGGAACGCAGGCATGCTGGCATCCGAGGACCTCGCCGAAGCAGTCCGCGCCTTCCTCGAGAAGCGCCCGCCCCGGTTCACCGGCACCTGACGCCCAGGCCTGCCGCTTCTCGACTCCTCGCCGCGCGCCGCCGGACCCTCGGACGCTTCGCCCGCCGGGTCTACCGCTTGCGTCGCCACCACCGGCGCTCCGCTCGCGCTTCACGTCTCGCGTCCTCCGCCCTGGCCTCGCGCAGCGCTTCAGGGGCGATCGCGCTCACGATGCTCTCGGCGTCTTCGAGGATCGACGCCATGTCACCGGCCGGAACGGCGGGCTCCTCCTCGATCGGAGGCTCCACAAGGCTCCCGTGCTCCCAGCCGGCGTCGGCGAGCCGGCGTTCGTAGGCCTTGCAGTCCGGCGGGCACCGCCAGGGGGCCTCGGGCGCGAGGTCGAGAGCGCAGAAGCGCGCGACCTCTCCGGACGCGTAGGTTCGACTCTGGAAATGCTTGCACTCCTCGCGCATGGGCACGGCGCACCATCCTGCCGGTTGCGTCACCGCGAGCGGGCGCGGCCGACCCGACGGGCGCGGCCGACCCGGCAGGCGCGGCCGAGCCGACGCCTGCGGCGCGGCGAAGGACACGTCAACCGACCGATCCTTCCATCTGCAGTTCGATGAGCCGGCTCCATTCGACTG
This sequence comes from Actinomycetes bacterium, assembly GCA_021844425.1. Classification (GTDB taxonomy): domain Bacteria; phylum Actinomycetota; class Acidimicrobiia; order Acidimicrobiales; family RAAP-2; genus JAJYVT01. The sequence continues at coordinate 34,506 of JAKBTL010000081.1, read as the reverse complement.
CGTACTCCATCGGGAGGGTCCTCGTGACGGGCTCGATGAAGCCGTTCACGATCATCCCCATCGCCTGGCTCTCGGTGAGCCCGCGGCTCATGAGGTAGAAGAGCTGGTCGTCGCCGACCTTGGACACCGTCGCCTCGTGGCCGATCTGCGCGTCCTGCTCCCCCACCTCCATGTAGGGCTTGGTCTCGGACACCGAGTCGTCGTCGAGCAAGAGCGCGTCGCAACGAACGAACGACTTCGCCTTCTTCGCGTCCGGGTCGACGTGGACGAGACCGCGGTAGGTGGTGACGCCGCCGTCCTTCGAGATCGACTTCGACACGATGGTCGACGTCGTCTCGGGCGCCGCGTGGATCATCTTCGCGCCTGCATCCTGGTGCTGGCCGGACCCAGCGTACGCGACCGAGAGCACCTCGCCCGACGCCTTCGGTCCGACGAGGTAGACCGAGGGGTACTTCATGGTCAATCGGGAGCCGATGTTGCCGTCGATCCACTCGACGTGCGCCTCTGCCTCGGCCCGGGCGCGCTTGGTGACGAGGTTGTACACGTTGTTGGACCAATTCTGGATCGTCGTGTACGTGATCCGGCTCCCGGGAAGCGCGATCAGCTCCACGACTGCGGAGTGCAACGAGTCCGACGTGTAGACGGGCGCCGAGCAGCCCTCCACGTAGTGCACCTGGGAACCCTCGTCGGCGATGATCAGCGTCCGCTCGAACTGGCCCATGTTCTCCGCGTTGATGCGGAAATAGGCTTGCAGCGGCATCTCCACCTTCACACCCGGGGGCACGTAGATGAACGAGCCGCCTGACCACACGGCGGAGTTCAGCGCGGCGAACTTGTTGTCGTTGGGCGGGATGACCGTGCCGAACCACTTGCGCACGATGTCTGGGTACTCTCGCACCGCCGTGTCCATGTCGCAGAAGAGCACGCCCTGGGCCTCGAGGTCGTCGCGGTTGCGGTGGAAGACGACCTCGCTCTCGTACTGGGCCGTGACACCTGCGAGGTACTTGCGCTCCGCCTCGGGGATGCCCAGCCGCTCGTAGGTGCGCTTGATGGCGTCAGGCAGCTCCTCCCAGTCCTTCACCTGCCCACCGGTCGGCTTGATGTAGTAGTAGATGTCGTCGAAGTCCAGGTCAGGCATGTTGACGGCGAACCACTGCGCCATGGGCTTCTTCTCGAAGCGCTCGAGCGCCCTCAGGCGGAAGGCGCGCATCCAGTCGGGCTCGTGCTTCATCGCCGACATCTCACGGACGATCTCCTCGTTCAGCCCCTTCTTCGGCTTGAAGACATAGTCCTCCTCGTCGCTCCAGCCGAGCTGGTAGCGGCCGAGGTCGAGGTCCACGGTTGCCATGCGATCGAATCTCCTTGCGCTCTTGCTCTTGCTCTTGCGCTTGCCCGCGCCACCCATCGCCGACGCCGGGACATTGCCCACGGGGCGTCCTCAGTGCTGAGCCTGGATGGTCCTGAGCCTGGATGACCCCCTGTCCTGAGCCTGGATTTTCCCTACGTCGATAGTAACAACTACCGAGGCATGCTCGTGCAGGCCGGGCCACGGGGCGGTTCTGGGCGCCGGGTGGGGGGGCACCTGGGCGGCGCCGGGTGGGGGGGCACCTGGGCGGCGCCGGGTGGGGGGGCACCTGGGCGGCGCCGGGTGGGGGGCACCTGGGCGGCGCCGGGTGGGGGGCACCTGGGCGGCGCCGGGTGGGGGGCACCTGGGCGGCGCCGGGTGGGGGGCACATCCGGGACAACCGGCCGAACTACTTTGACGACGAAGTATCATGGGTTCGTGGCGGACCGACGCAGGTGGCAGGAGCAATTCGAGCGAACGCCCTCCCGCGGTGTCCCGTTCGAGACGATGTCCGGCATCCCGTTGGAGCCGGTGTACGGACCCGACGACGCCGAGCTCCCGGGCCAGTTCCCCTACACCCGGGGTCCCTACGCCTCCATGTACCGGTCCAAGCTCTGGACGATGCGCCAGTTCGCAGGCTTCGGCACGGCACAGGACACGAACCGCCGGTTCAAGGAACTGCTCCGTTCCGGCGGCAACGGGCTCTCCACCGCCTTCGACATGCCAACGCTCCTCGGACGCGACTCCGACGACCCGCTAGCGAAGGGCGAAGTCGGGAGAGCCGGCGTGGCCGTCGACACGCTTGCCGACATGGAGACGCTGTTCGACGGGATCGACCTCGGCTCCGTGACCACGTCGATGACGATCAACTCGTCTGCAGCAGTCGTGATGGCCATGTACATCGCAGTGGCCGACCGGACGGCGGTGGCCAGGACGACGCTCGGCGGCACCATTCAGAACGACATCTTGAAGGAGTACCAGGCGCAGAAGGAGTACGTCTTCCCCCCGCGCCCGTCCGTGCGCCTCGTCACCGACCTCATCCGATTCGCGTCGGTAGAGCTGCCACGCTGGCACCCCGTCTCGGTGTCCGGATACCACATTCGTGAGGCCGGCTCCACCGCGGCCCAGGAGCTCGCCTTCACGTTGGCGAACGGTTTCGCGTACGTCGAGGCGGCAACCGCGGCGGGTCTCGGGGTGGACGAGTTCTCGCCTCGTCTCAGCTTCTTCTTCAACGCGCACATCGACTTCTTCGAAGAGATCGCGAAGTACCGGGCAGCTCGGCGCATCTACGCCCGCTGGATGCGCGATCACTACGGAGCTGCCGACCCCCGCTCCATGCAACTGCGGTTCCATACTCAGACCGCTGGGGCTTCCCTTACCGCACAACAGCCTGAGGTGAACCTCGCGCGGGTGGCCATCGAAGCGCTCGCCGGCGTGCTCGGGGGGACCCAGAGCCTCCACACGGACTCCTACGACGAGGCGCTCGCGCTCCCCACCGAGAAGGCTGCACGCCTCGCGCTCCGCACCCAGCAGGTGATCGCCGAGGAGACCGGGGCAGCCCACGTCGCCGATCCCCTCGGCGGATCGTGGTTCGTCGAGGCGCTTACCGACGAGCTCGAGCGGCAGGCGGAGCAGGTCTTCGTGCACGTGCTCGAGTCGGGCGCGGGCTCGATGCTCGAGGGCGTGCTCGCCTGCATCGAGGACGGCTGGTTCTGCTCGGAGATCGCAGACGCCGCCTACCGGTTCCAGTCGAAGATCGCGTCCCGCCAGTGGGTGCAGGTGGGCGTGAACGGCTACACCGAGGGTGACGACGGCAAGACCCCGATCCTCTACATCGACCCGGCGGTCGAGGACCGCCAGCTCGAGCGGCTCGCCGAGGTGAAGCGGTCGCGGGACGACGACGCGGTCCGCCGGTGCCTCGGCCGCCTCGCCAACGAGGCCGCTGACCCGACTGTGAACCTGATGCCGGCGCTCATCGACGCAGCCAAGGCGTTCGTCACGGTCGGCGAGGCAATGCACGCGCTCGAGTCGGTGTTCGGGACGTGGCTCGAGCCGTCCTTCGTGTGACTGGCGCCCGCTCGCCCGGCGTGTGCTCGCCCGGCGTGTGCTCGCCCGGCGCCCGCTCGCCCGGCGTGTGCTCGCCCTGCGTGTGCTCGCCCGGCGTCCGTGTGACCAAGCGGCCCGCGTCGTGATCGGTACCCAGCGCTCCGGCAACCCCCCCGTGCGCGTCCTGCTCGCCAAGGTCGGCCTCGACGGCCACGACCGGGGCCTGCGAGTCGTCGCGCGCGTGCTGCGCGACCACGGCTTCGAGGTGGTGTTCGCCGGCCTCCGCCAGACCCCCGAGTCGATCGCGGCCGCCGTCGTCCAAGAGGACGTGGACGTCGTCGGTGTGTCGATGCACAACGGCGCGCATCTCACGCTCGCCCCCGCAGTGGTGCGCGCACTGCGGGACGCAGGGCTCGAGACGCCGGTGGTCGTCGGGGGCATCGTGCCGGACGTGGACATCGCGCAGCTCGAATCGGCGGGGATCGTGGCTGTGCTCGGACCGGGTGCCTCCAACGACGAGGTGGTCGCTGCGGTGCGCAACGCCGCGCAGCCGAACCACTGAGCCCGGCCGAACCACTGAGCCCGGCCGAACCGCTGAGCCCAGCCGAACCACTGAGCCCGGCCGACCACCGCGTCCATCCGGCGCTCCCAGGCTGCCCGCACGGGAACGCCCGCCTGCCCGAGAGCTATGCTGCCCCTGGGGATGGGAGGAAACGGGTGGGTCGGAGATCTCGCCGCTTCCTGGGAAGACGGAGCGGTCTACGCGCCCTCGACGAGGGGTTCGGCCTCATCGAGGTGGTCGTCGCGTTCGCCGTTCTCCTGGCGGTGCTCGTCCCGACCGCGCTCATCCTGGACAACGCTGCCGGTCAGGCCTCGACAGCCCGCCTCCGGCTGACCGCTCTGTCGCTCGCCGAGCAGTGTGTCGAGAAGCTCGGCAACACAGGACCGCCCTTCACACACGGCGCGCCGGAGACGGGCGTCCCCATCCAGGAGGACACCAACTGCATCGGCTCGACACCGGTCGTCGAGTCGACAGTCGCCTACACGCTGCACGCGAAGTTCACATGGACCACGTCCGAGGGCAGCCACCCGGACTTGTGCACGTCGGGGTCCGTGCCGAGCGTGCTCGCCGTGCACGTGTGGGTCACGTGGCGGCACACACATCAGGTGAACGACTCGACGATCATCGACTTCCCGCCACCGGGGCTCCCGACCGACGGTTTCCTCGCCGTCCAGGTGAACGGTGACCCGCCGGGTGCACCGCCCGCAGACGCGAGCGGCGTGGCCTGGTCGACTCGCGTCCAAGGCGTCCCGGTCACCGTAAGCTCCACGACGTTCACCGCCACCCTCCACCCGAACAGCTACGGCTGCGTGTTCCAGGAGGTGCCGCCAGGCTCCTACACGGTGTCCCTCGCCGACCCGTCGTCGGGCGGCGTGCCCGACACACCCTCGTGGACCGCGAACGCCGACGAGACCACTTCCCCGAGCCAGTCGTCGCTCGTGGTGAACGTTGGGCTCGTGACCCTCGCGACCTTCCAGTACGACGAGGGCTCGCTCATCACCTTGTCGTACCCGACCAGCACCGCGGCCGACGGGGGCGTCGTCTGCCCAGCGGTGGGGGTCATCCGCTGCCTCGTGCTCGGGCAGGCTCCCGCCCACGCGCCCGACCCGAGTGCGACACCTGTCGCTGAGCTCTCCGTCTGGACGACGACCGGATGGACGGTCCTCGAGCCGGCTGGCATGGCGCAGGCCGCCGCCGCCGCGTGCGCGGGATCCACGCGCTGCGTCGCCGTCGGTGACGGACGGTCCGGCAGCGCGTACACGGGTGCGTCGGTCTCCACCCCCACGACATCGGTCGCCTTCAGCTCCGACGCGGTCCCGACGGGAGTGACCGCCCTCGCGACGGTCACGTGCCCGTCGTCGACGAAGTGCTACGCGACGGGATCCGGCTCAGGCGGGGCCGTCATCCTGTCGGGGACGGTCGGCACATCCGGCGTCGCGTGGACGCTCGACGCGCTGCCTTCGGGCGTGACACGGATCACCGGCCTCTCCTGCCCGGCGGCGACGACCTGCTACGCGACCACCTCGAGGGGAGGCATCCTCTCGCTCTCGGGCACCACGTGGAGCGCGGACTCGCTCCCCACGACAGCCACATACGCCCCGAGCTCGCTGGACGCGATCTCCTGTGCATCCACGACCAGCTGCTACGCCGTCGGCACTCGCAAGTCGTCGTCGCTCGCGGCGGAGCTCTCGCTGGCGACCGGCTCTCAGACGAACTGGGTCAAGGATGCGGGACCGGCCACACTCACCTCCCTCACCCAGCTCGTGTGCGAAGCGAACTCATCCGGCGTCTCGTGCGAGGCCACGGGCTTGCGAGCCACAGGGTCGACCCCATACGCCGCCATCGCCTCCCTGTCCTCCCCTACCACGTGGCAGCTCGACACCCCGACCACTGCAGCATCGATCGACGCGGTCACATGCCCGAGCGCGAGCGTGTGCGCGGCGATCGGCACGGCCACGAGCGGCGCACCACTGCTGCTGTGGAAGACGGGCGCCTCGACGTTCACCACAGAGCCGCTCCCCTCGGGCACCGCGATGCTCGGTGCGCTCACCTGCCCCGACGTGTCGCGTTGCTTCGTGACCGCAAGCGCCTCGACGACGACGGGGGCCGCCGCGGCGCTCATCTCCGGCGAGGCGGGGACATGGTCCCTCGACACGCTCACCGGCAGCCCGGTCGCCATCACCAAGGTGGCGTGCGGCGGCTCGGTCTGCGAGGCGCCGGGGGCCTCCGAGAGCGGCGCCGTCTTCCTCGACGGGACGCCGACAGGGACGGCTTGGACCGCGGCGTCCCCACCGGGGGAGGAGGGGCTCGTCGCAACGGGCGTCCCTGTCGCCGTCACAAGTTCCGGGCTGCAGACAGTGCGCCCCCTCGAGGTCGCGGTACCGGCGCCTACAGCAACGGTCACGCGGATCGGGCCGCTCTTCCCATTCGAGAGCGGCTACACGGTCGCGGCCACGACCTGCGGGCCGCTGACCCCGGCCGTCCTCACCACCTCGGTGCCGGGTGCCACCGCAGCGGCGACGGTGCCGATGGGCGTCCTCTCGCTGCGCGTGACGAACAGCCGAGGGGTCCCCGACACATCAGCCACGGTGACGGCGTCGCCGTCCTGCGCCAAATCCTTGTCGCCGCCGGCAGGCAAGACCAACCCGGCGTCCTACTCCCTCCTTTCCACGGGGCCGCTCGGGCTCAGCCAGATCGCCCTTCCTTACGGCACCTACAAGGTGACGGTGGCGCACACAGGGCAATCTTGGAGCGGGACCGTCGGGGTCACACCCACCGCGCTCGTGGTGACAGGGGTGCCGCGTCCGGTCACCACACCGATCCTGGTCGTCGAGACATGACTCGCGCTCGACTGCAACGCCGAGCGCGCGACCGGACCCGCCCCGGCGACTCGGGGTTCACGCTCGTAGAGGCGATGGTCGTCCTCCTCATCATGGGGATCCTCCTCGCCATCTTGGTGCCGATCGTCTCGACGGTGGTCCAGTCGTCGAGCCGCGTGGACAACACCTATGCGAACGTCGACGAGCAGCTGTGGCTGTCGACGAACCTCCAGCGGCTCCTCCGCGCAGCGGTCGCGCCCGCCCCGAGCTACAGCGGCTCGACCGCCACCCAACCCCCGGTCACGCCGTTCGTCGCGGGATCCGTCAGCCCGACGTCGATGACCTTCTACACGAACACCGGCACACCCAACGGGCCGGCCAAGGTGACTGCCGCGTGCACGGCCACAGCGGGGAACCCCACACTGTGCGCGGCGACAACATCGACGTTCACCGTGACCATGACCTCGCCGACGCCGGGGTCGTGCCCATTCAAGACGGGCACACTGGCAGACCACTGCACATGGCCGGCGAGCGCGGCCAAGACCCTCCTCGCTCTCCCCCACGTCCGCAACGGTGCCCAAAAGGCGAGCGGCTCGGCGCCGCTGCCGCTCTTCGTGTTCGCCTTCGGCACCGCCCCGACCCTCGGTGCGCCGCTCACCACCACCACCGTGTGCGCCACAGCGGCGGCGACGTTCCCCTCTGGGTGCAGCGGGACGGATTCGACGACGTTCAGCGCGAGCAATTGCCACGCGAGCCAGACACCTGCGCATCCCTTCGCGCAGTGCCCGGTCGGCGAGATCGACGAGATCTCCTACGACCTCGAGATCAACGCGAACACCAGCCCGGTCTACGGAGGCCTACAGGCCCAGGACGCCACGGGGATCTTCGTGCTCTCGCCGACCTCGATGCTCTACGACGCGACGGTCGGGTGAGGCCGATGCCCGCAGAGCTCTCCCGACCCCTCTCCCGACCCCTCTCCCGACCCCTCTCCCGACTCCTCTTCCCACGGCTCTTCCGACACGCTCGGCGGCACCTGCGCGGGCGTCTCGAGCATGCCGGCGACCAGGGCCAGGCGGTGCTCGCGCTCGTGATCGGCATCGCGCTGATCCTCGTGACCAGCGGCGCCATCTTGATGGACAACGTCATCCAGCACGACCCCCTCGTCCAGGTCGACGCGCTGGCGCACTACGCGTACCGTGCGCTCGAGGCCGGGACGAACAGCTACCTGAACACGATCAACGCACAACCGGACCTGGTCAACTGCAGCTCGGCTTCCACGACCACGACATGCGCAGCGATCGCCTACGACCAATGGACGCAGGTCCCGGGGACCACAGAGTCGAGCGGGAACGTCCCCGAGTACTACCTGTGGACGAACCCCCAGCTGTGCTTCAGCCAGACAAAGACCGCGTTCACCAAGTGCACGCCGACACCCGCCTCCGGCAACTTCGAGCTCCTCCAGGTGAAGATCATCGGCGCCGCAGGCTTCCCTGGGCACTACCAGTACCAGAGCTCGGTCGCGAGCTTCTCCGCAGGGCAGGGATTCCTCACGAGGGTCTGGTGGAGCAACTACGAGGCCCAGGACCCTTCCCTCACCCACGTGACACCGAACAGCTGCCACTACGACTGGAGCTCGACAACGTACTCGGGGACGGACGGCACATGCGGCCCCGTCTACTTCGGCCCCGGCGACGTCGTCGACGGCCCGGTCTTCACGAACGACTCGGTCTACGCGACGACAGGCCCGGTCTTCGGCACACCCACAAATTCCCAGGCGAGCTCGTCGGTGAGCACGGCCGACCCCCACTGCCTCTTCGTCGACCCTCTCGACGGACATGGCACGCCGTCGACCTGCGCCGCGGCCGCCACCCAAGACGTCGGGCGCTACACAGCAGCGACCTCGCAGCATGGCTTGCCGGTCGAGCCGGTCCCCACGAGCGACGCGCAGCTCCAGCAGGTCGCCGCGCTGAACGGCTGCGTGTACTCCGGGCCGACCACGATCTCCCTCTACGCAACAGCGTCCACCACGTCCGAGTACATGAACGTGAACAGTCCCGAGACGCCCCTCACAACGTCGACCGGGCACGACGAGGACAACCTCAGCACGAACACGCACCGCTGCGTGGGCACACACATCCCCGCGCCGACCAGCGCGCACTCAGGGAACGGCGTCATCTTCGTCGCGAATGCGACCAGCAGTTGTTCGGGCAATGGCGTCAATCCGCTCGACGGCATCCGACAAGGAAAGGCCACACCCGAAAAGCCCACCACAATCAAGGCGCAGATCGTCTACCCGGGCCAGTTCAAGGGGACATCTTCGGGGTACGACTTCGTCTTCGGAGAGACGCCCATGGCCGACGACTGCGCCGGCGACGTCTTCGTGAAGGACGCGAGCCACGCCCACACGCCTTCGGGCGACACCCCAGGCATCGCGGGCAACCTCACCATCGCCGCCCAGAACAACGTGATCATCACCGGAAACCTCGAGTACACCGACTGCGGCAGCACCTTCGCCGCCAAGGGTCACACGCGGACATGCACCTTCAACCCCGGGGGGGTGAACGACTCCCTCGGGCTGATCGCGACAAACTTCGTCGAGGTCAACCGTCCGGAAAAGCCGAGCTGCTCCACCACGAAGTCGGGAGGGATCAAATGCTCGGGGAGCGGGACGCTCCTCACACACTGCGCCGCGACAGTGCCCGCGCTCACAGCGGTGCTCTGCAACCCAGGGCCCACAGTGGTCGTGGACGCGGCCGTGCTCGCCCTCAAGCACTCGTTCACGGTGAACAACTACACGATCACGCCGCAGACAGGACGCCTGTACGTCTACGGCTCGATCGCCCAGGACTGGCGGGGGGCGGTGGGCCAGTTCGGCTACGGCGGGCTGCTCTCGGGCTACTCGAAGTACTACGTCTGGGACAGCCGGCTCCAGTACGTGACGATCCCGCACTACCTCACGCCGTCGACGCCGTCGTGGCTCCTCGTCTCCTCTTCGGTGGTGATGTCCACAAGCTGCCCGGCATGGCCCAAGCCGTACCCGACCGGCAGCACATCCACAGCGAGCACGGCGAACTACCCAGGAGCCACGACGAAGGGGCCGACAGGCGCGCCCGGGGCGTGCTGACCCGCAGGGGGCCTCGTCCCGCGTGCACCAGCCGGTTCCGAGGGGTCCATGGATGCGCCGCTACGACGGCAGGAGGGTGATGGTGAACGGGCTGATGGCTCCGCTCGGGAGCACCAGTGGGATGCCCCCGATCTCCAGCTCGGCGGCCGCCGGGGCTCCGATCACGATCGTCGCACGGCCGGTGAGCGAGACGGACGCCGTCGCGCCGGGCGTGAAGGTCTGCGCTAGCACGGTCGTGCCCGTCGACGACGTCACGCTCATCCAGCAATCCGACGTCGTCGCTCCTACGAGGAGGGAGTAGGCCGCGGTGCCGGGAGCGTACGTGGCCGACGAGCTGGTGGCGCTCACAGCGGCGTACCTGGACGGGAGCGTCGTCGCCGGCGTCGTCGGCGCCGTGGGGTGCGACAGCGAGCGCGCGGCCTGCTTCGTCGGACGGGTTCCGTGATGCAGGCGAACGACCAGGAAGGCGCCGACCCCCGCCACCACCAGCACGAGCACCACGGCGAGCAGGGCGACGGACCTGCCGCGCCGAGCCGGGTGCTCCATCGCGACGAGCGAGGGGACTGCGGACCTCCTGTGCCCGGCGCCCGAGCCGGCGCCCGAACCGGCGCCCGAGCCGGCGCCTGAGCCGGCGCCTGAGCCGGCGCCTGTGCCAGGCGAGGCCCCGACTTTCGGTGCACGAGAGCGCCCGGCGCCGCGTTCGTCCTCACCGAGGCGCGCGAGCACGTCCAGGGTCCGGCGGTACCCGGCGACCGATCGGGCTTCCCAGCGACCCCTTCTCATCTCCTCCATATAACAGGATCGGCGAAACGGGTGCCCGAAGGACTCCAGTCGCCCAGGCACGTCGCCGATCGGACCGCCTTGCGGCGCGGCACCGGTCGCACTCGGCTGCCTGTAGCATTTGCTTTCAATCACTCTGCACAGGCATTCCCGGAACGGAGGAAAGAACGCGGTGGTGGCCATCGAGATCGACAAGATCGACGGGAGGCGGGCGAGAGGCCTCAGGACGCGGGACGCGATCATCAGCGCCTTGCTCGACCTCGTCGCCGCGGGCGACGTCGCGCCGACTGCGCAGCGGATCGCCGACCGGGCGGGCGTCTCGGTTCGATCCGTCTACCAGCACTTCGCCGACATCGAGGGCCTCTACGCCGACGCAGCCGAGCGAACCTACGAGTGGGTACGGGAAACGTCGAGGGACGTCGACGTCGCCCTCCCTCTGGCAAAGCGAGTCGACTTGTTCGTGGAAAGCCGGACGACCACGCTCGAGGCGCTGCTGCCGTTCCAGCGCGCGGTGCGGCTCATGGAGCCCGACTCCGATCGCATCCGCGACGCGCGGATGGCGATTGAGGCGTGGGAGAAGGACCGCGTCGCGAAAGTCTTCGCACCCGAGCTGCGGGCGAAGGCCACCGGCCTGCGCTCTGCGGCCCTTGCTGGGATCGACGTGCTCACCAGCGCGGAGTCCTGGGATCGTTTGCGACGCCACGGGCTTTCGGCGCGTGCCGCTCGTCAGGTCCTCCGCTCGGGGATCCTCGCCCTTCTCGGCGCGGGGTGACCGCCGCGACACGTGGGACGCGCAGGCCGGACGCGCAGGCCGGACGCGCAGGCCGGGCGCGCAGGTCAGGTACGCAAGCCGGGCGCGCAGGCCGGGCGCGCAGGTCAGGTACGTAAGCCGGAGCGGGGCCGGAGTGCAGGGGCGATGCCCGCTCGGCGGGGATTTACACGATCTCGAGCCGACAGCACCGGGTCCACGACACCCCAGTCAGCTCCGACGTCGGGGTCGTCCCACGCCAAGCCGAGCTCGTCGGCGGGGTTGTAGTAGCCGTCCACGAGGTACCAGAGGAGCAGGTCGCTCAACGCGGCGAACCCGTGTGCCACTCCCGGGGGGATGAAGAGCCCGCGGTCCTCGTCGCCGTCGAGCACGATCGTCTCGGTCACGCCGTCGGTCGGTGAACCCTCGCGAAGGTCGTGCAGCACGACGCGGGCTCGGCCCCGAAGCACGTACCAGTAGTCGGCCTGATGGAGGTGGTAGTGGAGGCCGACGACCGTCCCCGCCTGCTTCTCGGAGCGGTTGGCCTGCACCATCTCGCGCCCCAGCGGAAGCCACTGACGCCGGTAGGTCTCGACGAAGCGGCCGCGCTCGTCGCCGTGGACGTCGGGGGTGACGATGAGGACGTCGTCGATGTCGGTCGAGAGAAAGGTCGGCACCGCCGCACAGTAGCCGGGTCACCTGCAGATGCGGCCGCCCCTGCTCCGGTCGAAGAGATCCGCCCGATGGAGGCGCCCGCCGGGCTCACGCCAGCGCAAGCGCGCCTTGTCGCCAGGACGCGAGGCCCTCGGCCACGAGCGCTTCGGCGACGCGCAGCGCACGTGGCTCGTCGTCGGGCCACCCCGCCGCCGACGCCACCATCCCGACCGGAACCGGCGCGACGCGAAGTACCCCGACGAGCCGGCCACGGCCCTGGCGGTCCGACCCGGCGAACCGCCCCTGTCGCCGCCGGAGCGCGGCGGGATCCGCCACGTCGGTGCCTGCACCGGCCTCGGACAGCGCCCGGGCCCAGCGGCACTGCTCCAGCAGGTGACAGCTCCCGCAACCAGGTGCACGCGCAGTACAGCGGCCCGCGCCCAGATCGAGGAGCGCCTGGTTGAACCTCCATGCGTCGGAGGACGGCACCAAGCGGTCGGCAAGCCGCTGGGCTTCCCTGGGGGCGAGCGCCCGGCCGGCCGCAGCGCGCGAGAGCACCCTCATGACGTTGCTGTCCACGACGCCGACCGGGCGTCCGTAGGCGAAGGCGAGGACCGCCCGTGCCGTGTACGGGCCGACGCCGGGGAGGTCGACCAATGCGTCCAGGTCGTCAGGCACTCGTCCGGCGTGGCGCTCGACGAGGACGGCGGCCGTGCGGTGGAGGTTCAGCGCTCGGCGGTTGTAGCCCAGACCTGCCCATGCCCTCACCACCTCTGCAGGGCCCGCGCCAGCGCACGCAGCCGGCGTCGGGAACCGCGAGACGAATCGAGTGAAGGGGTCGACGACCCGACGAGCCTGGGTCTGTTGCAGCATCACCTCGCTCACCAGGACGAGCCACGGGTCTCGGGTCGCCCGCCACGGGAATTCCCTCCACAGCTCGCTGGACCCGCGGAGGACGCCTCGACGGAGCCGTCCGATCTCGCTTCGTGAAGGCGGCTCGCCACGTGGCGCACGACGAGCGGGATCGCCGAGACAAGCCCCCTCAGGCGGAGACATCACGTTCGTAGGGACGCCGTCGTTCAGGCAACGCCGCTCGTTTCCAGACCATCACCTTGCGGCGGAAGGAGCACACCTCGTCACCGTGCTGGTTGAACGCCTTCGTCTCCACGGTCACCACACCGCGGTCGTCCTTCGACTTCGACTCCACCGCGTCGACCACCTCGGTCTCCGCGTAGATCGTGTCCCCATGGAAGGTCGGATGGCGATGCACGAGTGACTCCACCTCGAGGTTCGCGATCGCCGATCCGCTCACGTCGGGGACGCTCATGCCAAGCGCGAGCGAGTAGACGAGGTTCCCGACGACGACGTTGCGCCCCTGCACGGCGTCGTGCTCGGCGAACCACGCGTCCGTGTGCAGCGGGTGGTGGTTCATCGTGATCATGCAGAAGAGATGGTCGTCGTACTCGGTGATCGTCTTGCCCGGCCAGTGCCGGTAGACGTCGCCGACGACGAAATCCTCGAAGCACCGGCCGAACGGCCGCTCATGGATGGTCATGCCGAGGGTGTAGTACGCCGGTCACGGCGCGTCCAGCCCGCGTGCCGCGGCCGCGTCGACGGATCGCTGCGCCTACTGCGCGGCTGGAGGGCGAGGGCGGGTCGTGAACCCGAGGTCGGCGCCGGGAAGCGCCTCGCCGTCGATGGTGAGCCGCCAGGTGTAGCGGGCCCCCGGCGGAAGCGGGATCGGGCCCATGTTGACGGCCAGCGCGACGTCGATGGGGGACCCTTCCGGCACCGTCGGCGGGTGGGTCACCGTGAACTCGCCGCGGACCTCCACTGGCTGCGAGCCCTCGGGAGTCTGCACCAGCACGGGGCGCCCGTCGGCGTCCTCGAGGAAGAGCTCCCAGTGGTGGGTCCTGTCCGCCTCGTTCCAGTCGACCTCGATCTTGAGCGCGACGGCGGAGGGCACCGGGTCGGGACCGGTCATCGACCACCCGCCTCCCAGGATGTAGAGCTTCCCGTCCGCGACTTGCGCAGCGTCGCACAGCAGCATGGTGACCTTCACGGCGTTGCAGGCTACCGGCGCTGCGCGAGGATGCGCAGATGCTTCGCAACGACGTCTATCGCCGTCCCCTCGCGACCGCGATCGACCGCCTCGGGGTCGCGGCTGGATGGCGGGTCGTCGACGTCGGTGCGGGAGCGGGCGACGTTGCCGTGGCGCTCGCCGAGATCGTCGGCAGGAGCGGCCGCGTGTATGCGGTCGACAGCGACCCCGCTGCTCGGGACGAGACCGCCCGCGCCGCGGCGGCGCACACGCAGGTCCTCGCGATCACCCAGCGTGCAGAGGACCTCCAGCTGCCCGAGCCTGTCGACCTTGCCTTCTGCAGGTTCCTCCTGCTGCACGTGGTCGATCCGGTCAAAGTGCTCGCACGCATGCGCGCCGCGGTCCGGCCTGGCGGCTGGGTGGTCGCACAGGAGCCGATCACGTCGGCGGGCCGAGTGGGCGGGCGGCCGCTGTCGATGCCAGACGTGCCCAACCCTGACGTCGGCGCCCTGCTGCCCGCGCTCGTCCGCGAGGCAGGTCTCGTGCTCGACGACGCGTGGGCGGAGGCCCCGGCCGGCGCAGGCCCGGGACCCGTGGCCGCATACCTCGAGGAGCTCACGGAAGTCGACCCCGGGGACGACGCGATCGTGCTGCCGCCCCTCGTGACCGTGCTCGCGCGCCGGGAGGCTAGCGTGCCGTGAGCATGGGGCTCGACCGGGCTGCTGACGCCCTGCAGTGCGCCGAGCAGGTGGTCGCGCGCGCAGTCGGCGCACTCGCGGAGATCGGCGTCGACGATGCCCAGGTCGTCGCCTACGACGTCGCGCACGCAGCGGCCGCGGTCGCGACGGCCCGGGCAGCCCTCGACTACGGCCGCCACGGCGAGGTCGAGGCACGTCTTGCATCCGCGTTCGTCGCAGACGTCCTGGCCGATCTCAGGGCCAAGATCGCCGGGCGGTCGGCAGCGTGGCGCTCCGGCGAAGACCTCCTCGACCCAGCGGACGACCTCGTCGCCGCCCACCGGGATCCCGAGACGCTCGCCGCGCTCTGCGGCGTGGAGGGCCCGCGCCACCTCTCCGAGGAGCTCGAGCTCGCCCGAGAGACGTTCCACCGGTTCGCGGAGAACGAGATCCGGCCGCACGCCGAGCGCGTGCATCGCACCAACTCCGACATCCCCGAATCGATCGTGAGCGGCCTGGCCGACCTCGGCGCGTTCGGGCTGTCGGTGCCCGAGGAGTACGGGGGCTTCGCGTCGGGCGGCGAGAGCGACTACATGGGGATGGTCGTGGCCACCGAGGAGCTGTCGTGGGGATCGCTCGGCATCGGCGGCTCGCTCATCACCAGGCCCGAGATCCTCACCCGAGCGTTGGTGCGCGGAGGAACCGAGGAGCAGAAGCGCCGCTGGCTCCCCAAGATCGCGAGCGGAGAGCTCCTCGCCGCGGTTGCCGTCACCGAGCCGGACTACGGGTCCGACGTTGCAGGCATCATGACCTCTGCTTCCCCGACGGCCTCCGGCTGGGCGGTGAACGGCGTGAAGACGTGGTGCACGTTCGCAGCACGAGCCGACGTGCTCATGCTGCTCGCGCGCAGCGACCCCGACCGCTCGAAGGGCCACCGCGGGCTCTCGCTCTTCGTCGTCGACAAGGAGCAGGCGACAGGCAGGGGATTCGCACTGCGCCAGACCGGCGGGCTCGGCGGGAAGCTCGAGGGCCGACCGATCGACACTCTCGGGTACCGCGGCATGCACTCGTACGAGCTCGCGTTCGAGAACTGGCTCGTCCCACAGGAGAACCTCGTCGGAGGAGACGACGGGCTCGGACGGGGCTTCTACCTGCAAATGCAAGGCTTCGAGAACGGGCGCCTCCAGACGGTGGCTCGAGCCGTGGGGGTCATGCAAGCTGCGTACGAGGCTGCGATCGCGTACGCACGCGAGCGCAGGGTGTTCGGCAAGTCGATCCTCGACTACCAGCTCACGAGAGTGAAGCTCGCGCGCATGGCGGTGCTCATCCAGGCTTCGCGGCAGTTCTCCTACGAAGTCGCGCGGCTGATGGCCAAGGGCGAAGGCGCGCTCGAGGCTTCGATGGCGAAGGCCTACGTGTGCCGGGCGGCGGAGTGGGTCACGCGCGAGGCGATGCAGATCCACGGCGGCATGGGGTACGCCGAGGAGTACCCCGTGAGCCGGTACTTCGTGGACGCACGCGTATTGTCGATCTTCGAAGGGGCCGACGAGACGCTGGCCCTGAAGGTGATCGCACGGGGCCTCGTCGCGCGGTCAGGATCCTCCGGCTAGCTCGTCGGAGCCGGCCCCCGAGCGGCGCAGACCGGCACGCTCGCCGCGGGCGACGAACTTGTGCGCGATCTTCCGGCTCGCTTCGTCGATCATCTCGTCGCCGAACATCACCGCGCCCCTTCGCTCCTGCTCAGTGGCCTTTCGGTAGGCCTCGAGAATGTCCCAGGCGTGGTCGAACTGCTCCTGGGTCGGCGAGTACACCTCGTTCAGCACCGCGGCCTGGTCGGGCGTGAGCGCCCACTTGCCGTCGAAACCGAGGACCCGCGTGCGCTGCGAGAACTCCCGGAGCCCGTCGAGATCGCGCACGTAGAGGTACGGGCCGTCGATCACCTGCAGACCGTTCGCGCGGCCGGCCATCAGGATCTTCGAGAAGACATAGTGGAAGTGGTCCCCTGGGTACTCGGGGATCGCGACCCCGCCGGTGAGGACCGGCATCTCCATCGACGCAGCGAAATCGGCAGGGCCGAAGATGATGGTCTCGAGGCGGCGCGAGGCGGCGCAGATCTCCTCGACGTTGATGAGACCGCGGGTGGTCTCGATCTGCGCCTCGATGCCGACATGGCCGACTGGAAGCCCGCAATTCTTCTCGACCTGCGTGAGCAGCAGGTCGAGCGCGACCACCTCGGCCGCAGACTGGACCTTCGGCAGCATGACCTCGTCGAGGCGCTCCCCGGCGCTGCCGACCACCTCGATCACGTCTCCGTAGGTCCACTCGGTGTCCCAGCCGTTCACCCGCACGCACAGCACGCGATCGTCCCATCGGAGGTTCTTGATGGCGTCGACGACCTTCCGTCGCGCCGGCACCTTCTCTGCCGGCGCGACGGAGTCCTCGAGATCGAGGAACGTCATGTCGGCGGTCACCGTCGGTGCCTTGGCAAGGAACTTGTCGGCCGCGCCCGGGGTGGAGAGGCACGACCTACGGGGAAGACCGCGGGATCGTTCAGACACGTCCACAGCTTGGCTCGAGAACGTCCCGGCGCGGAAATCCTGACCGGGCTCACCTGCACACCTGCCCACGGTCCCTGGTCGCCGATCCGAACGCTCGACCAGGCATCGTGCGTGAGCTGGGAACCCGGCGTGAGCTGGGAACCCGGCGTGAGCTGGGAACCCGGCGTGAGCTGGGAACCCGCCGTGAGCTGGGAACCCGGCGTGAGCTGGGAACTGTCCCAAGAACGGTGGCGGAACGTAACGTTTACAGCGCGGCAATGCGCGCGAGTCGCAATCTTTCCGGATATTTCGGTAATCTAAATACCGCTCTGACCAGGGATGATGTGCGAGTTTTCCTACCTTGGGTGGGAACTTGTGGAAAAGATTTGCCCAAATTGCGTTGCCTCCAGCCCTCGTTTGGGTAAGAATCAGCGGTATTGTGGCCGACCTCGGGGGGAGTCCGCGCCGTCCAGCGCGCGACCCGAAGCTTGTGCATCGCGCGCACTGGGTGGCGGTCGCAGGAGTGCTGACGGTCTCAGGCATGCTGGCGACCGTCGTGCCCATCGTCTTTCCGACGCCCGCAGGGGCAGCCGGAACGTTGCCGGCCGAGCAGGCGAAGGCCACGCAGATCGAGGCGCAGATCCAGCAGACGGGCCAGCAGGTGGATGCCCTCGACCAGCGCTACCAAGCGGCACTCGCCAAGAAGGCAGGGCTCGACGCGCAGATCAGCGCCACCACCGCTCGGATCGACCGCTCGCTCCGCACGATCGCCAAGGACAAGGCGACGCTCCACTCTGCAGCCATCGAGGCGTACGTCACGGGGGGAGCCTCGGTCGCGACCGACGCGCTGTTCTCGGGCAGCCAGACATCGGCGCTGGACTCCTCCGTCTACAGCCAGGTGGTCACCGGCGACCTGAACACCTCGATGGCCAACCTCCACACGGCCGTCGCCCAGCTGGATGCAGAGCGCCAGACCCTCAGCACCGAGGACGCGCAAGCGGCGCAGGCTGTCGCGACAGCCCACCTCGCCTACCAGCAGGGCCAGGCGCTCGAGACACAGCTGCGGAGCGCCCTCGCGCAGGTGAAGGGGCAGATCGCGACACTCGTCGCCCGCCAGCGAGCTGCCGAGAACGCCGCCGCGCAAGCCGCCGCGCAAGCCGTGCTCTCGTCGGCGGCACAGTCCTCGGTGCCCGCTCCCCCACCCGCTGCCGGTGGCGCCGGCGCGATCGCCGTGCATGCGGCCGAGTCCCAGCTGGGGGTCCCCTACGTGTGGGGGGGCGAAAACCCCGGGGTCGGCTTCGACTGCTCGGGGCTCACCGCGTGGGCGTGGGGCCAGGCGGGCGTCTACCTCCCTCACTACTCCGGCGCCCAGATGGCAGACAGCACCCCGGTGCCCACTTCCGACCTTCAGCCTGGCGACCTGCTCTTCTATGGCCCAGGCGGCGACACCCATGTCGCGATGTACGTCGGCGGCGGCATGATGATCGAAGCCACCTTCCCGGGCACAGTGGTCCGGATCGATCCCGTCAGGTTCGGCTCGACATTCGCCGGAGCCGGACGACCCTGATCCCGGCTCCCACCGGAGCACCGCCGGCACCCTGGGGTGCCGTCTCTCGCGCCAGCGCGGCGCGGAATACTTGACCAGTGCGACCGATCCCTGTCGCCTTCCACCTCGGTCCCCTCGTCGTCCACACCTACGGGGTCGGCCTTGCCGTCACGTTCTGGTTCGCGTACCGCTACCTCGAACGGCGTCTCCGTGCCCGCGGGTACCCCACGGGCTGGGTGCTCGGCCTCTTCATCTGGGTCACCGTCGCCGCGATCGTGGGCGCCCGCGCCATGCACGTCCTGGCGAACGTCTCCTACTACGCCGCCGACCCCGCGCAGGTGCTCGCAATCTGGCACGGTGGCCTCTCCTCGTGGGGAGGCCTCCTGCTCGCGGTGCCAACGGGCGTGCTGGTCGTACGCCGGCGGTGCCCGCAGCTCGGCTTCGGCGCCGCGACGGACATCGTGGCGCCAGTCCTCGCCGCGGCGTGGTCGATGGGTCGACTTCTCGGGCCCCAGCTCATGTACGCAGGCGGCGGCCATCCGACGCAGCAATGGTTCGGCATGTACTACGCCGGGCAGGTCGGAAAGCGCCTGCCAGTACCCATCTTCCAAGCGCTCGAGGACTTCGCCATCTTCTGCGTCCTCATCTACGTCGAGCGCCGGATGCGGCGCCTTGCGTCGAGCCGGGGGCAGGCGCTCGCCCGCGGAGCACCGCCCGCGGGTGCGGTCGTCGGGACCGGCATGGTCCTGTGGGGGATCGAAAGGACGGTCGACGAGAGCCTCTGGTTGGCCTACCCAGGCCACCTCGGCGCCGTGCTCGTCGAGCTCGCTGGTGCGGCGCTGGCGATCGGCGGCGTCGTCCTCCTCGTCGTGACGCGGCGACGTTGGAGAACGTGGCTCGCCGTCTCGGGTGTCCCCTTCGACGCTGCAGCCACCTCCGTGGGCGCGCCACCCGGCATGCCGCCGGAAGCCGCCTCCACGACGCCCACCGGGCCGCTGCCCGGGCCGCTGCCCGAGCCGCTGTCGGCGCTGCCCTCGGATGCCGCGTCCGAGGCGCCGACCGACGTGCCGTCGCAAGTGCCATAGGGCGAACGCCCTCACACAGCTCACCGGTAGCGTGACGGCGAGGAAGCCGAAGTCGGGCATGACGCCGACGTCGGCGAGCGACGCGAGGAGGTCGTCACAGACGATGGAGCGCGAAGATTGGGACCGCAAGTACGCCGGCGACGAGCTTCTCTGGCGTGCTGAGCCGAACATCTTCCTCGTCAAGGAGACCGCCGACCTCGATCCGGGCACGGTGATCGACGTCGCATGCGGCGAGGGTCGCAACGCGGTGTGGCTCGCCGAGCGCGGTTGGACGGCGACCGGCGTGGACTTCTCGGGGGTCGCGCTCGGAAAGGCGCGCCGCCTTGCGGCCGCACGCGGCGTCGACGTGGAGTGGATCGAAGCGGACGTCCGCACCTGGGTCCCCGCTGGCTCCTTCGACCTCGTCGTGCTCATGTACGTCCAACTCCCCGCGGCCGAACGGCGATCCGTCTACCGAACCTTCGCCGGTGCAGTCGCCCCCGGCGGCCACCTCCTCGTCGTCGGCCACGACAGCGAGAACCTCACCTCGGGGATCGGCGGCCCGCAGGACCCCGACGTCCTCTTCAGCGCAGCAGACGTCGTCGAGGACATCGAGGGCTCCGGCCTGCTCGTCGAGCGCGCACAGCAGGTGCGCCGTCCGGTCGCGACGGGTGAGGGAGAGGCCGACGCGCTGGACGCCTTGGTGCGCGCGCTCCAGCCGGGCGCCTGAGCAGCGTGAGCCGTCCGGGCGCCTGAGCAGCGTGCCAGCCGGGCGCCTGAGCCGCCTGAGTCGTCGAAGGTCAGCCTGCGAGGGCCCGGCGATCTCCGAGCCTGCGCACGGCCGTGACGACCTCCCTGGCGACAACGTCCGAGCCCACGCGCACGAGCTCCCCGTCCTCCACCACGGCGCGGCCGCCCACGAGGAGGAGCGCGAGGGGCGGACGCGCGCCGAGGGTGAGGGCGGCCACCGGGTCGGCGATGCCCGCATGCGCGGCGGTGTCGAGGCGCCAGAGCGCGACGTCAGCGAGCTTCCCGGGTTCGAGCGAGCCGAGCTCGGCCTCCACTCCGAGGCAGCGAGCGCCTGTCATCGTCGCCATCCTGAGGACGTCGCGGGTACCGAGCGCAGCAGCGCCCGCGCGCGCTCGTGCGGCAAGGAGCGCGCCGCGCACCTCCGACCACAGCTCCCCCGACTCGTTGGACGCGGACCCGTCCACGCCGAGGCCGACCGGCACACCCGCAGCGAGGAGCTCGGGCACCGGCGCAATTCCCGAGCCGAGACGGCCGTTCGAGCTCGGGCAGTGCGCGACCCCCGTGCGGGTCGCGCCCAGCTTCACGCGCGCGGCCGGTGTGAGGTGCACGCCGTGCGCCACCCAGACGTCGTCGCCGAGCCAGCCGAGCGACTCCGCGTACTCGGCCGGCGTGCAGCCGTAGCGCTCCTTGCAGTAGGCGTCCTCGTCGGCGGTCTCTGCGAGGTGCGTGTGGAGACGGACGCCCCGGCGGCGGGCGAGCTCGGCAGCGCCGACCATGAGCTCTCGGGTGACCGAGAACGGAGAGCACGGGGCGACCGCCACGCGCACCATCGCGCCCGGCGATTCGTCGTGGAAACGCGAGATCGCCTCTTCGGTCGCCGCGAGGGCCGCGTCGGTGTCCTCGACCACCTCGTCGGGCGGCAGTCCCCCCGCCGACCTGCCGAGGTCCATCGAGCCGCGTGAGGGATGGAACCGAACGCCTACGCGAGCCGCCGCCTCGATCTCCGCGGCGAGCAGGTCGCCGGTCCCCGCGCGGAACACATACTGGTGGTCCATCGTGGTCGTGCACCCGCTGGCAGCCAGGGCGCTGAGCGCGCCGAGCGCCGCTGCATGCTCGAGCTCCGCTGTGATCCCCGCCCACCACGGGTAGAGCTCAGTGAGCCAGCCGAAGAGCTCAGAGTCCGCCGCCATGCCCCTCGTGAGCCACTGGGACAGGTGATGATGGGTGTTCACGAAGCCTGGCGTGAGCAGGCATCCGCTGCCGTCGACGCGACGAGCCCCTTCGGGCACCGCCCGCTCCAGTGCGGAACCTCCGCCCACGGCCGAGATGCGGCCGTCGGAGACGACGAGGTGGCCGCGCACGTGCTCGGTGCCAGAAGCGTCGACCGTCGCGACGGCTGCGCCGTCGATCACCCAGTCCCGCGTGGCCGCGTCGGGGCCGTCCGCCGCAGCTTGACAACTCATCCAATGGCAGCTTGACAGATCGTCAAAGTGGGGGCAAGTTGGTGCCGTGAACCTCCGGATCGACGCCGCGAGGCTCCTCTCCCGGATCGAGGAGCTCGGCCGTATCGGCTCGACCGGGGACGGGGGCTGTGCGCGCCTCGCGCTGAGCGACGAGGACCGCGAAGGCCGGGACCTCGTGGTCACCTGGATGCGCGACCTCGGGCTCGACGTGCAGGTTGACGCGATCGGCAACGTCGTCGCGCGCCGCGAGGGCAGGGAGCCCGGACCCCCCGTCATGTGCGGGTCGCACATCGACACCGTCGCGACCGGCGGCCGCTACGACGGCAACCTCGGCGTGCTGGCCGGCCTGGAGGTGCTCGAGACGCTCGCCACGCACGACGTCGTGCCGCGCCGCGCCATGGCGGTCGCGTTCTTCACCGACGAGGAAGGGGCGCGCTTCGCGCCCGACATGCTCGGCAGCCTGGTCTACGCCGGTGGCATGGCCGTCGAAGAGGCCTACGATCTCGTCAGCATCGACGGCGCGCGGCTCGGCGACGAGCTCGCGCGCATCGGCTACCTCGGCAGCCTCCCATGCCCGGGCCTCGTCCCTCACGCGTACGTCGAGCTCCACATCGAGCAAGGTCCGGTACTCGAACGTCACGCCGAGGTGATCGGCGCCGTCACGGGCGTGCAGGGGATCTCCTGGCAGGAGGTGCGCTTCGGCGGGCAGTTCAACCACGCGGGCACGACCCCGATGGCCTACCGCCGCGACGCCGGGCTCGCGGCGGCCTCGGTAGCGGTCGCCGCCCGCTCGATCGCCCGCGAGCTGGGCGGCCACCAGGTGGCCACCGTCGGCAAGCTCGACCTGCACCCGGATCTCGTCAACGTCGT
The DNA here is from genome assembly GCA_021844425.1 of Actinomycetes bacterium. Taxonomy (GTDB): domain Bacteria; phylum Actinomycetota; class Acidimicrobiia; order Acidimicrobiales; family RAAP-2; genus JAJYVT01. Next base: position 11,480 of record JAKBTL010000081.1, on the reverse strand, counting down.
CGCAGGCCAGGCGACCCTCACCGTCGACCTGCGCAACACCGACGGCGACGTGCTGGCTGAGGCCGAGCGTCGCATGTCTGAGGAGATCGACCGGATTGCGTCCGAAGAGCAGGTGACCGTCGAGCGCCGCCGGCTCGCGCGATTCGACCCTGTCCGCTTCGACGACCGGATCGTCGGCCTGGTGGAGAAGACCGCGCATGCGCACGGCCATCCGGTGCGGCGGCTCCCGTCGGGCGCCGGGCACGACGCGCAGATGCTGGCGCGCCTGTGCCCGTCAGGAATGGTCTTCGTGCCGAGCGCCGGGGGCATCAGCCACAACCCGGCGGAGCACACGTCGCCCGAGCACATCGAAGCCGGTGCCAACGTGCTCCTCGACGTGCTGCTCACGCTCGCAGAGGAGGACCTCCTCCCGTGAGCCGCCGCGTCATGGTCGCCGCCGCGCAGCTCGGTCCCATCGGCCGCACAGAGCCGCGGGAAGCGGTCGTCCAGCGCCTGCTCGACCTGCTCCACGACGCCAGGCGAAAGGGCGCGGAGCTGGTGGTCTACCCTGAGCTCGCGCTCACGACCTTCTTCCCACGCTGGTGGACGGAGCCGCTCTCCGACGCGGACCACTGGTACGAGACGGAGATGCCCGGGCCTGCCACCAAGCCCCTCTTCGACGAGGCCGCCTCGCTCGGCGTGGGGTTCTTCCTCGGCTACGCAGAGCACACCCCCGACGGCCACCGCTACAACAGCGCAGTGCTCGTCGGGCGCGACGGCGCCACCACCGCCACCTTCCGCAAGGTCCACATCCCCGGCCACGAGCGAGACGAGCCCTGGCGACCGTTCCAGCACCTCGAGCGCTACTACTTCGAGCCTGGGCCAGACGGCTTCGGCGTGTGGGACGCCTTCGGGGGGCGGATCGGGATGATGCTCTGCAACGACCGCCGATGGCCCGAGACCTACCGCGTAATGGGGTTGAAGGGCGTCGAGATGATCCTCTGCGGCTACAACACGCCGATCCACTACGCGCCCGACCCTTCCCAGGACGCGCTCGCGGGCTTCCACAACCACCTCGTCATGCAGGCCGGCGCCTACCAGAACGGCACCTGGGTCGTCGCAGCGGCCAAGGGCGGCATCGAAGAGGGGGTCGACTCCCTCGCCCAGAGCGCGATTATCGCGCCGTCGGGCCAGGTCGTCGCCCAAGCACTCACGACCGGCGACGAGGTCGTCGTGGCGGACTGCGACCTCGAGTGGTGCGACCGCTACAAGAAGACGCTGTTCGACTTCGCCCGCTACCGACGCCCAGAGGTCTACGGCGCCATCTGCGAGACCGGGAGCCCGAAGGCCGAGACCCAGGAGGTCACGGGGAGGGCGGTCTGACCGTTCCTCAAGCCAGCGCGACGCCGCTCGCCTCTGCAGCCTCGATGGCGGACTGCAGCTGAGCGAGTAGCGCGCGGCCCGACTCGAGGTCGAGCTCGAGTGCAACGCGTGCTTCGATGCCGAGGTCGTAGTTCGTGAAGTCCAGCAAAAGTGCGTGCTCTGTCCCCGAGTGCGTCGCGTGGTCGTAGCCGACCGTGGCCCGCGTGATCGGGAACCAGCCGTTCGCCCCCTTCCCCGTCCCCGTGACGGCTGCGGTCATGGCGATCATCGTGCACATCGTCTCCTGCCTTTCCGTCCTGCGTCACCTGGGCCGCCTGAGTGGCCTCGGTCGCCTGGGTGGCCTGGGTGGCCTGGGTGGCCGCCCACCCGCGCGCCGGTGGCGTTCGCCCGGCGCCGCCTGGTCTCGTCAGCTCTCCAGGTGGTCCTCGAAGAACGCGAAAACCTTCTCCCAGCCGTCCATCGCCTGCTCTTGACGGTACATGGGCGTGTGGTAGTAGAAGAACCCGTGCCCCGCGCCGTCGTAGCGGTGGAACTCGAACGTCTTGCCGTGCCTCTGTAGCTCAGCCTCGTGCTGGTCGACCTGGGCAGGCGTCGGCGACTGGTCGTCGTTGCCGAAGAGGCCCAGCAGCGGAGCGTCGAGGTCTGCGGTGTAGTCGATCGGGGCTACCGGGCGAGCAGGCGTGAGCTGGTCGTCCGACATGATGACGCCCCCTCCCCACAGGTCGACCACCGCGTCGAACCCGCGCACACGGGATGCGGTGAGCAGCGCATGGCGACCGCCAGAGCACGGGCCGATGATGCCGACCTTGCCGCTCAAGAGTCCGTCTCGGCGCAGCCACTGCGCTGCGGCCCCGCAATCGGCGACCACGCTGTCGTCGTGGACGCCGCCTTCGCTGCGGACCTTCGCCGCGACGTCGTCGGGCGTGCCGTGTCCGAAGCGGCAGTAGAGGTCCGGGCAGATGACGAGATAGCCGTGCCGCCCGAGTCTCTCGGCGAACTCCTGGGTGAACTCGTCCCACCCCGGCATGTGGTGCACGAGCACGACGCCTGGCACCTGGCCGTCGCCGGTCACCTGGCCGCCGCCGGTCGGCCGAACCACGTAGGCGTGGATCTCGTCGTCATTGCCCGCCTTGTACGTCGTGATCTGTGCGGAGATGCCCAGGCGGTCATCGGTCTTGAAGCTGTTCCACATTCCCGGTCCCCTCTCGTACGAGCTCCGTCATCCTTGTTCTACCGTCTTCTACCAGCCCCCCGTCCCCGCCTGACCCCCGTCCCCGCCTGACCCCCGTCCCCGCCTGACCCCCGTCCCCGCCTGACCCCCGTCCCGCCCTCTCAGGAGCCGGCGTCGTCGAGCGATGCGAGGAGCTCCTGGTACTTTGGCGGCATCGTCACCGTGAAACGCATGGCGACGGGGATGGGGAAGCGCACGCCTCCTCTGTGCGTCGCCTCGAGCCCCGAAACGATCTCGCCGGCACGATCGGCAGGGAACGCGAACGCCATCTCGGAATCCTGCGCCATCCCGAAGATCCGGTCTCCGTTGCAGGGCAGGACCACCTTCGGCTCGCCCGTCTGCATCGTCTGGATGACGAGCTCGGCGCAGTCGAGACGGCCGCCCGACGAGCTCTCGATGCGGCCGCCGCGAGCGTGCAATGCGGCCGCCCGACGAGCTCTCGATGCGGCCGCCGCGAGCGTGCAATGCGGCCGCCGCGAGCGTGCAATGCGGCCGCCGCGAGCGTGCAATGCGGCGTTCACCAGGCGCATGGCTTGTGCGCTGTTGCCGTAGACGGCGACGACATGGGTCTCGAACGTCAGCTTCGCGAGCGGCGCCACGCAGAGCCGTTCGAAGCGGCCCGTCTCGAAGCGCCACGTCGCTGCCTCGAGCGCCGCTGCAGCGTCCGCGTCGCTGCAGTACATGCCGAGGGCGGCCTCACCCGCGTCGTCGCGGGCGCTCGAGGGGCGAAAGCCGAAGGAGACCGCAGCAAGCGGGCAGATGACCTCCTCCTTGCCGACCGCGACGGACCAGCCGTAGCGGCGGGCGATCCCGATCGACTGGCAGACGATCCATCGTTCGCCGTCGTCTCTGCTCGGGATACGCACGCCCTCGGGGACGGGCTCGCCTGGGGACAGCATCCGGATGCCAAGGGGAAAGGTCTCGGGTCGGAGGTACCGGCTCAGAGCCTCGTCGAGCAGGCGAAACGTGTCAACTTCGGGCGTCGCTGCCGCGGCAATCTGTCTCGCAACGATAGAGCGACGGACACGCGCGGCGACAGCCGGGTGCCCCCACGACCCGTCAGCGCGATCAGCCGATCGATCGTCACCGAATTCCCACACGGGTCGCGATCTCTCCACATATTGGCCGGCGAGGCTCTCGCGAGGCTCGCCCGCGAGGAGGAGGTGAGGAGCGGCTCGCCCGCGTGACGAGCTGTAGGGAGGAGTTGCCATGCGCGCAAGTGCACCAGACATTGTCTCGACGGACCCCGTCCTGGTCCTGACAGTGGATCCCCCGAGCTCGATTCGATGCGTCGGGACGCTCGACGGGGTGATCGGGCACCATCTCGTCGACGCGGTCGACGAGTTGCTCGAGGCGCGGCCCCCCACCATCTCGATCGACATCGAGAAGTTGCGCCTGGCCGACAGCGACGCTGCCGCTCCCCTGAGCGAGGTGCAGCGCCGAGCGAAGCAAGCTGGGACGACGATCCATTGGCACGGCGTCGGTGCAGATCACCTGCGGCAAGCTCCCGATCTCGGCTACCGGGGCAGCCTCACGGCCGCATAGAGCGCTTCTCCCCCGCTGCGCACGCCGTCGCCCGCTGCGCACGCCGTCGCCCGCTGCGCACGCCGTCGCCCGCTGCGCACGCACAGGTCGCCTCCTGGTGGCGCGTATGCGAAGCTGTCGGCGCGGTCGGCGGTCCGGTCGGGCGATCCGGCCGGCCGACGTCGAAGAACGCCTACGAGGAGGAGCGGTGCGCGGGAACCTGTCCCACGACGACCTCCCTACTGGGCGGTTCAACTCTCAACCAGAAGTCCGGCATGGTGAGACCGCGCAGCGCGCCGGCGGATCCGGGCGACCTCTGGTCGTCGGCGTGATGGGGTCGGCCAGCGGCTACATCGAACCCTCCGTCGCAGCGCGGGCGCGTGCACTGGGGCGGGCTATCGCCGAGGCCGGCTGCACGCTCGTCACCGGCGCCTGTCCTGGCCTGCCCCAAGAAGCCGTCATCGGGGCGTCGGCGCACGGCGGTCTCGTACTGGGGATCTCTCCTGCGCTGTCGGAGCAGGAGCACGTCGATCGCTACGCCTCACCCACCGAGGGCTTCGCCGCGCTGATCTACACCGGATCGGGCCTGATGGGAAGAGAGGTGGTCAACATCCGCTCGTCGGACATCGTGATCATCGTCGGGGGGCACTCGGGCACTCTGGGGGAATTCGCCATCGCGTACGACGAGGGCCGTCTCATCGGGGTGCTGACCGGCACCGACGGTGTAGCGGACTTCGTCGGCGAGCTCGTCGGAAAGCTCGCCAAGGACACCGGCGCCGAGGTGCTCTTCGACGCCGATCCCGGCCACCTCGTCGATCGGCTTATCGAGTACTACCGCACCGTGCACTTCGAGCATCCCCACACGATGTACCGAGCCTGAGCCCGCCTCACCGACTACCGACGTGCGCTTCCGTTGCGCTCCCGGCCGTCTCAGCCAACGGGCCGTGTCTCGACGCGCCGGGGGTCCCGCGCGATCGGGTCGGACGCGACCTCCGCCGGCCTGCTCCCCGGCGATCGGTCAGCTGCCGCTCGCCCGGCCAGGATCGTCGCCCAGATCACCCTCGGAGCTGCCGTCAGCCCCGCCCCCTGCGTCGTGCGGCCTGTCGCCCACCCCGTGCGAGCCGGAACCGTCCGGGGGACCTCCCCCACGGCGCCACGAGCCGCCGCCAGGGGCGCCACCGCCGAACAGTCCGCCACCGAACAATCCGCCGCCGAAGGGGGCGCCGCCTGCACTCCCGGAAGGCCCGCGCCTGCCACCGGCACGCCGGCGCATCAGGACCATCGCGAGGACGACGACGACCACGAGGATCACCACGGAGCCGGACGACATCGAGTGCGCGGCCGCAATGATGCTTGTCACGTGACCCACGCTACTGGCCACGACGCAATCACCGACCGCGCGGCGCTGAGACCGGCCGCACGGAACACGCCGCCCGCCCGTCTAGCGCATGTACCCTCTAGCGTTTCGACCCTTTGGCCGTGGAAAGCCTCGTCCGCTGAACTTTGGCCTTCGTCAGCACAGACGCGGGTACGCCCACCTCACGCCACATGGCGTAATCGATGCCACGACGCTCGCCGTAGCTGCGCGCCACTCGAACGAAATCACGCTCGAGACCCCCGTGGTCTGCGACGGGTACAGCCTTGGCGCGTGCCGCTTCAAGGTCTCGGCGCTGCTTCACGAGGTTGAGCCTGTCGATGCCATGGGCATCACGCAGCAACGCGTCGACTTGAGCGATCTGCTTGTTGATCGTCTCAGGCGACCGTCGGCGTCCCGGGCGCTTCGCTCCGTTGTCGATAGCGTCGAGGTACGCGCGGACGATCCGAGCTTCGTCACGGCCACGTGCCATCTGCGCCTTGTGCTCAGCGCTCAAACCGCGCGGACCTCGACGCCCCGAGACAGCTTTGACCGTCTTGCTCGTCTTCCGTGCAGCAACAGGTTGGGCTGCAGCCTTCTCCTTCGTAGCTGACTTCTGTGCTGATAGTGCCTTTTGGCGCGGTGACATATGACCAGCATACACAATTTCAGCCGGAACATGTGTTTCTTCGGCAACGACATCCCGCCGGGCTCGACGGCGTTATTGGACGGCCCCGCGTTCGCGTTGCTGCCTCATGGTTGTCGTGCACCGCCTGTATTGGAGCGCGTACTTCTCTCGGCTGATCGAGGGCACGTCGCCTGCAGGTACCGGCGCCCTGATCCCGTTGGCGTGGCGGATTGCCCATGGTGGCCATCGTGAGGCATCAGGGCGCCCAAAGCGCAGAAGAACGTGCATGCAACGAACCTCCATACCGGTCCGACAGTCGTCAGGATCGCCGTCCCGATCGCCGGGCCGACCAGCTGCGAACCTTGCTGAGCGATCCGAGCCGAGAGAGCGGCGCTCACCATGTGCTCGGTGCCATGTGCCGACAGATGCACCACCGGGAGCCCCTCTCGTACCACCTGTGTCGTCGGACGCACATGGCGCCAACCGCGCCGGTGAGGTACCGTCCACGCGTCGTGCCACGGGAGGAGCGCATGGAAGCAGTCGTCGACACCACGACGCTCGCGAACGGTCTGAAGGTGGTCGTGCTGCCTGACCCGTCGACGTCAGTCGTTGCGCTCGCCGTCCACTACGACGTCGGCTTTCGCTCAGAGCCCCCGGGCTCCACCGGCTTCGCTCATCTCTTCGAGCATCTGATGTTCCAAGGGTCCGAGCACCTCGACAAAGGTGAGCTTCCCCGCCTCATCCAGGGTAGTGGCGGCATCTTCAACGGCTTCACGCGTCCCGACGCCACCGTCTACTTCGAGCAGCTGCCCGCCGGCGCGCTCGAGCTGGCGCTCTACTGCGAGGCCGACCGCATGCGCGCGCCGAAGATCACCGAGGAGAACCTCTCGAACCAGATCGCCGTCGTGAAAGAGGAGATCCGGGTGAACGTGCTGAACCAGCCGTATGGGGGCTTCCCCTGGCTCGTGGACCTTCCGCCGCTGCTCTTCGAGACGTTCGCGAATGCACACAACGGCTATGGCAGCTTCGACGACCTGGACGCCGCCTCGCTCGAGGACGTGCGCGGCTTCTTCGACAGGTACTACTGCCCCGCCAACGCGGTCGTGACGATCGCGGGGGCAGTGGACGCGGCCAGCGCGCACACCATGGTCGAGCGGTACTTCGGCGACATTCCCGAACGCGACGTTGCGCCGCGACCGAGCTTCTCCGAGCCGCTCCTCAGCGGCGAGCGTCGTTCGGAGCGCGTCGACAGCCATGCGCCGCTCCCCGCTCTCGCGATCGGCTACCGCGTCCCAGATCCCATCGGAGACGAGGAGCGCTACGACGCGACCGTCCTGATGGCGAGCTTGCTCACCCATGGGAGCGCGTCCAGGCTTTTCGATCGACTCGTGCGCAGGGAAAAGCTCGCCTCGGACGTCGGCGCCATGTGGGGAGGCCTGGACTCCGCTTGGACCAGCCGTGACCCGACGTACCTCGCGTTCGTCGTCCACTACCCGGACACGGGTCTCGCGGAGCGCATCATCTCGAGCATCGACGACGAGATCGACGCCGTCGCCGCCGGTGTGCCAGCGTCCGCTCTCGAGCCAGTCCTGGCCCAGCTGACCTCCGAACACTGGATGCATGTGGACCGCAAGTACGAGCTCGCCGTCCAGGCGGGGTTCTTCGAGCAGCAGCGCGGGCGCGCCCGCCTCGCATTCGAGCTGGCAGACCGGTTGGCCGCGGCGGCATCGCGCGTGAGCGATGTCGCCGCCGAATGGTTCGCGCCGCGCAACAGGGGGGTCTGCATCCTCGTGCCCGGTGGCGCGTCATGACGGTGGAACCCCCTCTCCAGGTCCCCGGTCCCGGGCCGTACCCGTCGGTCGCTCTCGGAGACCTCTCCGACGTGCGCATGCCCAACGGCATGAGGGTCGTCGCCGTGCGGCGGTCGCAGGTGCCGCTCGTGCAACTGCGCCTGCAGGTCGCCCTCGGGGATGTGCGGACGCGCGACGCCACGGCGCTGCGCCTGCTGCCCAAGATGCTGCTCGCCGGCTCTGGCGCACGCAGCGGCAGCGAGATGGCAGCAGCAATCCAGCGCATCGGCGCGTCGGTCGACACGTGGGCGGACCCCGACCACCTCTCCCTTGCCGCGAGCGCCCCCCGCGGACGTATGGCACAGATCCTCGAGCTCCTCACCGACATCGTCGCGCACCCGTCGTTCCCGGTTGCCGAGGTCGCTGGCGAGCGCGAGCGGGTCGCACAAGAGGTCCTGCAGGAAGCTGCCGACCCACTCGCTGTCGCGACACGAGCCCTCGAGGCAGCGCTCTTCCCCGGCCACCCCTACGCCGATCCGCTGCCCAGCGTCGCCTCGGTGCGCAGGGCCAGCCGAGGAGCGTTGCGCGCATTCCACGACGCCCGCGTACACCCTCGCGGCAGCAGCCTCGTCGTCGTCGGCGACGTCGACCCGGACGAGGTCGCAGAGGCTGCCCGCAACACGCTCGGCGAGTGGTCGGCAGGAACAGGCCCGGCTCCTGCCGACGCGGTCGAAGAGCCCCGTGCACCCGCGTCTGCGCGCGGCATCCTCGTCGTCCATCGCCCCGGGGCGGTCCAGTCGAACCTGCGGGTCGGCACGCGTTGCCAAGGTCGTCACGACCCAGCGTTCCCGGCGCTCATGCTGGCCATGACCGTCTTCGGGGGCAGCTTCACGAGCCGGCTCGTCACGAACCTGCGAGAGCGTAATGGCTACACGTACTCGCCACGGGCCGGCATCGACGAGCACAGGCGTGCGGCCGCGGTCAGCATCCGCGCCGAAGTCGCCACCGAGGTGACGTCGAGGGCGCTCGCCGAAGTGCGCTACGAACTCGCCCGGATGGCCACCGCACCGGTCACCGCCGAGGAGCTGGAGTCCTCCCGTCGCTACGTGACGGGAGTCGTCGCGATGTCCTCGGCCACTCAGGGCGGGCTCGCGGGCGTCCTCGCGGGCCTGGTGGGCAACGATTTGGACCCGCCATACCTGGAGGCCTTCGTCGACGCGCTCGCCCGGGTCGACGCCGAGGCGGTGTCGGAGGCGTCTGCCCGCGCGCTCGCGCCGGCAGCCATGACCACCGTCGTCGTGGGCGACGCCGACGTCGTGGCCGACGCGCTCTCGCCGCTCGACCTTGTCGAGGTCGTCGGTCGGTGAGGTCCACGCCCGGCGGTTCGTGAGGGACGCCCGAGACACGGCACCAAGGACGCGGTCGTAGCCTCGAACACTGCTCAGCTCCCCGGGCTGGTGCCTGCCTCAGCCTCCTCGGGCAGATCGGCGTGGTCCTCCGAGTAGTGGTACTTGCCTCCTCGCAGCCACGACATCCCGGCTGCGAGGAGGCACGCGCCGATCGAGAAGTCGAACGCGGCGTGGAGGCCGTCGCCGAAGGGACCCGAGATGAGCGCCGGAAAGAAGTCCCGGCCGGTCAGTATGGCTGCCTGGCGAACGGGCACGTGCGCCAAGACCGACGAGCCGATGAGATGCTCCACGGGGTTGTAGCCGAGGAACGCCGCGAAGAGCGTCGAGACCGGTGGCAGGTGGGCGGCTGCGGACGCAGCGCGCGACGGCACCCCGTGCGTCACGAGCCCGTGGTAGAGCGTCGAGGGAAGCCTGGCAGACAGCCCGACGATGATGAGGGTGAAGAAGACGCCGACCGAGAGCACCTGGGCGGAATTCTGGAACGTCGAGGTCATGCCCGCGCCGACACCTCGGTGCTGGGGCGGCAGGCTGTTCATCACCCCGGCTCGATTGGGGGAGGCGAAGGCACCCATCGCCAGCCCGTTCAACAACAGGATCGGCGCGAAGTCGACGTAGGAGAAATTGATCGGAAGCAGCTCGAGGAGGAGGAAGGAGCCGGCAGCAGCGATCATTCCTCCGGTTGCGAACGGGCGGGACCCGAAGCGGTCGGAGAGGAATCCCGAGAGCGGCCCGGCGATCAGGAAACCCCCGGTGAGCGGCAGCATGTAGAGGCCGGCCCACAGGGGCGTCTGGGCGAAGTCGTAGCCGTGACGGGGCAGCCAAATCCCCTGGAGCCAGATGATGAGGATGAACATGAGGCCGCCGCGTCCCATGCTCGCGAGCAGCGAGGAGAGGCTTCCCGCCGTGAACGCGCGGATGCGAAAGAGCCGAAGGCGGAACATCGGGTCTGGTGCTCGGCGCTCGACGAAGGCGAACACGCCCAGGAGCGCCACGCCGCCGGCGAGGCAGCCGAGGACGAACGGACTGGTCCAGCCCATGGTCTGCCCGCCGTAGGGCTGGATCCCGTAGGTGATGCCGATCATGATCCCGACGAGGCCGAGCGCGAAGGCGACGTTGCCCGGCCAGTCGAGTCGCGCCCGCCCCTGGCGCGGAGTCTCTCGGAGCTTGCGATAGGCCCATACCGTGCCGAAGAGCCCGATGGGCACCGACACCAAGAAGATGAGCCGCCACTCGATCGGGGCGAGCACACCGCCGAGGATGAGCCCGATGAACATGCCGCTGAGCCCGGCTACCTGGTTGATCCCGAGGGCCATCCCCCGCTGGTCTTCGGGGAAGGCGTCGGTCAGGATCGCCGACGAGTTGGCGATGAGCATCGCGGCGCCGACTCCCTGGAAGATCCGCATGACGACGAGCCACATGGCGGCGGCGATTCCCGACATCCAGGTGATCGTGAGGAGCAGCGAGAAGAACGTGTAGACGGCAAAGCCGAGGTTGTAGATGCGCACGCGCCCGTACATGTCCCCGAGGCGGCCGAGGCTCACGACCAGCACGCTCGTGACGACCATGAAGCTCAGGATCATCCACAGCAGGAAGAAGCTGTTCGACGGCAGGAGCGGGTCGATGTGGATGCCCCGGAAGATGTCAGGCAGGGCAATGAGCATGATCGAGATGTCGATCATCGCCATCAAGGAACCGAGGGTCGTGTTCGAGAGGGCGACCCACTTGTAACGGTCGTTGCCAGTGCTCGCAGCGGGGCGCCGGCCGTCTGCACCGGGGCTCGGAGGGGCTGTAGGAGCGTCGCCGCGGACCCGGCCGGCGGCGACGACGGAAGCATCCGAGGAGGTGCCGGAGGCGGACGAGGAGCCGGTGCTACGTCTCATCGGGCTGCAGCCACCGGGTACCCCAGGACCTCGTGGTCACGGCGCCGACGCGCCGACACTGGCTTCCATGTCCACATGATGTCAGCCTTCCCCCGGCAAGCCGAGCGCCCACCTCGCCAGAGAGCGCTCGTGCAAGGGCGCGCACGCTGGCGACGGCCGAGCCCGCAACCGCCCGAGCAGCCCCGAGCAGCCCAGAGCAGCCCAGAGCAGCCCAGAGCAGCCCAGAGCAGCCCAACAGGAGCCGGCCAGAGCGAACTTACCGCCGATCGCGCCCTGGCGACGCCGATCCGGTCCCCAAGGCT
>JAKBTL010000091.1 GCA_021844425.1 Actinomycetes bacterium | reverse complement strand
CCACTGCGGGCACCAAGCCCATGCGGACAAGGCAGCAGCCATCAACATCGAACGACGAGGAGCACACGAGCTCACTGCCGCTGGACGAGCGGTGGACAGCACGGGCAGGCGCAAGCCGAGTCACGCCCCCCGAGGCGTAGGCGGTTCCGTGAAGCGAGTAGCCCCGGCGGGACAACACCCTGCCGGTCGTGTCGAAAGCACAGTGGCGTGAGCAGCGCCACCGAAGCCCGGCCTTCAGGCCGGGGAGGAGTCACCTGGATGCAGTGGGAGGCGTCCACGCCGGTGATCCGATGTGGCGCGAGATGTCTCTCGCCACGCTGTCGATCGCCCGTTGGCTGCAGATGCAGCACGCGGAGCCCGATGAGGCGCCACGTCGGCCACCTGGGGAGCGCAGGGACGTGGCGTGGCGGCGCGTCACGCCTCTCGTCGAGCTCACCTTCTGGTGGTGCGACGTCGTCACCCGGGTGCTGGCCGAAGAAGCGGAGCGGCTCCGCATCGACGGCAACGTCTTGCAGGCGGCTACTGCCAAGACGGTCGGCGCCAGCAGGGAGAGCCTGGTCGAGCTGGCGAAGTCGTGCGACGTCGAGCTCGAGTCACTCCGCTGCCGTCTCGCCGATCCAGCCCGGCGCGACCCGCTCACCGGCCTGGCGACCCGTGCCGCTCTTCTCGACCAGTTGGATCTGGCCCTCGCACGGTTGTCCCGTCAGCCGAATGGCCTCGCCCTCATCGTCATCGGCGTCGACGACGTCACTGCGGTAAACGAGCGGTTCGGTCGCCCAGGCAGCGACGCCGTGCTCGTCGAGCTGGGCTCCCGCCTCAGCGGCGGCGTTCGTCCCGGCGACCTCGTCGCTCGCGTCGGAGAGGACGAGCTCGCCCTCCTCTTCGAGGACCTGATCGGTCCGTCCGAGGCCAAGTGCAGAGCCGAAGCGCTCCGGAAGTCTGCCGCACTGCCAGTCTCGGTCGCCGGTAACCCGGTCGAGATCACCGTGAGCACCGGGGTGGTGACCGTCCGACTTCCGGGCAGGCGGCCTGAAGACGTCCTCGCCCGGGCGGACCAGGCTATGAACAGCGCCAGGCGAGCCGGCGGCGACCAAGTGAGCGTGGTCGAGATCGACAGGGGGAGGCCCCTCGTCGTGGCGAAGCGTACCGTCGGGCATACGACCCGAAGTTCGGCATGACAGACCTGCGTCGGGTCGGGCGGCGGTGCACCACCGGACTGTGCCTGGCCGTGTCGATCCGCAACGGATCCATCGCTCGCAGCCCGTCGTTCCTGACGACAGCACGAGTGTGAGAAAGAGCGGCTGCTCGTTCGGCGCTACCCTGCATTGGTGCTGGAACCGCCATCGGCGCAGCCAAAGCATTCAGCCCTGCGACGGCTCACCCTTGGCTCCGGGGTCGTCCTCTTGGCGCTGGGAGCGGGAGCGCTGGGGGGATTCGTTGCACGGTCGACGTCGGTCACGGCGACGACCGCGACAACCCCTGTCCTACCGAGCGCTGCACCGCCCACTTGCTCGGTGACGACCCTCGCGGCAAAGGACCTGCCGTCGGTCGTGACGATCGTCGTTCGCAGCCAAAGCTCGTCGTCGACGGGCTCAGGCGAGGTGATCCGCTCCGACGGCTACATCCTCACCAACAACCACGTCATTGCCACAGCAGCCTCGGGCGGGGCGATCTCGATCCTCTTCGACAACGGGACGAGCGCCCCGGCACACCTCGTCGGCCGCGATCCCCTCACCGATCTCGCCGTCGTCAAGGTCGACGTCAACCGTTCGCTCCCGCCGATCGCGATCGGGAGCTCTGCGAGGCTCCACGTCGGTGAACCGGTCGTGGCCCTCGGCGCACCGCTCGGGTTGTCCGGCACGGTGACGGCCGGCATCGTGAGCGCGCTCCAACGTACGGTCGTCGTCCCCGGCGAGGGCTCTACGAGCGCGGTGCTCATCGACGCCATCCAGACTGATGCGGCGATCAACCCCGGGAACAGCGGCGGCGCGCTCGTGAACTGCGCCGGTCAGCTCGTCGGCATCCCATCGGCCGGCGCGACCGTCCCGACGCCGACAGGCCAACCGGCGAGTGGCGGCGACATCGGGGTTGGCTTCGCCATCCCCGTCGACCTGGCAAAGACGATCTCCGACGAGCTCATCGTCAACGGCAGGGTCAACCACGCCTACCTTGGCCTCGAGGCCGAGCCGCTCCCGGCAGGAACCGGCAAGGCGGCCCCCGGGCTCTACGTCACCGCGGTCGACCCTGGCGGGCCGGCGGCCGCGGCGGGGATCTCCGCCGGCGACATCGTGACCAGGATCAACGGGGCGACGGCGACGAGCACCGGACAGCTGGTCGAACTGACGCTGCGGCAGCGGCCGGGTGCGAAGGTGACGCTCGAGGTCGACCACTCGGGACGCCACGGCACGGTCACCGTGACCCTCGGAAACGAGCCATAGCAACGGCCCCCCCTTGGGTTCGACGACCTGAACGAGCTCGTCGACTGGATGCCGCCGTACCGTTACGTGAAGGTATGGTCGGGCGGTACCGTGGCGTCGTGATCGAAGGGATGCACCAGATCGGGGAGGTGGCCGACGCGGTCGGGCTGTCGTTGCGGACCATCCGCCACTACGAGGAGGAGGGGCTGGTGCCTCCTTCGGGTCGCAGCGCCGGGGGATTCCGCCTCTACACCGACGACGACGTGGACCGACTGCGGCTGGTGAAGCAGATGAAGCCACTCGACTTCTCCCTCGAGGAGATGCGCGAGCTGCTGGAGCTTCGGAACCGCTTGGCTGCGGGAGCAGGCGGCCAGGAGCAGGCGGGGCTGGTCGAGCGCTTGGAGCTGTTCGCGGTGGCCGCCGAGCAGCGCTGCGAGACCCTGCACGAGCAGCTCGACGCGGCCCAGGCGATGGCCCAGACGCTGCGGCGCGAGACGCGCCGGCACCGTCCTTTGGTGCGGCGGTGAGCCTGGCGGTCGCGGCGGACGTCGGCGTGGAGGCCGAGGCCGCTCGCCGGAGAACCTTCGCCATCATCAGCCACCCGGACGCGGGCAAGACCACGCTGACGGAGAAGTTCCTCCTCTACGCCGGCGCAGTGGCCGAAGCGGGCGCGGTGAAGGCCCGGGCGGGACGGCGCCGGGCAACGTCCGACTGGATGGCCCTGGAGCAGCAGCGGGGTATCTCGATCACCTCCACGGTGCTGCAGTTCACCTATCGCGGCCACGTCGTCAATCTGCTGGATACGCCTGGCCACCGGGACTTCTCCGAGGACACCTACCGGGTGCTCGCGGCGGCCGACGCGGCGATCATGGTGCTCGACGTAGCGAAGGGCGTCGAGGCCCAGACGCTCAAGCTGTTCGAGGTCTGCCGTGCCCGGTCGCTTCCAGTGCTCACCTTCTTGAACAAGTACGACCGTCCCGGACGCGACCCTTTGGGGCTGCTCGACGAGATCGAAGCCCGCATCGGGTTACGCCCCACGCCGGTCACCTGGCCCGTGGGGATCCCGGGCAACTTTCGAGGTGTCATCGATCGGCGAGACGGCAGCTTCGTCCGCTACATGCGCACCGCCCACGGCGCCTCCTCCGCGCCCGAGGAGCGCGTCGATGCCGAACGGGCCGCCGCCGAAGAAGGCGACGCCTGGCACCAAGCGCGCGAAGCGACCGCCCTCCTCGACGAGGTCGGCGCCGGGTTGGACGTGGCGTCGTTCCTTGCCGGCTCCTCCAGCCCGTTGTTCGTCGGATCGGCTCTCACCAACTTCGGGGTGCGCCACGTCCTCGACGCGGTGGTGGACCTCGCACCACCGGCGACGGCGCGCCTCGACGACAGCGACTTGCCCCGTCCTCTCGACGCGCCATTCGCCGGGTTCGTCTTCAAGATCCAGGCCAACATGGACCCGGCCCATCGCGACCACGTCGCCTTCGTGCGGGTGTGCTCGGGACGCTTCACCCGCGGGATGATCCTGGTGCACGGCCCGAGCGGTCGGCCCTTTTCGACCAAGTACGCGGCATCGGTCTTCGGCGCCGAACGCGACACCATCGACGTCGCCTATCCCGGCGACGTCGTCGGCCTCGTGAACGCAAGCGGCCTTCGGATCGGCGACACCCTCTACGGCGCCGAGCCGGTGGCGTTCCCCCCGATCGCCACGTTCGCGCCCGAGCTGTTCGCGTCCGCCCGGCCCCGCGACACCGGACGGCACAAGCAGTTCACCAAGGGGATCACTCAGCTCGAACGCGAGGGCGTCGTCCAAGTGCTGCACGACCCCGACGGCGACCCGGTGCCGGTGCTCGCCGCGGTTGGCGCCATGCAGTTCGAGGTGTTCTCGCACCGCCTGGCTCACGAGTTCGGCGCCGAGGTTGACCTCGCCCCAGCTCCCTACAAGGTCGCCCGCCGCACGGACCGACGTACCACCGAGCACCTGCGCGAGGTGCGCGGCACCAGGGTCCTCGCTCGCGCCGACGGGACCCTGCTCGCCCTCTTCGACAGCCCCTACCAGCTCCAGCGCCTGGAACAGGAGCACCCCGACTGGCGCCTCGACCCGGTCGTGAGCGCGGGAGACCCGGCCTGAGCGATAGGCACCGACAGCGTCGACCGCGGAGCCGGATCCGACACTGCTCGCCCTCATCGGTCAGTCCTTCAGACCGCGAGTTGCACCAAGGCGCCGAAGACGGGCGCAGCCGCGGGGAGGTGATGACCGTGACCGAAACGGATACCGAGGTGTCGAATCGCCTCCGCTTCTCTGGCGGTCTCGATGCCCTCGGCAGCGATCTCGGCACCCGAGTCGCCTGCGAAGGTGACCAGGGTCGTCGCCATGGTCCGCCGGACGGGATCAACGTCGATGCCCGTCACGAGCTCACGATCAAGCTTGATGAAGTCCGGAGCCAGCTTCAAGATGTGGGCGAGGCCCGCGTCACCGGAGCCCGCGTCGTCGACCGTGACTCGAAGCCCGCGTGCGCGCAAGGTCACGAGGACAGAGGCAACCACGCCGTAGCCGGCTACCGCCTCGCCCTCGGTCAACTCGATGACGACTCGCCTCGGCTCGAGAACGCGGGTGATGGCGAGATCGCAAGGCCGTACGAAGGCCGGAGCCCGGGAGCAGCGCAGAGGGGCGCGACCGGCGCGCCGAGGCCTCGTCGGAGCGCCCTGGCGTGACCTGGGTCGTCTTCGCGGTCGGCGTCGCCGTCGTGGTCTTCACGGCGGCCAACGTGGTCTTCACCATGGTGCTCCCCCGCCGGCCCTTCGGCATCGACCGGCTGTCACTCGTCGTGGACCGCGCCGTGCTGCGGGCATTCCGATGGCTCTCCCGCCTGGCGGCCACCTACGAGGCGAAGGACGCCATCTTGGCCCCAGCCGGCCCCGCAGCCCTCGTGGTGCAGCTACTGGCGTGGGCGGCGGGATTCACGCTCGGCTTCGGCCTCATGATCACCGGCGATCACCATTCGCTGGGCGATGGACTCTTGCAGTCACTGTCCTCGCTGTTCACGGTTGGCGCGAGCCATCCGGGGGGTGCGGCCGAGCCGTCGATCGACGTGGCAGCCGGGGCGATCTGGGTGGTCGTGGTGGCGCTCCAGATCGCCTACCTCCCCACCCTCTACGGGGCGTTCAGCCGGCGCGAGTCGCTGGTCGCCCTGCTCGAGAGCCGGGCGGGCCTTCCGGCGTGGGGCCCCGAGGTGCTCATCCGCCACCAGCTGGTCGGGATCATCGACACGCTCCCCGATCTGTACGCCTCGTGGGAGGAGTGGGCCGCGGACGTCGCCGAGAGCCACACCACCTACCCGGTCATGCTGCTCTTCCGGTCGCCCGAGGCCTGGTACTCGTGGGTGCTCGGGCTGGTCGCCGTGCTCGACGCCGCCGCGATCCACCTTGCCGTGGCGCCGAGCAGCGCCAGCTCCCAGGCCCGGCTGTGCCTGCGGATGGGGTTCACCGCGCTGGACCGGATCGCCGCCGCCCTCGGCTGGATCGTTGATCCGGACCCGGACCCCGAAGAGCCGATCGACCTCACGTTCGCCGAGTTCGCAGACGCCGTCGCCCAGCTGGACGGTGCGGGGTTCCCGATGGAGCGCAGCGCCGAGGACGCCTGGCCCGACTTCCGCGGCTGGCGGGTGAACTACGAGGCCGTCGCCTACCGCTTGAGCGACGTCCTCACCGCGCCCCCGGCCCCTTGGTCCGGTCCACGGCGGCACCTGCGCACAGGTCCGGTCGCACCCCGCCGGCCACCTCAGCGACACCCGAGCGAGCGCGGCGAGACCGCCAGGCACTACGGCCACGTCGTGGTCGGCACCCGACCTGTCCGCGGGGGTCGGGGTCGGTTCGGGAGGCGGGCCGGCCCGTAGAGGTCAGCCGCTCTCGAGGTCGACCCGCAAGACCGGCAGTCTCATCCGCGGGCACCCCGACGGTCCCCTGAGCTGGACGGATGGGTCCTCGAACCCACGGGCTCCGTCGCGGAGCGGGGAGGTCTCCGGTGGGCGGGCGTTCAGTGGAGCGCGCCGATGAGACAGCCTCCGGCTCCGGCGGCGGGGAGTGGTCCACCTCCCGGTGGCCGGCACGGCCGGTCGCCCCTCGCTGCACCGATCCGGTCGCCGAGGGCCGGCTCTGCCGGCCCTCACCGCACTGACTGAGCACGCAGTTGCGCAGATCGCAGGCTTCGGCGCCTGCTTCCCTCACGAGGGGCTCGGACAGTCACCGCCCTTGGGTTGCGGCCGAAGGTTGCGGTACGACTATTCTATAGATCTATGGAGCATGATTCCGGACGCCGTGCCGATCTCTACGAGCAGCTGGCGCGCATCGGCAAGGTGGTCGTGCACCCCAAGCGGATCGAGCTGCTCGACCTGCTATGCCAGGCCGAGCGCAGCGTGGAGGCGCTCGCCGAGGCGACGGGGCTCAAGCTGACGACGGCTTCCGCGCACCTGCAGGTGATGCGCCAGGCGCGCCTCGTCGAGACCCGCCGAGATGGGACCCGCGTGTTCTACCGCGCGGCGGGCGAGGAGGTCTGCCGCTTCGTCGGCGCGATGGGCGACCTCGCCCGGACCCGCCTCGCGGAGGTCGACCAGATCCTCCGCTCGCTCGGCACCGACGCCGCGGGCACCGAGCGGGTGAGCCGAGACGAGCTCTTGGCGCGAGCGCGTGCCGGGGAGGTCGTGGTGCTCGACGTGCGCCCCGCTGAGGAGTACTCGGCCGGCCACATCCCTGGTGCCCGCTCGCTCCCCTTGGAGCACCTCGAAGCCCGCCTCGACGAGCTCGATCCCGACCTCGAGGTCGTCGCCTACTGCCGCGGGCCGCTGTGCCTCCTCGCCCCAGAGGCCGTCGCGCTGCTTCGGGGCCGGGGGCGAAGGGCGCGCTGCCTGGAGGACGGGCTGCCCGAGTGGCGCCAGGCCGGCCTCCCGGTCGAAGAGGGCATCGGCACGGACGGCGGATCGAGCGATGGCGCCGAGACCCATGGGGCCCTTGTCGCCACCACGCCGTCACCGACCAATCCCAGCACACACGAAGGAACGCCCCGTTGAAGATCCTCGTCGTCTTGAACGACCCGCCCTACGGCACCGAACGCTCCTACAACGGACTGCGCCTCGCCGGCGCGCTCTCCAAGCGCGAGGGCGTCGAGGTGCGGGTGTTCCTCTTCGGCGACGCCGTCGGCTGCGCGATACGGGACCAGAAGGTGCCCGACGGCTACTACCACCTCGACCGCATGGTCACCGCGGTCGTCCGCCACGGCGGGGAGATCGGCTGCTGCGGCACGTGCATGGACGCCCGGGGGCTCGCAGACGAGCTGCTCGTCGACGGCGCGCGTCGCTCCACCTTGGAGGAGGCGACCGACTGGACGATCTGGGCCGACAAGGTGGTGACGTTCTGATGGGCGCCGTGCGCATCGTCATCGTCGGCGGCTCCTTCGGCGGGCTGACCACCGCCTACGAGCTCCGCCGACACCTTTCCCCCGAGCGCGCCGAGATCACCCTTGTCGCCAAGGACGACCAGTTCCGCTTCGTCCCCTCCTTCCCCTGGGTGGCGATGGGGCGGCGCAGCCTCGAGCAGATCTCCTTCCCCCTCGCCGGTCCGCTCGCCTCGCGCCAGGTCCACTTCGCGAACGAGACCGTCACCCACATCGACACCGAGAACAAGGTCGTCGCGACGAGCGGCGCCGAGCACCCCTACGACTTCCTCGTCGTCGCCACCGGGCACCGCAGCGCCAACGAGTCCGTCCCCGGCCTCGGGCCATTCGACGGCCCCGGCCACTCGCCGATGTCGGCCGGAGAGACCGAGGAGCTCGCCCAGGCGATCGGGCGCCTCCTCACCGAGCCCGGACCGGTCGTCATCGGCGCGGCCCCGGGAGCGAGCTGCATCGGCCCCGTCTACGAGCTCGCCTTCGAGCTCGACCACCTGCTCCGGCGCCGCAAACTCCGCCACCAGGTGCCGATGACCGTGCTCACCCCCGAGCCGTTCCTCGGTCACATGGGCATGGGCGGCGCGGGCAAGATCCGCCAGCTCCTCGAGGCCGCCCTCGAAGAGCGCGACATCGCCTATCGCACCTCGGTGGCGATCACGAAGATCACCGCCGAGACCGTCGAGACCGAGGGGGCGGGCCCCACCCCCTCGGTGTGCTCGATCGTCATCCCGCCCCTCGCCGGCGTCGAGGCCGTCGCCAGCAGCCCCGGGCTGTCGAACCCGAAGGGCTTCGTGCCCGTCGACGACCACTACCGCCACCAGGCGGCCGACGGCGTCTACGCGGTCGGCGTCGCCGTCGCCCTGCCACCGGTCGACGCCACCGCGGTGCCGGTCAACTTCCCGAAGACCGGCCACATGACCGAGCAGATGGCGAAGATCGCCGCCGCCGACCTCGCGGCGCGCCTCCAAGGAAGCGAAGCCCCCAGCACCGAGCTGTCGGCCCGCTGCATCCTCGACATGGGCGACCGCGCCGCCTACCTCGCCGTCGACCCCGTCCGCCCGCCGCGCAACCGCATCCCGACGGTCTCCGAAGGACGGCCGTGGCTCGTCGCCAAGATTGCCTTCGAGCGCGCCTACCTCGCCTTCGCCCGGCGCGGGAAGTTGGTGCCGACCGCGCTCGGGTGGTGAGGGCTGCACGAGCGGCCGCGCTCTTCCTCCGATTGGAGAAGGAGAATCCGACCTGGGTGGAGCTCCTCTCCGCCCGAGCGAACGGATTGATGGCGTGCGACTTCTTCCATTCCATGTCGACACCGTCCTCCTGCGCAAGCTCTATGTGCTCGTGTTCATCCACCACGACACGCAACTCGTGCGGATCGACGGCGTGACCGCCAAGCCTGCTGCCGACTGGGTGACCCAGCAGTCTCGCAGCCTCTCGATGGAGCTCGCCGAACAGGCGCAAGCAGTCCAGCTCCTCATCCGCGGTGAGGTAGACAGCTGGCTCAACGTCCCCACTACGGTCACCCATGCCCTGTGTCCTCCGTTCTCGCCGGCTTGCTAACCACAAGAGTCGGAGGCGCAGGGCGCCTGCTGGTGGATGCCTATGGGCGGGTCACCGGTCCGGCACCGCCCCACGGCTCATCGCGAAGAGCCTCTATAGATGAAAGCGCTTGTCAAGCCTTGCAACTTCACACTCGCTACGGACCGGCCAGTTGTTCCGCCCCGCCTCGGGTAGCCCGGCCTCACGACCACGCACGGGGGCTTCCCTACCCAGGATCCGGACGTCTCCTGGGACGAGACCTTCCCTGGCTGGCTCCCCTCGGTTCGCTCGGTCATCTCATGTCATCTGGATGTTCTCCTTCCTCCATGCGCCCGAGCTGATGAGCAGATCGTTTTACCTACCTGCCTGTTCCTCCCTGGCTCCGCCATAGGACCGCCGCCGCCAACCCGTCATGAAAGGTGACAGTCCTCCACGGTTGCGTCGTTCAATACCGGCCACGATCAGCTTGCGACGAACCGTCGTAGACGGTTGGCCGGTCACCAACTCGATTTGAAACGCCGACAGGCCGCACTCCATGTACAGTTCGCGGAGAAGTTGCGGAGTCAGCGGCGCTGGCGCCGGAAAGCGCTCCCACAACGGGCCGTACGCCCGAACTACGGGAACCTGATGACGGCGCAGCACATCGGCAACGTCCGGATCGTCGTACAGCGCATCGATCAGCAGAATGTCGCCTGGCGTGGCCGATGGGGATCCCCCAGGGCGGACAGGACATCCGTGGCTGTGCGCCGCCCGAATGACGATCCTGCCCGACACGCCCAACTTGTCTCCGACGGCAGCCGAGGTAAGACC
>JAKBTL010000012.1 GCA_021844425.1 Actinomycetes bacterium | reverse complement strand
GAACGAGCGCTTCGGGATCGCGCTCAGCCCGGCGAACAGCGCGAGCCCCTCGTCGAAGACCGCCGCCATCGCATGGCTGGTTCGGGCGGCCCCGAACAGCTTGAGTGCGAGCAGGGAGCGCATCGCTCGTCTAACACCAATCCCCAGCGAACGGCTCGAGAACCGATAGGGCGCGCACCGCCCGCCACAGCTCGACGACGTCGTCGATGCGATGGAGCGACCTCCCGGTGAGTTCTTCGACTTTCCGCAACCGGTACGCGAGCGTGTGCCGATGCACGCCGAGGCGCTGGCAGGTCGCGTCGATGCGCTGCCCCTCTTCCAGGTAGGTCTCGAGCGTGCGCAGGAGCTCGGTCCCCGACCGCTCCCCCGACACGAGGGGACCGAGGGTCCGCTTCACGATGTCCTCGAGTAAGAAACGGTCATGTGGGAGCCAAGAGAGGTGCAGGGCGGGATCCGAAGCGAAGGCGGCGTCTACGACGGCGACGTCACGGCGACAGCTCTCCGCCATCGCCCAGCGCGCTTCGCTGGCCGAACGCCGGACGCCTGAGAACCTATCGACCGGCCGGCTCACCCCGACGTGCGCCGTCGGGGGCAACAGCGCGGCCAGCCTGCCTTCTTCGCCGAGGCGCCGGTAGTCGTCGACCGCCATCGCGACCCACACGATGGCGTCGTCCTGGCGCACAAGAGTGAGCACGCCGGCGTCGCAGAGCGCACCGTAGAGGTCGCGCACCGCCGTGCCCCGATCGCCCTCACGCCCCGCGACGCCTTCAAGGCAGAGCAGCACGAGGTCGGCCTCGCCGTCGAGCCCGGCCAGCTCCACCCGACGCTTGATCGTCTCTTCTGCGAGGGCATCCGAGAAGACGTCGTCGAAACTCTCACGGGCGATCCGGAAGTGCAGGTCACGGGAGCGCCGGATCGCGGCGAGTTGCACCGCGGCGACCGTGGCCACGTTCTGGAGTGCGAGCGAACCAAGGCCGGACCCCGGGTGGCGCTCCTCAGCGAGCAAGAAGCCTGAGAAGCGCCCCGCGATGGAGAGCGGGAGAGCGTAGCGGCGTCGGTCGTCTCGTACCGCAACCTCGACGACCGGGCGTTCATCTGCGCCTGGGAGGAGCTCGGGGACGATGTCGAGCAGCGTCCGGTCACCGTAGATGAGGGCGCGGTCCGCCGACGCCAGGCCCAATGCGTAGCCGCTCACGACTTCGAGGCGCGCCAGGACCTCTGCCGCGGACGCGAGTACGGTCGTGCCCCGCCGCAGGCTGTCGAAGATCGTGAGCGACCCCAGGAGGCGGCGCTCGTAGGATTCGCTGTTGGCCGCCTGGACGACCTGGCTTATCGCGAGGAACGGCACCTCGTAGGAAACGCGCAGAATCGGGAATCCGGCAACGTCGGCCCGCCGGCGCATCGTCGCGGTGAGCGGTGGCGACGACATCCCTGCCGCGATGCCGAGCGCGGCGGCGCCCGCCTCACAGAGCCTGTCGACGTAGCCAGCTTGCGCAGCCGCTTGGCGGGGCACCGCGAGCCCGGTCGTCATGATGAGCTCGCCGCCGTCGAGCCATCGACGCGGGTCGTCGAGCTCGCAGACGTGGGCCCAGGTTATCTGCCGGTCGAGGCCGGCCTTCCCTGCCTCGACCGAAAGCCCGAGATGCTCGATCTCGACCAGCTGGCCGACGGTCAACACGGGGAACCGGCTCGGGACAAGACGGTCACGAGCTTATCTTTACAGAGCGGACGCAGCGCGTGCAGACGCTCCTTTTTTTTCCTCAGCCTCCCGTCACCTCGGGCTGCGTCACCGAGACCGCCGCGACCGTCACTGCAGCGTGGGACGCCGCGTCACGTCGCCGTTGGGCGCTGAGCGCTGGCAACATCACCAGCCAGTAGGCGACGGCGCAGATGATGATCGTCGGTGCCGTCGCGGTGAGGTAGGAGAACACCTTCTCGCCGGCGGCGATCTGGACCCAGCTGACGGTCGACGTCCACCCGCCGAGGAAGATCCACACGCCGACACCGCACACCCAGACGACGAGCGCCCGGATGTTGAACCCGCCGTGGAACCAGTACGGGCTGTTCTCGCGTTGGTAGAGGCCGACGAGGTCGAGCCGCTGGCGGCGGACGAGGAAGTAGTCCCCGAGGGCGACACCCCAGTAGGGGGCGATGAACGCACCCACAACGGTGAGGATGGTGTTGAAGTTGTTCTGGAGCGTGCCCTCGTAGATGAACACGATGGAGGGGAGGGCGACGACGGCGACCACGATGTGGTAGCGGACTTTCGGCCACGCCGTTTGGATGCCCTTGGCCGAGCAGTACAGGAGCATCGCGTTATTGATGAGGGTGGACAGGATGATGATCCCGAGTGCCGGCACGCCGAGCCCCGACTTGGTCGCCCAGACCGAGGGATCGCCCGATCCGGTGGTGAGGGTGGCCATCCCTCCCACGATGGCGAAGAGTATTGCGATGAAGCTGAGTCCCAGCCACGCTCCCCAGAACGCTCCACGCTCGGTCTTGGCGAACCGGTTCCATGCACCCATGTAGGGGAACCACGAGACGGCGTAGGCGATGTTGGCTTCGATTGCGTACTGCCAGCTGACGGAGTGGTTCGCCTTGATATGGCTTATGTAGCCCCATCCGAAGTGTGTGAGCTGTTTCCACAGCAACAGTGCGGCGAAGATGATGAGGATCGGTACTGCAACCTTCACCAGGCCGAACACCGTCTTGGGGCTGATGTAGAGCATGGCGACTGGGAGCACGATTCCGCAGCTGAGGGCGAAGATCGAGTACCAGTGGAAGTTGTTCACGTGGTAGGTGGCCATGACCGCCGCCCCGGAGTGGCCGGCGATCGACGAGAGGATCCCCACCCATCCGAAGTTGATGGCGACGAGCAGGAAGATGCCGACGTAAGCACCAAAGGTGCCGAAGCTCGAACGCATGCCGACGTACTCGTCGACGCCGTAGCGGGCAGAGCGCAGCCCCGACAGCGACGGGAACAGGTTGCCCAGGATGCCGCCGGCGAAGGTGACCACGATCATGCCGACCGCGCCCAGCGCAGCCGCGTAGTACCCGCCGAGAACGAAGGTGGTGAGCAGGATGTTGCCGCCGCACCAAAGCCAGAACATGAGGCCCGTCCCGGCGTAGCGGTCGACTCGGGGGATCGGCAGGACGCCCTCCCCGAAGTCCATCGATTGGGGGTTGACCTCGCCGGGGATCGCGGCGCCCACATCGGTGGCGGTCATGTGCCCTCCCTTACTTGAGCATCCACCACGCCGTGGTGGCGAAGATGACGACGAGGCTGAACGCCACCGACCACAGCACGACAGCCAAGCTGACGTCGTCTCCGGGCTCCACGTTGCCGACGAAGGTCTGGATCACCTCGGCCGGGACGATGTCCGAACGGGTCGTGGCTTGAACGGGCGTGTGGTCGGTCATGTCAGCTCCAGGACGATCTGCTTGATCTCGGTGAGCGCGTCGAGCATCCAGGTCGCAAGCTCACGGCCCGACCCGCTCTGCTTCGAGCCGCCGAATGGGGCCAGCTGGTCCCAGTAGTTGGTCGTCTCGTTCACAAGTACGGTGCCGTGGTCGAGGCGCTCTGCGAATCGCCAGCCTCGGGCTAGGTCGCGGGTGAACACGGCGGCGGTGAGCCCGTAGCGGGTGCCGTTCCCGACGGCGACCGCCTCGTCGTCGTCGCCGAACGTGAGCACGGGCGCGACCGGGCCGAACGTCTCCTCTCGGGCGATCTCCATGTCCGGGGTGACGCCCGTCAGGACGGTCGGCTCGTGCATCAACCCCTCTGCGTTGCCGCCAAGGACGACCTTTGCGCCACGTTCTTCCGCTTGACGAATATGCGCGACGCACTTGTCCAGGACGGCCGCGTTGCAGACGGGGCCCATATCGGTGTCCTCGTCGAGGGGATCCCCAACCTTGAGCGCCCGCGTGGCTGCGACTAGGCGCTCGATGAAGTCATCCGCCACCGATCGGTGGACGAGGATGCGCTCGGCCGCGGTGCAGCACTGCCCAGCGAGGTAGTAGCAGCCGGTGATCGTGGCTGCGACCGCCCGGTCGAGGTCGGCGTCATCGAGCACCACGAGCGGCCCGTTGCCGCCGAGCTCGAGCATGAGGTTCTTGAGCGCCGCTGTCCGGGCAATCGTGGCGCCCACTCCCGTCGACCCGGTGAAGGAGACGACGTCGACGTCGGGATGCGACACGAGCGCCTGCCCGACTCCGGCGTCGCCCGTCAGCATGTTAAGGACGCCTGCAGGAAAGCCCGCATCGTCAAGTAGCTCCGCGAACATCGCACAGCTGAGCGGTGCATACGGTGACGGCTTCCAGACCACCGTGTCACCAACCGCGAGCGCGTAGGTGATCGTGATCGCCGCGATGTCGACGGGGAAGTTCCAGGGCGTGACGAGTCCGACCACTCCCGCGGGTCGATGGGTGACGAGAATCCGCTTGGACGACGTGCGCTCCTGGGTGGTCGGGAGCACCTGTCCCCGGTATCGCAGGACGTCCTCCGCGGCCCGCCGGAAGTGGTCACACGCGTACTCGACCATCTCCTCGCGCGACTCGCGAATGGTCTTGCCGACTTCCTTGGTGATCATCTCGGCGAACATGTCGTTTCGCTGCCGGCACAGCTCAAGTCCGCGGTAGAGAAGATCGACCCGGTCGAGCACGGGTAAAGCGGCCCACTCCCGCTGGGCTCGTCGGGCAGCCTCGACTGCCACCTGGACGTGGGACGTATCGGCTTCTTGGACCTCGCCGACCTTGCGCCCGTCGAAGGGGCTCGTGACCGGGCGCGACGTACCTGCGTCCTGGAACCGGCCGTCGATGTATGGCCGAGCCACCAACAGATCGCTCACTACTGCCTCCCCCCACGATGTCAGTGCAGGCGATTCTCCCATGGCGGTCCGGCGTGCACAATGGGCAATTTGGACAATTGTGGGGCTACAGTGCGCATCTGGCCACTTTCAGCCAAGGGCCGAGGGCGACATGCTGGGGGGAGCCCGCGCCCGACGGGCGGGCCTTACCAGCACCAAGAGGAGGGACACGAGGTGGGATCGACGAGTCCGAACCCAACACCCGCGGCCCGCTCACTCCCCGAGCGCGCCCGGGTCGTGGTCATCGGAGGCGGGATGCTCGGCTGCTCGACGGCGTACCACCTCACGCGCCGAGGCTGGTCGGACGTCGTCGTGCTCGAACGCAAGCGGCTCACCTCTGGCACCACCTGGCACGCAGCTGGCCTGGTCACGACCGCCCGGCCCACGCACGGCATGCGTGCCATCGTGCAACGCAGCATCGAGATCTTCGAGCACTTGGAGGAGGTGACGGGGCTCAGCACCGGCTACCGCCGCACGGGCACCTTGCACCTGGCCTTCGGCGAGGACCGCTGGGAGGAGCTGCGCCGGCAGGCCTCGGCGTGCCGGGGCAACGGGATCGACGTGGAGCTCGTGGATTCCGACCGGGTGACCGAGCTCTTCCCCCTTCTCGACCCCGCTGGCCTCGTCGGCGCTCTCCACTTTCCCTTCGACGGCCGGGGCAACGCCACCGACACCACCATGTCGCTCGCTCGTGGCGCCCGCCTCGGCGGGGCGCGGATACTCGAGGGCGTGCGCGTCGAGGAGGTCCTCCTGCGTGACCGACGCGCCGTTGGCGTCCGCACCGCAGAGGGTGATGTGGAGGCGGAGTACGTCGTCAACTGCACCGGCATGTGGGGGAGAGAGGTCGCGGCGCGCTCGGGCATCGACCTTCCGCTCCAAGCGCTGCACCACTACTACGTAGTGACCGAGGACGTACCGGACCTGCCGGCCGACATGCCGACGCTCAAATCCGGCGACGACTACTCGTACGTGAAGGACGACGCGGGGAAGCTCATGGTCGGGTTTTTCGAACCTGGGAGCGAACCGTGGGCGTCACGGGGCATTCCCGAGGACGCCGAGTTCACCACCCTCGGCGAGAATTGGGAACACCTCGCACCCTTCTACGAGCAGATGGTGCGACGGATCCCAGTCTTGGCGGACATCGGCGTCCGACTCTTCTTCTGCGGTCCCGAGAGCTTCACGCCCGACGGCGTCTACCACCTCGGGGAGGTCCCCGGCGTCCGCAACTACTTTGCCGCCTGCGGCTTCAACTCCGTGGGGTTCCTTTCGGGTCCGGGTGCCGGGCAGGCACTGGCCGACTGGCTCATCGACCAGCGCCCACCGTTCGATCTCCTCGAGGCCGACCCCCGCCGCGCGATGCCTCATCAGGTCAACCGCCGCTACCTCGAGTCACGCGTCACCGAGACGCTCGACGTCTCCTACGAGATCCACTGGCCCTACCAGGAGCGCCAGCAGGCCCGGGGTCTGCGGCTGAGTCCCCTCCACGCGCAGGTCGAGGCGGCGGGTGCGGTGTTCGGTGAGGTCGCGGGATGGGAGCGTGCCAACTGGTACGCGGTCGGCGCGGGGACCGGGCGAGCGCACGAGCCCCACACGTTCGGCCGCCAGCCGTGGTTCGAGGCAGTCAGAGAAGAGCACCGGGCCGTGCGGGAGAACGTTGCTCTCTTCGACATGTCCTCGTTCGGGAAGCTACGCGTCATCGGGCGCGATGCCTGCCGAGTGCTCCAACGGGTGTGCGCGAACGACGTGGACGTCGAGCCGGGACGCGTCGTCTACACCCAGTGGCTCAACGACTGGGGCGGGATCGAGTCCGACGTCACGGTGACCCGCATTGACGTGCACGAGTACCTCGTCCTCACCGCTGCCGCGTTCGTCGTGCGTGACCATGACTGGCTCGTGCGGCACGTGGCGCCCGACGAGCAGGCGGTGGTGGTCGACGCGTCGGCGTCGCTCGCCATGGTGACGGTCATGGGGCCCGAGTCGCGCCGCATGCTCCAGCCGCTCACCGATGCTGACCTGTCAAACGACGCGTTCAGCTTCGCGACCTCCCGACGCATCGACATCGGCCACGTCTTCGTCCGGGCGACCCGCCTTACCTACGTCGGCGAGCTGGGCTGGGAGCTCCTGATCCCTGCGGAATCGGCGGTGCACGTCTACTCGGTCCTCACCCAAGCCGGGGCGGCGATCGGGATGCGCCACGCCGGCTACCACGCGTTGAACTCGCTTCGGATCGAGAAGGCCTACCGGAGCTTCGGCCACGACATCGGGCCTACCGACACGCCGCTCGAGGCGGGCCTCGGCTTTGCTGTTGCGTGGGACAAGCCGGGTGGCTTCATCGGCCGGGACGCCCTCCTCGAGCAGAAGGAGATGGGACCGCCCAGACGGCGACTCGTCCAGTTCCTTCTCGAGGACCCTGACGCGTGCCTTTACCACGACGAGCCCATCTACCGCGACGGCATCTTGGTGGGCCGGGTCGCCTCCGCCGACTTCGGCCACACGGTCAACAGGACCGTTGCGCTCGGTTACGTCGACGCGACCGCGGTCGGCGGCCATAGCGACGTGGTGGAGCGGGGGTGGTTCGAGGCCGCCCCCTACGAGATCGAGATCGGCTGCGAGCGCCACGCAGCCAAGGCCTCGCTCACGCCTTGCTACGACCCCAAGTCCGAGCGCGTCCGCTCCTAGCTCCTTGGCTCGGAGTGCCAGGCACAGCTGCCGGCGCCCCGGCGTCGCAGGGCCGACCTGAAGAGAGACAGTCTACCGCGATGACGGAGCATATGGAGCAAAGGACGCCGACGTTCGGCAGCGACGAGGACAAGTTCGTCCTCAGCCTCTCGTGCCCCGATCGCCCCGGGATCGTCCATGCCGTCTCGCAGTTTCTGTTGGCGCACGGCTGCACGATCGTCGAGAGCCAGCAGTTCGGAGACCAGGGGTCCGGGCTGTTCTTCATGCGGATCGGGTTCTTTCCGGTCCCCTCGGCCACATGTCCGACCACCCACGGTGCGGACCTCCCGATGCTCGACGCCTTGCGCGTCGCCTTCGCCACCGTAGCCACGGGGTTCGCCATGACATGGCATCTCGACTACGCCTCGGCCAGGCAGCAGGTCCTCATCATGGTGAGCAAGCTCGGCCACTGCTTGAACGACCTGTTGTTCCGCGTGAGCACCGGATGGCTCAACGTCGACGTCGTGGCGATCGTGAGCAACCACGACGACCTCGGTGCCATGGCCCGTAGCTACGGTGTCCCCTTCCACCACGTCCCCGTGACGCCAGAGACCAAACCCGAGGCCGAGGCCCAGCTCATGTCGCTCGTCGACGAGTTAGGGGTCGATCTCGTCGTACTGGCGCGCTACATGCAGGTCCTCTCGGATGGCTTATGCGCGCGCTTGTGGGGGCGGGCTATCAACATTCACCACTCGATGCTCCCGAGCTTCAAGGGCGCCAGACCCTACGAGCGCGCGCATGAGCGGGGCGTGAAGGTCATCGGCGCGACGGCCCACTACGTCACTTCCGACCTCGACGAGGGTCCGATCATCGAGCAGGCGACGGCGCGCATCGACCACACCCTGTCGCCCGCCGACGTGGCGGCCCTGGGCCGGGACACCGAGTGCCAAGCTCTCGCGCGCGCCGTGCGCTGGCACGTTCAGCGACGCGTCTTTCTCGACCAACGCCGCACCATCGTCTTCCAGTGAGGCCCGGGGCTCCGGCGCCGTCGCCAGACCACCGTCCTTGCGGCGTAGCCCTGGCGCTTCAGCTCCTGGGCGAGCCCGGCAGCCCACGGAGCCAGGGGACCCTCCATCTCCATCGTCACAAAGCTCTTCACGTCACCAGCGGAAGGTGGTGGCGATTGGGTGGCGATGTAGTCGTTCACGGCTGCCGTTCTGTCTGTCAGCCGTCTTCGAACTCGTGGGCGTCGAACTTGAGAGTTCGGGCGTTCTCGTCGACGGACCGCCGGACGTCCTCGGGGAAACCCCCGTCCGCCGTTGCCTCGATCTCCAAGCTGATCGTCACCGCGGCGTCAGCGCGCCCGAGCTGGTTGATGATCGTGTCGGCGATGTCCCCGACATCCCGGATCATCCGCAGCGGCTCCAGCGTCACCCGCCCGTAGAAGCGCGTCGGGGACGCCGACGCGCGGACGGCGCGGTCGGTCACGCCGTCGTCGCGGGCGGTGGCCGGGGTCTCGCTCGTTGGCTCTGTCCTCGCGGCCGAGGCGGCCGTCTCCGGGGAAGGCACCTGGTCGCGGTCCATCTGACGCAGCGCGACCTCGGCTTTGACGACGACCGAAGTGGCGTCGAGCACCACCGCGGCGTGCTGGCCGGCAGTGAGGCCGACGTAGCGCTCCGCCTGCTCGTCGTAGGCGCTGGCGTAAACGAAGGTGTCGGTCGTCCAGCTCAACAACGCGATCCCCGAGCGCACCGCATCCAGCAAGACCGCCGAGTCGCGAAAGCGTGGGAGGTAGAGATACTGGGAGTAGTCGCTCCAGAGCTGTCGGAGCGTCACGTGGTCCCCACGCCACAGCGGGACCCGGTCGAGGTCCATCCGCAACCGTGCTCCGGAATACTCGGTGATCAGCGCCTCTTCGTTGCGGAGCTTCTTGCCGACGCGCACCGCAAGCGGTTCGGGCCCGGTGGCCCGGGTCTCCTCCCAGGAGATCTCAGGGTCACCCGGCGCCTGGGAGGGGACGAGAACCCAGGTGAACGTCTCACCGATGCGTTGGGTGACAACCTCGTCGAACTGGGCGCGCTTGGTCTCGGCCTGCTGGCTCTGGAAGGCGCCGAGGTTGAGCGACTCCTTCTCGGCCTCGATCGACCGCCACGCGAGGAAGTCACGAACCCCGAGACGCAGCTCCGCCAGTCGGCTCCGGTCGGGAGCGAGGAACACGAGCATGTTCCGGTTAAACCGCGGGCCGCCGGAGCGCTCGTCCAGGAACCGCCGGGCGGCCACTCGTGCCGGGCTGTCCACCGTCTTGCCCGAATGGGGGTGCTCGGGACCGAAGACGACGAGACGAGCCTCGGGCTCGTCGGGCTCGTCGCAGAGGACCCGTTCCTCGGCGACCACGCTGGCCCGAACGGCCAGCGCTGGCGGGCGACCGGAGCGGACGTGCGCGGTGTCGTCCTCTTCGACGACGCCCGCTGGCCCGACGTCGAGGTCCGGGCGATCCTCACCGCCGCTCTCGCCCGCGAGCCCGCTCCCGATCGCCCGGCGCTCGCGCTCGTCCGCGGCTTCGGGTAGGAGCCTGGGCACCCCGGCCGGCGTCTCCCGCCCCGACCAGGGCCGCGCACGGGCCACGCCCAGGGCCGCCGTGGCGCCCGCTGCGGTCCGGCCACTACCTGTGCGCCACCGCTCGGTTCCGGCGTCCCACGGCGACGCACGGGGCCGCGTCCCGGCGGGTGCGCCGTCCGGCTCGCTGCCGAGGTCCACGGGTCTCGGCCCCGCTGCCGCTCCGGCTCGGCGTGCTCCGGCGCTGCGGCGCCTTCGGGCGCGGGCGCCCTCGGCGCTGGGGGTGGGGTGGGGTGGGTGCGCGTGCGCATGCGCGGGCCGGGCCGCCGGGGCCCCGGTTCCCGCGCCGTTCCCCGCCCTGCTCCCTCTCTCCCGAGTTTTCCCTGGTGGGCCGTGAGGGACTCGAACCCCCGACCCCTTGCGCGTCATGCAAGCCCTGTAC
>JAKBTL010000074.1 GCA_021844425.1 Actinomycetes bacterium | reverse complement strand
CTGTGGAGGACGCGTTCGACGGCGGGGAACCCGATGAAGAGCAAGAAGCCGGCGAAGAGCACGACGACGGGCAGGCTCATGCGCTCACTGGCGGCCTGGTCGGCGGTCTCGGCCTCGGCGAGCTGGTGGGTGCGAAGCGAGGTCGCCTTGGCCGCCAGGCTGGCGCGGACCTTCGCCCCTTCGGTGCCCGCGAGGGCGACCGAGGCGGCGAGCTCGGACAGCTCGCCGACACCGAGCTCGGTGCCGAGCCGGCCGAGGGCGGTCCAGGGGGCCTCGCGGGCGAGGCGGGCCTGGTCAAGGGCCCGGCGCAGGTAGGCAAATGGCCACCCGGCCCCGATGCTCGCCGCGTCCGCGAGCGCGCTCTCGACCCCGCCGCCGCCGGCCAGGGCGACGACGACGAGATCCAAGAAGCTGGACAGCGCGTGGCGGAAGTCCCGCCGCCTGCGGTTGGCATCTGCGTGGATGCCGAGGTCCGGGACGACGAAGCCGCAGACCCCGAGCACGAGCGCACCCCACAGCGGGAGGGCGAGCGGCACGTGCGAACCGTCGAGGGCCGCCAGCGCGGCGAGGGCGGGGACGAGGAGGAGGCCGGTAAGCGCGAGGGTGACCTTCTCGGCCAGGTGGCGCTCGGCGCTGCGATCGAGCACGGCGAGGTCCTGGCGGATCCGGCCCGGCACCAGCCATCCGGCTCCCACGTGACCGAGCAGCTCGGCGAGCGGACGCCCGAGCTGGGCAGCGACACCGCCCTCGGAGACCGGGGCGAGCACCGGGGCCGCCTCGGGCACCCGCTTCAGCTGGGCGAGCGCCTCGGCGAGGGACGGCCGGGGCGGGAACAGGCCCCGCACGACCAGCCACATCCCGAAGCCGGTGCCAGCACCCAACGCGAGCGCGGTGATCACGGCGCGATCCTCGACGTGGGCTCGGGAACCGTGAGCTCGTTGGGTCGAGCGAGGAAGCGCTCGGGGGCGCTCGGCCGGGTCATGCGGGCCAGCCAGACGAAGGCGCCTGCGAACATCGCCCCGACGAGCAGCAGCACGAGCTGGCCGAGGGCCGAGTCATACGGGGCGAGGTAGGAGCGGTTCAACACCGCGAGGCCCAAGGCGAGCCCGGCGGTCACCCCGACGACCACCTTGACCGAGGTGCGCGACCGGGCCCTGCCCGCCTCGACCCGCAAGCGCATGGTGGCCTGGTCCCGAGCGGCCTGGGCGAGCGAGCCGAGCAGCTCGCCGAGACGGGATGCCTGATGCTCGGCTGCGAGCACGAGGGCTGCGACGACGAGGTCCATCGTCGGGTCCGCCACCTCGTCGGCGAAGCCCCGCAACGCAGGGGCGAGCCGCTCGCCTTCGAGCCGGACCGCCAAGGTGGCGACCTCGGCCCGGATCGGGAGCGGTGCGACGGTTGCGGTGGCGACGATCGCCTGCTCGAGGCCCGCGGCGCCGGCCATCGTGTCGCGCAGCATCTCCGCCCACCCGGCCACCGCTTCGATGCGCGCCAGCCCATCGCCCCGGCCCTTGCTCCCCCCGAGGAGCCCGGGCAGCCCCCACCCGGCGAGCCCGGCCAGCAGCGCCCCGACGGGCCAGCCCGTCGCCGCCCCGACGACGACCGCCCCACCGGCCGCCA
The DNA here is from genome assembly GCA_021844425.1 of Actinomycetes bacterium. Lineage (GTDB taxonomy): Bacteria > Actinomycetota > Acidimicrobiia > Acidimicrobiales > RAAP-2 > JAJYVT01. The sequence goes on along the minus strand of JAKBTL010000074.1, from coordinate 9,111 downwards.
GGCCGAGTCGAAGCGTCGCCCGCTCGACCTTCGGACGGGTGGGCGACCTTGCTGATCTGGGGAGGGTGACGCCGCGCCAGCCGGCCCAGGCGAGCACCAGGCCGAGGCCGACCCCCGCCCCGAGAAGCCCGGCCAGCGCGGTCACTGCTCCCACCACCCCTCGGGCCGCTCCAAGAGGCCCGGGTCGAAGCCGGCGGCTGCGAGCTGGTCGAGGGTCTCGTTGCGCAGCGGCGCACCGGGCACGCCCCGACCGGTCTGGTCGGGACGGAAGACCTCGTTCGAGGTGACCATCGGGCCCTCTGCGCCGGTCACCTCCCGGATCGAGGAGACGACGCGGCGCTCGCCGTCGCGGGCGAGGTGGATGACGAAGTGCACGGCGTTGCCCACGAGCAGGTTCGTCGCCTCCAAGGGCAGGCGCTCGGGGGCCTGGATGGCGTAGGTGGCGAGCTTGGAGAACGCGCCACGAGACGACGACGCGTGCAGGGTCGCCATCGAGCCGTCGGTGCCCTGGGACATCGCGTTCAACAGCGCCAGGACCTCTTCGCCCCTCGCCTCGCCGACGATGACCCGGTCAGGTGACATGCGAAGCGCCCAGCGCACCAGCTCCGCGAGGCTGATCCCGCCCTGGCCTTCGAGGTTCGCCTCCCTCGCCTCCAAGGCGATGCAGTCGGGGTGGAGGTCGGGGTAGCGATCGAGGCCGAGCTCCAAGGAGTCCTCGATCGTGACGAGGCGCTCGGACGGCGAGATGTCGGCCGCCATGGCACGCAGCAGCGTGGTCTTGCCTGCCCCGGTCCCCCCGCAGATGACGCACGACTTCTTCGCCGCCATCAGTGCCCGCAGGAACTCGCGCAGCACCACGTCCACGGTGCCCGTGCCGATCAGGTCGTCGAGGGTGACGCGCAGGTAGCGATGGCGACGGATCGACACGCACGGCCGCGCCGCGACGGCCATCAGCGCGAACAGCCGCGAGCCGTCGGGCAGCTGCAGGGAGATCCGCGGCGAACCCCGGTCGAAGCGCCGCTCGCCGATCCCGACCCTGGCCGCCGCGGTGCGCAGCATCTCCTCGAGCTCTGCGTCGGAGTCCGCGATCGGCTCGACCTGCTCGCGTCGGCCATCGGCGTAGCGGACCCAGACGACGTCGCAGCCGTTCGCGTTGATGTTCTCGATCCCCGGGTCGTCGAGGAGGCGCTGCAGGCGGTTCAGGCGGAACAGCGCGTCGAAGGCCGCCCGGGCGAGGAAGTCCTCCTCGCCCTCGGACATCACCGCCTCCCCGGCACCGAGCGCCTCCCGGGCCCGGCGCTCCAAGGCGTCTGCGATCAGCTGGCGCCCGAGCGCCTGCTCGTCGGCCGGCCCGAGCGGCGGCCGGCCGCCTGCCTGGTGGCCCCGGGTCCGCTCGGAGAGCGCGGCGAGCACCTCGGTCCGCAAGCCTTCGACCAGGGAGTGGTCCATCAGCGAGCGGTCGACCGGTGCCGGGTCCAGCAGCTCTCGGTCGCTCGATGCTCGCTCGACCAGGCGGTGCTCGGTGCTCATGTCGACGCCCCCTCGTGACCTGCACTCCCGTTCCCGTTCCCGTTCCCCACGGCCGCGCCGATCCGGAACGGCCGGAGCATCCAAACCCGCAGCGACCCCGCAGCTGGTGCAGGATCGCCGGGCGGCGCCACGGGGACTGTCGGTGCGGTGCCGACAACGAGGCGGTCGGCCAGGGTGCGTGCGGCCCGCACGAGCGGGGAGAGCCGCAGCTGGCGGTCCGAGGCCAGCAGCGAGGCGAGCAGCTCGGCGGCCTGCGGGTCCCAGGGGAGTCGTCCGAGCACCTCGATACCGAGCGCCCCGGCGACCTCGTCGTCGGGGTAGGGGCCATCCCCCACGAGCACCAGGCCCACCCGGCCGGCTTCGAGCCGGCTAGCGCCGACGGTGCGGGCCTCGACGAAGATGGCGAGCGCGTGCAGGTCGGCAAGGCGTGGCCGAGCCACCAGCACAAGCCGCCCCGCGCCGGTGGCAATCGACGGCATCGGTGCGGTGGCGTCGAGCCGGCCGACGTCGACCAGCACGTCCGCGTCCAGCTCGCCGAGGCGGGCAAGGAGGCCCGCCAGCATCCCCGCCGCGCCGCGCGTCTGCTCCGCTCCAGCAGGCGCGGCCAGGACCGCCCCGCCACCCGGCAGGTGCTGGCAGTGCTCCCAGATCGCCTCGGGGTCGCTGTTGCGCCGGGCCGCCGCGGCGAGCGACACCAGGCTCGGCTCCGCCGCCCACCCCGACGCTGCGGCCAGGGTTCCGCCGGCAGGGTCGAGCTCGACCAGGAGCACGCGGCGGCCCGCCGGCCACGTCGCCGCCAGCGCGACGCCAAGCGTGGTCGCCCCGCACGAGCGGACCGCGCCGAGCACGGTGACGGGCATCGTCAGCTCCCTGCCCCGAGCTGGACCAGGCTCGCCTCGCCCGCCGCGGCGAGCGACGCCACCCCGTCCGCATCGGTCTTTACGACCTGGAGGGAGAACACCGTGGCGGCATTCGAGCTCGCCGGGGCCGCCTGGAGCGCGAGCACCGTCGCGTCGACCGGGCTGCCGCTCACCGTCGCGGTCCCCGACGACGCGGTCACCACGGGGACGACCTGGACCCGGTCGCCGGGCGCGAGGTCGGGAGGGAACAGCCCGGCCTTCAGCGCGACCGCGACCACGTCCGCGCCGGATGCCACCGCCGAGGTCGAGCCAAGCTCGCCCGGGGAAAGGAGCGCCCCTGCCACGAGCGGCACCGCGACGGGCCGGCCGACCACGCTCGCCTCGTCGGCCACCGGCACGACCCCGAGCCCTGCGCCGGTCGAGACCCGCACCGCCCGCAGATCGCCTGAGGCGAGGAGCTGGCCGGCGGCGAGCGGCTGGGAAACGGCGAGGACGTCCTCGTGGCTCGCGAGGCTCAGCGAGGCGTCGGCAAACCCGAGCGCGCAGCCCACCACGAGCAGCACCCCGACCACGACCAGCGGCGTCTGGCGGCGCCGGCCCGGCTTGCGGGCCGGGCTCGGCCCACCGCGGGTGCCGTCGATCGTCGGGCGGCCGTTGGTCCCCGGGCCGCCGTTGGTCAAGGTTCGTGGCGCTGCCACTGCCATGGGCTTCCTCCCTCCTCAGCTGCCCCCGGTGCTTGCGGTGTTGATCGCCTGGGACTGGACGACGTGGACGGTGACGTCGGTGGCCGGGCCGGCCTGGACACCGAGGTTCCCCCCGCCCGCCGCGCCGGTGGCGCTCCAGCTGACCGACCAGTACAAGGTGGCGGTCACGGTGAAGGTGCCCGCCGTCGACCACGTGTAGGAGCAGGTCGTCGTCGCAGCAGGAGACGACGGGTCATACGGGGTACCGGGGCCGTCGCAGGTCACGGTGCTCCCATCGCCCATGTCCCAGACGACCTTGGTCGGCGTCGCCGTCGCCGTCGTCGTCACCGACCCGGCCGAGGCCGTCGCGGTGAGGGGATGCCAGGCGGCAGGGCTCACCCACAGCCACGTCGCCACCCCCACCAGCTGTGGGTTGCCGTCGGGCGGGGCCATCTCGATCACCGGCGAGGCGAGCCCGAGGCTCTTCGCCGCCTGCTCTGCGACCACCACCGGGGCGACCTGGACGATGCCGGCGGCCGGCTGGGGGCCGGAGACCCACACCGGCGGCATGGGATTGAGCACGCCCGGGCCCGTACACGTCGGGAACACCCACTGGCCCGGCTGCGCACCGCCCACCCCGAGGGTTGCCGTCGCCGAGGCACCGCCGGCCGCGTAGGTGCAGCCGTAGGGCTGGTTCGGGTTGGGCTTCCCGGGCGGCGGGTCTGACTTGGCCCGGGTTGCCCACGACGAGCCCTCAGGCGGTGTCCAGCGGGTGACGCCTGCCTGCACGCTCAGCTGGCCGCCCGACGCCTGGGCGCTCGAATAGTTGTTCTGGCCATAGCCGTCGCCAGCCCATGCGGGCTCGGTGCCGACGACCAAGGTGATCGCAGTGACGACGACAGCGGCGGGGATCACGAGCCAGGCGCGCATGACCCCTCGGTCACCGTTTGCTTTGCAAGCTTCCATGCACCACCGGTCAGGACAAGCGTCGCCCGGATCCCGTCGTTCTCGGGCGGGGTGACTGGCGGCACCGGCTTGCCTGTTGCCTTGTACACGAGCTCGCTCGTGCTGTAGACGCAGTCCACGACCGTCGCCGTCGACCCCGAGATCGCAACGACCTTCGGATGCAGCGTCACTGTTCCGCGCCCGACGATCCCCTGGCGCTGGTCGGCGAGCAGGTTCGCCTTCACGGACTGGAGCTGCGGGTCGATCATGGCGGCCGCCAGCGCCGGATCCGCGGGGTTCGCGGTGGCAAGTGCCTGCTCGAAGGCTGCCGATGAGGCCCGGTAGGCGGAGAGGACGGCCGACGATGCCGGATCAGTTGTCGACGACGAGACCGGGGCAGACGTGGACGAGGTCGGCCTCGGCCGAGCGGTCGTGGCAGGAGAGGCCGATCCCCCGCCACCGCAGGCACTGAGGAGCAATCCGGCCAGGCCGACACACCCGAGGCCGACAGCCAGGCGCCGACGCGACGCCCGAGGCGCTCCCGGGGCACCGTCTACCTCTCCGCCTACCGCCCAGGGTCGACGACAGCGCGGTGCTGCCCCTGTCTTCGACCTGTCCTGACCGGTTCGGCTCTCCTTCATGTGATCGCCTTCACGTTCGCTGCTCGATCCTCAAACGCGAAGCTGGTGCCACCGCCGATCGACGGAGACGACCCGAGGCATGTCGCCGGGGAGGACGTCTGCGGCGCACGGAGACACCGGCCCAGGATCGAGGGTAAACCTCAATCTGACGTCGGCGCCTGGTGGTGTCACTGGTAGTAGTCGGACTACCAGGCGGGCGGTAGGCTTTTCCCATGCGGACCGCGGTGTCCGACCCTGCAGCAGCCCGGCGGGCCGAGCTCGCCAGCTTCCTTCGCGCGCGCCGCGCCGACGTCCACCCCGAGGACCTCGGCCTCGACCCCTTTCCCGGGCGGCGCAACACCCCGGGACTGCGCCGGGAGGAGGTCGCCTCGGCCGCCGGGGTAAGCATGACGTGGTACACGTGGCTCGAACAAGGCCGCCCCGCTGATCCGAGCCCGCAGGTGATCGACGCCATCGCCCGGGCGCTTTGCCTCGATGCCGAGTCACACCGCCACCTTCGACGACTCGCCGGCCTCATTGCTCCCGAGCCAGACCAGATGCCCGACGACGTCGGCCCACAGCTCACCCGCCTGCTCGACGTCATCGAACCCACCCCCGCTTGCCTGCTCGGCCTACGCTTCGACTTCCTCGCCTGGAATCGTCCCTTCGACCGGATCTGGCAGCCGGGCTCGCTTCCCGCCGGCCGGCGCAACCTCATATGGCTCTACTTCGCCACAGGCACCACCGCAGCCATGAGCATCGGGTGGGAGGACCGCGGCCGCCACCTCCTCGGCCAGTTCCGCTCAGTCGCAGCCGAGCACCCGGGCGACGAGCGCTTCGCCGAGCTCATCGGCGCCCTCCAAGAAGAGAGCAAGCAGTTCCGCGTCTGGTGGCCGCAGTACCGGGTCGAGCAAGCCCTCACCGGGCAGATCGTCATCAGCCGTCCGCCCACCGACGTCATCCGGCTCGACGTCACCGAGCTGAAAGTCCCGTCGCACCCCTCGCTCACCCTGTGCGTCCAGGTACCGTCAGGACCGTCGGACCGCGAGAAGCTGGCCCGGATCATCTAACGGCCGACCGGCACCGACGAAAGCTGGCGTCTCAGCACTGGAAAGACAAACCGTTGCGTTCCGAGCCACCAGCGTTCCGTGCGCCGGAGCCGTGCATGGACATCCGCAGCCGCTACTGCCAGAACGACTCGGACGCCGCAAGCGCCGCATGCTCGGAAGGATTTGGGGGTCTTCGCCGCGGCGATCTGGACGACGCCAGCCCGTTGCTTTGAGCGGTCGCGCTCGCGATTGTTACCTGAACACGAACGGCACCTCGGGCATGCAGTGGAGCGCCGAAATGGGAAGACGATCCGGGCATTATGCGCTACCCGTGCGGGTGCACGACGATGCGTGCCTGCGAGGCGACGCCGGGGAAGTTGTTAGGTGTGCCGCTCGGCCGGCGTGATCAAGGGCAGCTATCCACGAGCGGTGGGCGGTGCGCCACTTGTCGACGCGCTTGCTTTCTGCGGCCCCTGGCGATACTCTTTTACTATGACCATAGGGAAGCGCGATGATGAGGCGCGATCACCCCTCATCTTCAGACTTGATCCACGCTCGGGCGTCCCGACGTATCTCCAGCTCGTGCATCAGGTCGAGCATGCGATCCGTCTCGGCTACCTCGTCCAGGGTGACCGGCTTCCTCGCCTGAAGGACGTCGTGGCGTCGCTCTCCATCAATCCCAACACGGTGCAGAAGGCATACCGGCATCTCGAGCAGGAGGGCTTGATCGGGGGGCGTCCCGGTCAGGGCACGTTCGTGCTTGCCTCGCCCGAGACGGTCGATCTCGCGACGCTCAACGCACTGCGCAAGCGTCTCGTCGACGGCTGGCTGCGCGATGCGACCGCCGCCGGCCTCGACGACGACGGCATTGCCGCGCTCTTCCAGTCCGCGCTGCGGGATTTCCGTGAAGGCCGCAAGAGTAGGGCGGCCAGTTCACGGGATGGACGAGCTTCGGGACGGAGTGCAGGGGGCGTGGCATGAACGTCCTGGAGACCTTCGGGCTCGGCGTGCGCTACGGCCAGACCTGGGCGGTGAGCGACTGCACGCTCGCGATCCCCGAGGGCCGCATCGTGGCGCTCGCCGGCTCCAATGGCGCGGGGAAGACGACGCTCCTTCACTGCGCGGTCGGGCTTACGGAGGCGACGTGCGGCACGGTCGGCCTACTCGGCGACCTCCCGGCGGGCTCCCTCGACGCCTTGGAGCGCATCGCGTTCGTCGCCCAGGACGCTCCCCTCTATCGGCATCTCTCCGTGAACGAGATGGTCGAGGTCGCAGCCAACCTGAACCGGCGCTTCGACCGCCCGTTCGCGAGCGCGCGCCTCCGGGCACTCGACATCCCCGTGAAGCGCAGGGTGGGGAAGCTCTCCGGCGGCCAGCAGGCACAGCTCGCGCTCACCCTCGCGCTCGCGCGCCATCCTCACCTGTTGATGCTCGACGAGCCGCTGGCGCGCCTCGATCCCGTCGCGCGTCATGACGTGATGGCGCTCGTCATGACGATGGCCGCAGAGGAGGGGGTGTCGGTCGTCTTCTCCTCCCATGTCGTCTCCGAGCTCGAGCGGGTCGCGGACTATCTGGTTCTCATGGCCCAGGGTCGTCTGCAGCTCGTCGGCCCCATCGAAGACATCCTCGCCGAGCACACCGTATTGAACGGACCCGCTGACGAGGCGGAGCGCGTTGGCGAGCACCTCTGCGTGGTGCATGCCGAGAAGGCGGCGCGCAGGGTGCAGCTCCTTGTCCGCCACGACCGTCCGATCGAGACGCCGATCGGCTGGGAGGTAGACGCGCCGTCACTCGACGAGCTCGTCCTTGCATACCTACGTGATCCGTCACTCGTGGGGCGCTCGGGGCCGGTCGCCGTCGCGGCCACGGCAGCAGGTGAGCTGGCGCAATGACCACCGCGCTCGAAGGCGGCTCGTCCCACCTCGGATACCTCGAGGAGACCTCGACCCGGGACGCTCAGCGCAAGCTGCTCCGCGTCGCCTGGTTGCAGCACCGAGGCGGGTGCCTCGCGCTCCTCGTCGTATTCGTCGCATTCGTCTTTGCGATCGTCGTCGAGAGGTCCCGAGTCGATGCGAGCTACGCCGCCTTCGTCGCCGGCGGCTGCGTCGGACGCCAACTCGTGCCGGGCACCTGCAATACCGCTGCGCTCGCCCTCGGCGGCCAGTCCACCTTCACGACGATCGGCATCGCGCTGAGCGCCCTGCCGCTGCTCGTCGGCGTGTTCGTCGGTGCGCCGCTCGTCTCTCGGGAGATCGAGTCGGGCACGTTTCGCTTCGCCTGGACGCAGGCGACTTCCCGATCTCGCCTCGTGCTCGCCACCCTCGGGGCACTGGCTGGCGGTGCGACGGTGATGGCGGTTGTTCTGGGTCTGGTCTTCGGCGGGTGGTACGCGCACGTCTACGACGTGGTCCTCACGCCCCTCGACAGCCCATGGCAGGCGACGCCGTTCGTGACGACGTGGTGGCTGCTTCCGGCCTGGACCGTGTCGGCTCTCGTCCTCGGCGCGTTCCTCGGCACCCTCATCCGTCGCACCGTCGCTGCGATGGCGGCGACCGCCGCCCTCGTCGGAGGGCTGATCGTCGCGGCGCACGTGGTCCTCCCCGAGCTGCTTCACGTCGGCGCATCGACGGCCCGGTTTAAGAGCGAAGTCGGCAACATGGTGCTCGGCACGATCAACTCTCCGCCTCAGCCAGGTTGGCACGTACCTCCAGGCAGCTGGCTCGTGCGCAGCTGGATGACCGGGCCAGGCGGACGTGTCCTCGACCGCTCGGCGTCGGTGCACGTCGAAAACGCGCTCTCTACCCGGACGGCGGCGAGCGGCGATCACTGGTTGGCGGCGCACCACGTCTCGTTCTGGGTTTCCTACCAGCCTCCTGGCCACTTCTGGATGTTCCAGGGAGTCGAGGGAGTCGTGGTGCTGGCCGTAGCGGCGTTGTGCGTGATGGCGACGGTGTGCCTGCTCAAGCGGCGGGCAATCGCATGACCGTGGCGGAGTCGACTGCGGCCGTCGGGAGCGGCTTCCCCAGCACCGCTATCCGAGACGTGCCCGAGTGGCGTCGCCTCGCAAAAGTGGTCCGGCTTCAGCACCGCGGCGCATTCCTCGGGATGCTCGCCCTCTACATCGTGTGCGCAGTCGCCATTCTCGTTGGTGAGGGGCCCGCTCGCTCGATGTTCGCGACGTACGTGGCGGACCACTGCTTGACGGATCGGATCCAAGCAGCGTGCCCGACGATCTCGAACAACTTCTCGAACATGACGGACCCGATCTCGGCGATGCTCTTCGTGCTGCAGGTCCTTCCGGTCATCGTCGGCGTCTTCCTCGGTGCGCCCCTCGTCGCGAGAGAGCTCGAGTCCGGGACGTACCGGTTCGCCTTCTCCCAGGCCACCAGCCGGACGCGCTACTTGGTGGCCGCCATCACGATGC
>JAKBTL010000054.1 GCA_021844425.1 Actinomycetes bacterium | reverse complement strand
CGTGGGGACGGCTGGGGATACGGGCACCGGGAGGAGGTTCGGGCCTCCGGCCCGGGCGGCCCGAGTGGGGCTATCCCTCCCAGGGCTCGAGTCGTGGGCTTCTCGCCGCACACCCGTTCTCGATGACAGCGGCAGCGATGTCCCCGGCAGGCGTGCCCACCCGTGTGGTGATCGCCGAGGACGAGGCGATCATCCGCCTCGACCTGAAGGAGATCCTCCAATCGGCCGGCTACGACGTCGCCGGAGAGACGGCCCGCGGAGACGAGGCTGTGTCGCTCGTCGAGCAGCTCGAGCCCGACCTCGTGATCCTCGACGTCAAGATGCCGGGCATGGACGGCGTGCGAGCCGCACGTGAGATCTCCTCGCGTCACCGCGCGGCAGTCGTGGTGCTCACCGCGTTCAGCCAGCGCGACCTGATCGAAGAGGCGCGTGACGCGGGCGTCGCTGCCTATCTCGTGAAGCCCTTCCGCCGCGAGGAGCTCCTGCCCGCGATCGCCGGGGTGCTCTCTCGGTGTCGACAGGAGTGGGCGATCGACGACGAGGTCCGGGTGCTCGGCGGCGGCCCTGCAGATGGAGACGCTGCGGAGGACAAGATCGCGACCCGCCGGATCGTGGAGGAGGCCAAGGCCGTGCTCATGGAACAGCATGGCATGGGCGAGCCCGACGCATTCGCGTTCGTCCAGCGGACCGCGATGCAGACGCGGTCGCGCATGCGCGACGTGGCCCGCCGTGTCGTCGAGGGAGAGCTGCGGCCGTCGTGAGCCAGCGGGCGAAGGGCGCGTGCGGGCCGCTGTTCCTGCTCGACGCCATGTCGCTCGCGTACAGGGCGTTCTTCGCGCTCCCGCCCGACCTCTCGATGGCGTCGGGCACGGTCACCAACGCGTTGCACGGCTTCGTCGGGATGCTGCTGAGTGTGGTTCGCGACCATGGGCCGAGCGCGCTCGGCGTCGCATTCGACCTCCCGGGGGAGACGTTCCGCCACGAGCTCGTGACGGAGTACAAGGGCGGCCGTGCCGCGACCCCTGACACGCTCCTGCCGCAATTCGACATGATCCGCGAGGTGCTCGCGGCGCTGAACGTCCCGGTGGTCGAGGCCCCCGGCTACGAGGCCGACGACGTGCTGGCGACCCTCGCCACCGAGGCGCGAGACCGGGGGTGCGACGCGGTGGTCGTGACGGGCGACCGAGACTGCTTCCAGCTCGTCGAGGACCCCCACGTGCGGGTCCTCTACAACCGGAAAGGCGTGAGCGACTACACGCTCTACGACGAGGCCGGGATCGTCGAGCGCACCGGGGTGCCGCCGAGCCAGTACCCGATCCTCGCGGCGCTGCGCGGCGACCCCTCTGACAACCTCCCCGGGGTCCCCGGCGTGGGCGAGAAGACGGCGGCGAAGCTCGTCCTCACCTACGGGGACCTCGACGGGATCTTCTCGCACGCAGAGGAGCTTTCACCGAAGCTGCGGGAGAGCCTGCTGGCCCACGAGGCGCAGGTGCGTGCAAACGCCACTGCGATCCCGCTCGTGCGGGACGTGCAGCTTGACGTGACCGTCGACCAGCTGGAGCTCGGCGGTTGGCGTCTCACAGAGGTGAAGGACGTCTTCGAGCGCTACGAGCTGCGCACCGTGTGGCGCCGGGCCGTGCCGCTGCTCGCAGAGGGACGTTTCGGCCTGCCGGCGGAGGGCTCCGAGCTGCCGCCGGCAACAGCCGGAACCCGGGATGCAGCGCGAGAGCATGTCGAGAGCGGAGCCGGCAGCCCGGGTGATGGCACGCAGGCGGACGCGGGTGATGGCACGCAGGCGGACGCGGGCGGGCGCGGCACGCAGGCGGACGCGGGTGATGGCGCGCAGGCGGATGCGGGCGGGCGCGGCGCCGTCGCGGTCGGCGGCGTCGTTGCCGAGCACGTCGATGCCGTCGTGCCGGAGGACGCGCGCGGCGCCGCCGGGGCGATCTTCGCGCTCGGTCGCGCGCTCGGGGATCGAAGGGCTCGGGACGTCCTCGCGACCCCGGACGCGGGTGCGGTCCTCGTTGCCGTGGGCCGGTGGGAGGCGCTGCCGGGCCGTTCTGCGCTGCATGGCGCGGCGCTGGTGGACCCGGTTCCGCCCGGCGCCGGTGTGTGGGTGCCCGGAGCGCTGCTCGAGGCGCGCGAGGTCGCGACGGCGCTCACCTGGCTGCTCGGCGAGCATCCGGTCGTGGGCCACGGGGTGAAGGAGCTGCTCCGCTCGCTGCTTCCCCTGGGGATCGACTGCACCGGGCTCGTGATGGACACCGAGGTTGCCGCGTACCTCCTCGATCCTTCGACCGGCGACTACGGGCTCGACGCGGTGGTCAGACGCCGAGGTGGCGCGCCGGACGCGCGGACAGGAGGGCTGCCAGGCGCCGTGGACGGCGACTTCGGGGAGGGGAGGACGCCTTCCGGCCAGCTCATCCTCGAAGAGGCAGCCGCCGCTGGAGCCAGGGCGGGTGGAGCCGCCGCTGGAGCCACCGCCGCTGGAGCCGCCACTGGAGCCGCCGCTGGAGCCGCCGCCGCTGGAGCCGCCGCCGCTGGAGCCACCGCGCCGGACGAGGCGGCCGGGGCGGTCGCCGACGCGCTGTGGATCGCCGCAGCCGTTCCCAGGCTGTTCGGGCGTCTCGATGCCGAAGGGCTCCGCGCGCTCCACGACGATGTCGAGCGCCCGCTCGTGCGCGTCCTCGCGCGCATGGAGGTGGCGGGGATCCGCGTCGACGTCGACGAGCTCCGGAGGCTGACCGGTGACCTCGCGTCGGAGTGCAAGGCGCTCGTCGACGAGATCCACCGGCTCGCAGGACGCGACTTCAACGTGAACTCGACCCCGCAGCTACGCACGGTGCTGTACACAGAGCTGGGGCTCGCGCCGGGGCGCAAGACGAAGACCGGCTACTCGACCGATGCGACCACGCTCGAGACGCTGCGCGAGGCGCACCCGCTGGTCGACCGGCTGTTGCGCTATCGCGAGCTCGAGAAGCTGCGATCCACCTACGGCGAGACGCTGCTCGCCGAGGTGGCACCCGACGGCCGCATCCACGCGTCGTTCCGCCAGACCGTCGCCCGCACCGGGCGGATCTCGTCGGAGCGGCCCAACCTGCACAACATCCCGACGCGCGGAGAGATCGGTTCGCAATTCCGCCGCGCGTTCGTGCCTGCGCCGGGATTCCGCTTCCTCGTCGCGGACTACGACCAGGTCGAGCTCCGCGTGATCGCCCACCTCTCGGGCGACCCGGGGCTGATCGACGCGTTCCGCTCGGGCCAGGACATCCACCGGGCGGTCGCCTCGGGCGTCTACGGGGTGCCCGTCGACGAGGTCACGAAGGACCAGCGGGACCGGGCGAAGATGGTCTCCTACGGCCTCGCCTACGGCATGGAGTCCTTCGGCCTCGCGCGGCGGCTGGCGACCAGCCAGGAGGAGGCGAGCGAGATCATGGAGCGGTACTTCAGCGCCTTCCCGCAGGTGCGCGCGTACATGCTCGAGACCGTCGCCGAGGCTCGCGAGCGGGGCTACACCCGCACGGAGATGGGCCGAAAGCGCCCGCTGCCCGATCTCCACGAGCGTAACTACCAGCGTCGCTCCGCCGCGGAGCGCCAGGCGATGAACGCGGGCATCCAGGGCCTCGCGGCGGACATCTTCAAGGTGGCGCTGGTGAAGCTCGACGGGGCGCTCGAGCATCGCGGGATGCGGAGCCGCCTGGTGCTCCAGGTGCACGACGAGGTGATCGTCGAGGCGGCCCCCGAGGAAGAGGTCCTCGTCGCAGAGCTCACCGAGGACGCGCTCACCCACGCAGTTCTGCTCTCGGTGCCCTTGGAGGTGTCGACGGCCTGGGGGGACTCGTGGGCGGTGAAGGGATGACCGCCCGCCCCGCTCCTGTTCGCAGTGCGTTAAACTGCTTGTCCTGGCCGGCGCCGGTGGCCAGGTTCCATCCCTCGAGCACGCGGCCCCGGCGCGGTCGCCGGCGTCCCGACCCAGGTGTCGCACCTGCGTGAGGGGCGCGTAACCGAAAGCGAGCAGTTCTCGATGTCCGACGAGCATTCCTCCTCTTCCCTTCTCACCGCCCCGCCCCGCCGCCCGACGCTGTCCGACGAGCCGATGGGCACGTTCGACGAAGACGGCGTCTACCACCCGCGCACCATCGTCGAAGACGACCTGACCGGTCAGCCCCTCGAAGACCTGATGGCGCGCAGCATCGTCGAGTTCGACGACGGCGACCTGGTCGAGGGCACGGTGGTGAAGATCGACCGTGACGAGGTGCTGCTCGACATCGGCTACAAGTCCGAGGGCGTCATCCCCGCGCGCGAGCTCTCCATTCGCAACGACGTCTCCCCGGCCGACATCGTGTCGCTCGGCGACAGGGTCGAGGCGCTCGTCCTCCAGAAGGAGGACAAGGAAGGTCGGCTCATCCTCTCGAAGAAGCGCGCGCAGTACGAGCGCGCGTGGGCCACGATCGAGAAGCTGAAGGAGGCGGACCAGGTCGTGAAGGGACCGGTCATCGAGGTGGTGAAGGGCGGCCTCATCGTCGACATCGGCTTGCGCGGCTTCCTCCCGGCGTCGCTCGTGGAGCTCCGCCGGGTCCGCGAGCTCCAGCCCTATGTCGGCCGTGTGATCGAGGCCAAGATCATCGAGCTCGACCGGAACCGTAACAACGTGGTGTTGTCGCGCCGGGCGTGGCTCGAAGAAGCCCAGAAGGAGCAGCGCGGCGACTTCCTCGCGAACTTGAAGCCTGGCGAGCGCCGGCACGGGGTCGTGTCGTCGGTGGTGAACTTCGGTGCCTTCGTCGACCTCGGGGGGATGGACGGCCTCATCCACGTCTCAGAGCTCTCCTGGAAGCACGTCGACCACCCCTCCTCGGTCGTGCAGGTGGGCGACGAGGTCACAGTCGAGGTGCTCGACGTCGACTTGGAGAAGGAGCGCATCAGCCTCTCGCTCAAGGCGACGCAGACCGACCCGTGGCAGGAGTTCGCCGACAGCCACGAAGTGGGCCAGCTGGTCTACGGGCGGATCACCAAGCTCGTCCCCTTCGGCGCCTTCGTCCAAGTCGGCGACGGCATCGAGGGACTGGTGCACATCTCGGAGATGGCCGCGCATCACGTCGACCTGCCCGAGCAGGTGGTGAGCCCCGGCGAGGAGCTGTGGGTGAAGATCATCGACATCGACCTCCAGCGCCGGCGGATCAGCCTTTCGATCAAGCAGGCAGCGGAAGGCGGCGAGGTGTCGGAGGAGTACCGAGAGGCGTTCGGGGCGCACGCCTACGACGCCGAGGGCAACTACATCGGCGCGTACGACTATGGCGACGCCGGCGACTTCACGCCCGAGACCGAGGCACAGGCCGCGTGGGCCGACTACGCCGCCCAGGCTTCGGGCAGCCAGGACGCGGGTGGCAGCCAGGACGCGGGTGGCAGCCAGGACGCGGGTGGCAGCCAGGACGCGGGTGGCAGCCAGGACGCGGGTGGCAGCCAGGACGCGGGTGGCAGCCAGGACGCGGGTGGCAGCCCCGTCGAGAGCGCCGCTGCGGGCACAGGCGGGGCGGCGGTCAGCGCGCCCGAGCCGCCCGAGGTGCCCGAGGTGCCCGACGTGCCCGAGGTGCCCGAGGTGCCCGACGTGCCCGAGGACGCAGCCGGCGCCGGGGTGCAACCGAGCGCCTGAGCCGCGCCCCAGCGGCATAGTGACCTGAGCGGGGTCGTGGGCCGCGATGTCTGCGCTCGCGGAGCGGTCCGAGGTTCCGGCGCGACCGGGGTGGCGCGCGGGGCTGGGGGAGGCAGGGCCGCTCGCGTTCGCGGGGATCGTCGCGAACGGCGGCAGCGTGCTCGTCACGGTGGTGCTCGCGCGAGTGCTGGCCGCGCACGACTACGGGGCGCTCAACCAGCTGGTCGGCATCTTCTTCGTCGTGTCGATGCCCGGCTCAGCGGTGCTCGTGGGAGTGGTGCGGCGGGTGAGCCGCTGGCCGGGCACGACCGAGGAGGTTGGGACCTGGGGAGCGACGCTGCACCGCCGCGGGTCGTTGGCACTTCTCCTCTTCGCGGCTGGGGTCCTGGCAGCCGGTGCACCTGTCACCCGCCTTCTCGGGCGTCACGACCCGGTCGGCTTCGACGCCGTCGCCATTGCTGGCGGGGTGTGGGTGCTGCTCTGCGTCGACCGGGGGCTCCTCCAGGCGCATCGGGACTACAGGACGCTGTCTGGGAACCTCCTCGTCGAGGGAGGCGCACGGACGGCCTGCATGCTCGGCTTCGGCGCGGCGGGGCTCGGCGTGGCCGGCGTGGCTGCCGGCGTGCTGGTCGCGGAGCTGTGCACCGCGTTGCACGCGAGGATCGTCGCGCGGCGCACGTGGCGGGAGCGGCGGGAGCCGGAGAGCGTCCTCGACCAGCTTGCGCGTGCGGTGGGGACCGGCGTGGTGGGCCGGTGGACGGGTGCGCGGCAGCGCGGCAGGCGCTTCGGCAGTGACCGGGTCGTCCGGCGCGACGTGGCGGCTGCCGTGGGAGCGCTCGCGGCCATCGCTGTGCTCCAGAACATCGACGTGATCGTGATGGGACGAGAAGGTCCAAGGGCGGCGGGTGCCTACGCGGCCGTCTCCGTGTCGAGCAAGGCGCTCGTCTTCGTGGCGATGGTGGTCGCTGGCTACCTGCTGCCCGAGGCGGCGATCTCCTGGCGGGAGGGCCGGCATGCGCTCCGCCAGCTCTCGGTGGCCCTCAGCGTGCTCGCCGTCCCCGCCATGCTGCTGGTCGGTGTCGCGGCGGCGCTCCCGCGTGCGTTCCTCTCCACGGCCTTCTCCGCCCGGTACGTGTCGGCAGCGGGAGCGTTCCTGCCGCTCGCGCTCGCCATGGTGTGCCTGAGCGCCACGGTGATGGTCACGATGTACCTCCTCGGGGTCGGCGACCGGCGGTTCGTGCGAGTCCTCGCGGGCGCTGCGGTCCTCGCGACGATCGCGGTCGTCCTGGCGCACGGGTCGCCGCGCACGACGGCGCTGTGCGACCTCGTTGTGCAGGCGACGCTCTTGGGTGGAGCGGTGGCGGAGCTCGCACGGGTGCACCGCACGCGGCCAGCCGGCCCAGCAGGTCGAGCAGACCCAGCAGACCCAGCAGACCCAGCCGCCTAGAGGTGGCCGAAGCCGCCGGCCTCCTTCGGTGTCATACCGACCGAGACCGGGTGGCGGCCGAAGTGCTCGACGGCGGATCGCAGGTCCTCGACGAGCAGTGACACGAGGTCCCGGTCGACGCCCTGACGGACGAGGACCCGCTGGACGACGATGCCGGAGGCGTCCCCGGTCAGCGTGTACGCAGGGACCTGCCATCCTCGGTTCCGGAGCCGGTCGGCCAGGTCGAACAGCGTGTAGCCAGGGTTCTGGCCGGCTCGGATGCGCCACGTCACCGCCGGGATCCCGCTCGACGGGTCGCTCGCCGCGAGGAGCTCGAAGGGGCCCAGCCGAGGGATCTCATCGGCCAGGAACGCCCCCGTCTGGTAGCACGCGTGGTGGATGCTGCGGTAGCCCTCGCGCCCGAGCCGGATGAAGTCGTAGTACTGGGCGATGACCTGGCCGGCGGGGCGGGAGAAGTTCAGGTGGAAGTCCGGCATGTCGCCACCCAGATAGTTGACGTGGAAGATCAGCTCCTCGGGGAGCTCTCGCTCGTCGCGCCAGACGACCCATCCCGCGCCCAGCGGCGCGAGGCCGAACTTGTGCCCGGACGCGTTGATCGACTTCACCCTCGGGAGCCGGAAGTCGAAGCGCACGTCCGGGGCGCAGAACGGTGCGAGGAAGCCCCCGCTCGCTGCGTCCACGTGGATGTCCACGTCGAGCCCGCTCGTCGCCTCCAGCTCGTCGAGGTGGCTCGAGAGCTCGGCGACCGGCTCGTAGCTCCCCGTGTAGGTCACCCCGAGGGTCGGTACGACGCAGATGGTGTTCTCGTCGACGCGCGACGCCATCTCCTCGGGGGTCAGGCCGTAGCGGCCGGGCGCCATCGGCATCTCTCGCAGCTCGACGTCCCAGTAGCGGGCGAACTTGTGCCAGACGACCTGCACTGGCCCGCACACCATGTTCGGGTGGTCTGCCGGCTTCCCCGCTTTCTTTCGCTTGGTCCGCCAGCGCCTGAGCGCCGCCATGCCGGCGAGCATCGCAGCCTCGGACGATCCGATCGTCGACGTCCCTATGGCGTCGTCGGCGTCGGGTGCGTTCCACAGGTCGGCCACCATGTGGACGCATCGGCGCTCGATCTCCGCGGACTGGGGGTACTCGTCCTTGTCGATCAGGTTCTTGTCGATCGCGAGGTCCATCAAGGCGTGGACCTGCGGCTCTTCCCACGTCTGGCAGAACGTGGCGAGGTTCTGTCGGGCGTTGCCGTCGAGGAGCAGCTCGTCGCGGACCACCTGGAAAGCGATGTCGGGGTGGGTCTGCGCCTTCGGGAACCGGTACTTGGGCAACTCGTGCGCGAGCTCGGCGGACGCGAAGATGCACTCGGAGAGCCGGTCACGAACGGACCTGCGGCTGTGAAGGGGCATACGGTTCCTCCGGTCGGGTCGATCGGCTGGTGCCCTTCCTACTCCGCCGGCCGGGGGCTCGGCGGTCAGGGGCTCGGCGGTCAGGGGCTCGGCGGTCAGGGGCTCGGCGGTCAGGTGCTCGCCGGTCAGGGGCTCGGCGGTCAGGGGCTCGGCGGTCAGGGGCTCGGCGGTCAGGGGCTCGGCGGTCAGGGGCTCGGCGCCCCGGCAGCGGCAGCGGAGACGGGCGGCGCCAGACGGTCGATGATCTCCCAGAGCTCGTCGAGGTGGTGCTCCTCGGTCCAGGCGCCGCCGATGGCGCAGCGGATCGTGTAGCGGCCGGCGAGCACGGTGTGGCTCAGCAGGACCCGTCTCGTGTCGTTCACGTCGCGCAGCAGCTGCTCGGTGGCGGCGTTCCCTGTGACGTGGGCGAAGCACAGCAGGTCGAGCGCTGGCGGTGCGCAGAAGAGGAACCGCTCGTCCGCCTCGAGACGTTCCCGAAGCTTGCCGGCGAGCGCGAGGTGGTTGCGTAGGTGGCGACGCAGCCCCGTGGCGCCGTACGTGCGCAGCACGAACCACAGCTTGAGCGCCCGGAAGCGCCGGCCGAGGGGAACCTGCCAGTCGCGGTAGTCGACGACCGACCCGGAGGCCGTCGCGGGGTTCCGGAGGTACTCGGGGGTGACCGACAGGGCATCGGTCAGGGCCCTGCGGTCCCGCACGTAGAAGCAGGTGCAGTCGAAATTCGTGAGCAGCCACTTGTGCGGGTTGACGGCGTAGCTGTCCGCGAGCTCGAGCCCCTCGTGGAACGCGCGCAGCTCGGGGCAGATGGCGGCAGATCCCGCCATGGCGGCGTCGACGTGCAGCCAGAGGTCCTCCTCCCTGCAGATCGCGCCGACTTGCTCCAGCGAGTCGAAGGCCATCGAGGAGGTCGTCCCGGCGGTGGCGAGCACGAAGCAGGGGACGAAACCTGCGGCGCGGTCCTCTGCGACCATCCGAGAGAGCGCCGAGGGGTCCATCGAGAAGTCGTCGAGGACCGGCACGCTATGGAGCTGGTCGTGCGCGAAGCCGGCGATCTTCGCCCCTTTCGGGAGGGACGAGTGGGCCTCGGAGGTTCCGTAGAGCGTGAGCCGGTCGAGCGTCGCCCCCCGCAAGGCCCGCTCGCGCGCCGCGACCAGCGCGCACAGCGTCGCCGAGGACGCCGAGTCCTCGATGACGCCGCCTCCCTCGCTGGCGAAGCGGAAGTGGTCGGGAAGCCCGAGCAGCTCGACCAGCCAGTCGAGCACCACCATCTCGAGCTCGGTGCTCGCGGGGCTCGTCGACCAGAGCATGCCGTTCACGCCAAGGCCCGCGGACACCAGCTCGCCGAGCACCGAAGGAGGCGACGCGCTGGCCGGGAAGTACGCGAAGAACCCCGGCGCCTGCCAGTGGGTGAGCCCGGGCACGACGACGCGATCGAGGTCCCTGAGGATCGTGGCGAAGGGCTCGGGCTCCTCGGGCGCATGGGCCGGCAGCCGCGCAGCGATGTCGCCGGGAGCCACGGACGGCGATACCGCGACCTGGTCGAGGCCCTCGAGGTAGCGCGCGACCCATTCGAGGGCTGCCGCCCCGTCCGAGCGGAAGCCGTCCGCGGACACCACCTTGGGGTCATCGCCCATGGGTCGAGCCCAGCGCGGGAGCGAGCGCCTCGAGCGCGGCTCTGTCGACCTCACCGCCATCGCCCAGCGCCTGGATGCACACGTGGTCGGCTCCGGCGTCGAGGTGCGCCTGGACCGCAGCGCGGATGCTCTGGACGCTGCCGTGGACGACCAGCGTGTCGACGAGCGCGTCGCTGCCGCCGCCGTCGAGGTCCTCGGCGCTCCAGCCGGTCCGCCGGAGGTTGGCCGTGTAGTTGGGCAGGCGGAGGTACCGCTCGAGATAGGAGCGGGCCCGCCGGCGGGCTGCGTCGGGATCGTCGTCGAGCACGATCGCCTGCTCGGGCGCGAGGAGGGCGTCCGGGCCGAGCGTCTGGCGCGCGAACCGGGTGTGCTCCCATGTGGTGAGGTACGGGTGGGCCCCGGCCGCCCGGGCGGCCGAGAGCCGGAGCATTCGAGGTCCCAGTGCAGCGAGCACGCGCGGCGGGGCGGGCCCGGACCCGCCCGTGGCTCCGCGGGCGTCGAGTGCGTCGGAGGCGTCGGAGGCGTCGGAGGCGTCGGAGGCGTCGAGTGCGTCGAGTGCGTCGGAGGCGTCGAGGGCGTCGAGTGCGTCGAGTGCGTCGGAGGCGTCGAGGGCGTCGAGTGCGTCGAGTGCGTCGAGGTAGGCGACCATCGCGTCGAACGGATGCTCGTACCGGCGGCCTATCTGCTCGACGATCGGGGCGTGGCTGAAG
>JAKBTL010000114.1 GCA_021844425.1 Actinomycetes bacterium | reverse complement strand
CCGGAAGCTGACGTCGTCGCCCCCGAGCTTCGCCGG
The DNA here is from genome assembly GCA_021844425.1 of Actinomycetes bacterium. GTDB lineage: Bacteria > Actinomycetota > Acidimicrobiia > Acidimicrobiales > RAAP-2 > JAJYVT01. The sequence continues at coordinate 10,925 of JAKBTL010000114.1, read as the reverse complement.
GCCCGGCTTGGGTCCGGAGCCGTCGACGCGCTGGGGGTGGCTGCGCGCCTGCCGTGTCATCTTCCTCGCTCGTTCTGCCTTCGGTTCAGTGGTGCGTAGCATACTGGCCGGACCATCCACTTGGAATGAAAAGAGGGAAGAGAGGTGCTCGACGCAGGAGCCACCCACGACGTCGTGGTGCTCGAGAAGGAGCTCGAGGAGGCACTCGAGAAGGAAGTGGTGGACCTCGCTCAGGAGCTCGTCAGGTGCCGCTCGGTCTACGACCCCGAGCGCGGAACGGACGAGCGCTCCGCGGCACGCCTCGTCGAGGCGCGGATGCGGAGCTTCGGTTGGAGCGTCGAGGTGACCGAGGTCGCGCCCGGCCGGCCGAACGTCATCGCGACCCTGCCGGTGCACGCGGCCGGCAGGACGCTCGCCTTCGAGGGTCATCTCGACGTGGTGACGTCAGGAGACGAGGCGCTTTGGTCCGTGAGCCCCTTCAGCGGCGAGATCGTGGGCGACCGCCTCTACGGCCGGGGAGCCGCCGACATGAAAGCGGGGGTCGCCGCGATGATCTACGGCGCCCGTGCCCTAGAGCTCGCCGGGCCGTTCCCCGGCACCGTGAAGATCTGCGCCCTCGTCGACGAGGAAGGCACCATGGCGGGCGCGAAGCATGCCGCCGCGTCGGGCGCGCTCGACGGGGTCACAGGGATGATCGTCTGCGAGCCTGAGGGCGACGAGATCTGCCCCAGCTCGAAGGGCGCGATCAGGCTCCGCCTCGAGGTGACCGGCCGAATGTCCCACGGCGCGATGCCCGAGCTCGGATGCAGCCCCCTGCCCGTCCTCGCGGCGTGCGTCGAGCACCTTCGCCGCGCTCAAGCACGTCTCCAGGAGACGCACGGCACCCATCCCCGGCTCGGCGACCTCTACCTGACCCCCACCACCCTCGCGGCCGGCTCGGACCGTCAGATGAACGTCATCCCTGCATCAGGAAGCCTCTGCATCGACGTTCGCACGATCCCGGGCGTCGACCATCGTGCGCTCGTCGACGAGCTGGCCAGCGCCTTCTCGGAGATCGCGCGTAGGGAAGGGGCGCAGGCCGCGCTCGGGGTCATCGACGACCGCCCGCCGGTCGACACGCCAGAGGACGACCCTGTCGTCCGCTGCCTGGTCGACGCGCACGAGCTGGAGACGGGCTCGCGGCCGACCATCGGCGGCGTGCCGGGCACCACCGACGGCACGATCTTCACCCGGGACCTCCAGCTTCCAACCGTCGTCTACGGGCCTGGAGACAAGTGGATCGCCCATCAGGCCGACGAGTTCGTGACCGTCGGAGAGATCGTCCGTTACGCGCGCACCTACGCGCGTGCCGCGCGCCAGTTCCTGACGGAGCGCTGAGGTGCCCGTCTACCCGGGGGCGCACAACGACCTGCGCGACGTGGCAGGGGTGCGGGTCGGCCACGCCCAGCGCACCAGCGGAGGCTGGCTGAGCGGGGTGACCGTGGTGCTTCCCCCCGCTGCGGGCGCGACGTGCGGCGTCGACGTCCGCGGCGGAGCCCCGGGGACGAGGGAGACCGACCTCCTCGACCCGCGCAACACGGTCGAGCGTGTCCACGCGATCGTCCTTGCCGGTGGCAGCGCCTACGGGCTCGCCGCGGCCGACGGCGTCGTCCGTGCGCTCGGTGACGCGCGCATCGGCTTCTCGGTCGGCGACGCCGCTCACGAGGTGGTCCCTATCGTCCCGGCCGCCGTGATCTTCGACCTCGGGCGCGGCGGGGACTTCACGAAGCGCCCCACCGCGGAGATCGGCCGAGAGGCCTGTCTCGCCGCGGACGCAGGCACACCCCAGGCACCGCTCCAGGGCTGCGTCGGCGCGGGCACCGGGGCGTGCGCGGGCCGTCTGAAAGGCGGCGTCGGCTCTGCGAGCACCGTGCTCGGCGACGGCTCGACGGTCGCGGCGCTGATGGTGGTCAACTCGCACGGCACGACCGTCGACCCCGCGACCGGCGCGCTCCTCGGGGCGCGCTTCGGTCTCGCCGGAGAGTTCGCCACGCTGCGGCCCGCCCCGGCGAAGCGCGACGCCGGAGGCCCGCCGCCCCGCGCGCTCAACACGACGATCGGGGTCGTGGCGACCGACGTCACCCTCACGAAAGCGCAGTGCGCCAAGCTCGCAGGCGTCGCCCACGACGGCCTCGCGCGCGCAGTCCACCCTGCCCACAGCCCCTACGACGGGGACACCATCTTCGCGATGGCGACCGGCGCGCGCACCGGCGAGGTCGAGCTCGCGTCCTTCTACGCCCTCCTCGAGGTCGCCGCGGACTGCGTCGCCCGCTCCATCGCGCACGCGATGCTCCACGCCGGCTCGGTCGAGACCGAGGCCGGCCGCTGGCCCTCCTACGCCGACGTCCACCTCGCGGCAGAGGCACAATGAGCGCGCCGATCGACTCGCTCCCCTTCCCCCCGGGGCTCCCGATCGGAGACGCCTGGGACGTCTCGGCGCCCACGGCGCCCGTGACCTTCCCTTTCGACGGCACGGTGGTGGCCCATGCGCCGGTCGGCTCCGTGGCACACGCCGAGCGGGCGCTCGACGCCGCGGTGGACGCCGAGGCCGCCACTGCCGCCCTCCCCTCCCATGTTCGCCGGTCGGTCCTCTCGGAGGCGGCCGCCCGCATCGCGACGACACGGAGAGCCTTCGAAGACCTCCTCGTGCTCGAGACGGGAAAGCCCCTGGTCGACTGCCGCACCGAGGTCTCGCGTGCCGTCGTCACGCTGCAGTCCGCCGCCGAAGAGGTCGCCCGGGTCCACGGTGAGACGATCCCGCTCGACCTTCTCCCGTCGGGCGAGGGGCTCTTCGGCTTCTGGACCCGCGTGCCGATCGGTGTCGTGATCGGGATCACCGGGTTCAACTACCCGCTGCTCCTCGCCGCCCACAAGATCGCCCCGTCCCTCGCCGCAGGCTGTCCCGTCGTGTGCAAACCGGCCCCCGAGACGCCGCTCGCGACGCTTTGGCTCGCCGACATCCTGCGTCAAGCGCTCGCCGACGCCGGCTGCTCCCCCGCATCGGTGCAGGTCGTGACCGGAGGCGCCGACGTCGGCGCAGCCCTCACCACCGACCGCCGCGTCGGTGCGGTGTCATTCACCGGCTCCGCAGCCGTCGGTCATCGCATCGCGCGGGACGCCGCCCCGACCAAGACCCTGCTCGAGCTCGGGTCGAACTCGGCGCTCCTCGTCTGCAGCGACGCCGACCTCGCCGCGGCGGCCGGCGCCATCGTGAAGGGGGGCTTCTACGCCTCGGGACAGGCGTGCATCTCCGTGCAGCGGGTCATCGTTCTCGAGGACGTGATGGAGCCGCTCTGCGAACGGCTCGCCACCGCCATGAAGGACATCACCGTCGGCGACCCGCGCGACGAGGGAACTCGAGTGTCGTCGTTGATCGCGCCCGCAGCCGCAGCTCGCGTCGAGCAGTGGATCGATCGGGCGGTACAGCGCGGCGCCCGGATGCTGTACCGGGGGGAGGGGCGGACCGGGGCGGTCGCCCCGACCGTGCTCACGGACGTGGACGAGAGCTGCGACGTGTGGCGCGAGGAGGTCTTCGGCCCCGTCGTCTGCATGAGCGCGGTCGCCTCGGTCGAAGAGGGGTTCGACACGCTGAACCGCAGCCGGTACGGCCTCCATGCGAGCGTCTTCACGTCGTCGCTGGCCGTCGCCTTCGACGCGCTGCGACGCTGCCGGGTCGGAGGGGTCGTGGTGAACGAGGTGCCCGGGTTCCGCGCGGACAACATGCCCTACGGCGGGGTCAAGGACTCGGGGATCGGGCGCGAGGGCCCGCGCTTCGCCATCGAGGAGCTGACCGTCACGCGGATGGCCGTCATCCGCCCGGGTTCGGTGTCGTGACGAGCGCCGCGCCACCGCCGGCGCCTCCCTACGCAACGCTCTTCCGCCTCGACGGCCGCCGCGCGGTCGTGGTCGGCGCGGGAAGCGGGATCGGCCGGGAAGCAGCCCTCGCCCTCGCTGCCCACGGAGCTTCGGTCGTGTGCGCGGACGTCGCGGAGGACCGGGTCGAAGAGACGGCCAGGATGGCCGGGATGGCCGGGATGGCCGGGATGGCCCGGATGGCCGGGGAAGACGGTGCCGGGACGCACGATGCCGAGGCGGTCGTGCTCGACGTGCTCGACGCCGACGCGGTCGAACAGGCGGCGCGGCGCCTGTCCCCGTTCGACGTGCTCGTCTTCACCCCGGCGACCAACGTCCGCAAGCGACTGCTCGACTACACGACCGACGAGCTCGACCGCGTCGTGGACCTGAACCTGCGCGCGTCGTTCAGCCTCGTCCGTGCCTTCGGCCGGCAGATGGTCCCTCGGGGGCGCGGCAGCATCATCGGCTTCTCCTCGATCCGGGCGTTCACGGTCGAACCGGGCCAAGGCGTCTACGCGGCAACCAAGGCCGGGCTCGTGCAGCTCCTGCGCACCGCAGCGGCAGAGCTCGCCCCCCATGGAGTGCGCGTCAACGCCGTCGCGCCAGGCGTCGTCGAGACTCCGCTCACCCGCCAGATCGTCGCAGATCCCGAATGGCGCGCCGCATACGCAGACAAGTCCGCGCTGCGGCGATGGGCACAGCCCTGGGAACTGGCGGGAGCGGTGGTCTACCTCGCCTCCGACGCGTCGAGCTTCGTCACCGGGAGCGTGCTCACGGTCGACGGAGGCTGGACCGCTGTCGACGGACGCTACACACCGCCGGCATGACACGCGAGACGACCGATCGACGCCGCAGCGGGTCCACGACCCAACAAGTTCGAGGGCTCGGGCACACAGAGCACGCCGGCGACCTCGGGGACGGGGTCAGCCTCGTGGTCACCGACCTCGACGGCACGCTATGGGGCTCGAGCACCGTCGTCCACGACCGGACGCTCATCGCGCTGGAGACGCTGCGCGAGCGCGGACTTCGCGTGCTCGTCGCAACGGGCCGCACCTGGAAGAGCGCCCGAAAGCTTCTCGAGCGCAACGACCTCGAGCTCCCGCTGGTCGCCCTCGACGGAGCGGTCTGCCGGGACGTTGACGGGTCGGTCTTCCACCGCGTCACCTTCTCCCCTGCGGACGCCCTGGGCGTCCTCCGAGCGCTGCGCGAGTCGGCGCTCGACCCCATCGTCCACATCGACTCGCCGTCGGCGGACTCCGCCGCCGAGCCCGGTGCGGCGCTGCTCGCCGGTCAGGAAGCCTCCTACGGCGATCGCCTCCTGCGGTTCCCTCTCGACCGCCTGGTGACGCGCGAGCCGGCACAGCAGTTCGTCGCCTACGGACCCCGCGACGCACTCGAGAAGGCGGCGCGCGCCGCGGCACTGCATGGGCATTGCACCGTCAACTCGGACGCGCTCTTCGGCGGTACGGCGCTCACGGTCGACCCCTTCGGTGCGACCAAGTGGGAGGGGGTCGAGCGCTTCTGTGAGCTGCACGGGCTCGACCGCCAGCGCGTGCTCGCAGTCGGCAACGGCGAGAACGACGTCGACCTGCTCGAGCACGCACGTGTCGCGTGCGCGGTGCGCGACGGCGCCGAAGAGGCGCTGGCCGTCGCGACCCACGTCATCGACCCGCCCGACACAGGCGGCTGGGCGTCCGTCCTCGACCTACTCCAATCCGCCAGCTGCGACGGCCACCGATGATCGCTGCCGCCGCTTCGGCACTCCTGCGCCCTTCTCCGCGGCCGCCCACGCGTCGGTGCTCGCAATGCGGGTGACCGTGCTCGGCAGCGCAGGCTCCTACCCCGCTCCCGGGCGAGCATGCTCCTCCTACCTCGTCGAAGACCAGGGGTACCGGCTCCTGGTCGACTGCGGCAACGGCTCTCTGGCCAATTTCATGCAGCTGGCGCAGGTCGACTCGATCGATGCGGTCGTCGTCACGCACCGCCACGTCGACCACATGGCGGACCTCGTCGGCTTGTACCACCTCCTACGTTTCCACGGTGGCCGCACTGAACGCTTGCCCGTCTACGCACCTTCGGCCGTGCTCGAGATAATGGAAGCGCTGCTGCCTGGCGACGACGCCCTGCACGACGTCTGCCGGTTCGAGACGGTCCGCGCCGGCGACCGGCTGTCTCTCGGACCGCTCGACGTCTCACTGTTCGCCGCCGACCACCCGGTCGAGACCGTGGCGCTGCGGGTGGAGTCCGAGGGGGCTCGGCTCGCGTACAGCGCGGACTCGGGGCCGACTCCCGAACTGGCCCGCTGCGCAGCGCAGGCCGATCTCTTCCTGTGCGAGTCGACGTGGGCGGTGCCGTTCGACGGCCGCCCCGCCCACCTTCATCTGAGCGCCCGCGAAGCAGGCGAGCTCGCGGCGCAGGCCGGCGTGGGCACGCTGGTGCTCACGCACATCGCCTACCCGGGCACCGGGGAGCAGGCGGTGCGCGAGGCGCGCGCGACGTTCGACGGGACGGTCGTCGAAGCCTGCGACCTCCGCGACCACCCGGTCGGATGAGGCACCCCGCCGCAAGAAGTCCCGTGAGAGTGAAGACCTGAAGGAGTGTCCGACGGATAGTTCGAGAGCCCGGGACGACCCGCACGAACGGGACCAGGAGATCGAGGGACCGCTCGAGGACCCGGCATCGGCCCTCAGCGAGCCGGTCGACCTCGAGCACTCCCTGCTCGACGAGGCGGAGCTCGGCACCGAGGAGGTCCCGCCGGCGCTTGCCGAGAGGTCCGAGGCCGAGGCCGCCGAGGAAGAGAGGAAGAGATGACAGCGACGCTCGAGGCCGAGTCCATCGTCGAGCCCCCGCCGGCAGTCCGGAACCCAGATGAGATCGACCCCGAAGCGCTCGAAGCACGCCTCGAGGACGCCGCCGAGCCGGCCGAGCTCCTCTCCGTGCACGCCGAGAAGTCGCTCTCCGAAGCTCTCCTCGACGAGGGCATCCCCCTCGACGAATTCGAGGCCGACACCGTCGAGGACGCGCTCGTCCGCGAGCCCGAGCAAAGCGCCGAGGAGGAGCGTCGCCCGGCCCTCGGACGGCCGTTCCGACGGCGAGCCGCGCCCGCAGCATCCCCGGAGCGTTCGGCCCCTCCGGAAAGGGCGGAAGAGGAGCTCGACGTCGAAGGCTTCAGGCACCTCCCCGAGGACGCTCGCGCCTACGTCGAGGAGCTCCAGGACGAATTCGATCGTGAGGGGCTGAGGCACGAGGACGAGCAAGAGGATCTGTCGTCACTGTCCGCCGTCGACCAGCATCCGGCTGATCTGGGGACGGAGACGTTCCTCCGAGAGCACGATCTTTCCCTTCGCGAGCAGGTCGAAGGTGAGCTCGCGGAGGTGGAGCAAGCGTTGCTGCGCCTCGAAGATGGCACCTACGGCCGCTGCGAGGCATGCGGCCGGCCGATCGGCACCGATCGACTCGTCGCCGAGCCAGCAACCCGCCTCTACCTCGAAGACCAGCTCGAGCGCGAACGCGAGCTCGAGCTCGCGCATCACGAGGTGGAGCCGTAGGCACGGTGGAGCCGTGAACAAGGTGGCGCCGTCGGCAAGCGGCGCGTGGCATCCCCGGAGAAGACGAGAGGATCCTGTCGCGTCCGACCGGGATCGAGGGCCCGCACGGTCTGCGCGGCGGTGATGCCCGACGGGCCCGTCCCGATCACGACCACCTTCACGTCACAACCTCGCGCTCGTCACAGGTCCGCAGGAGAAGGCCACCGGCGAACCGGCGAGCCGGCCCACGACCTCGCCGAGTGGAGAGCTTCCAAGCACCCGCCCCTCGTGGTCTCGCAGCGGCCCTTACCGCTCGTCGGAGGCGAGGCCCGCCTGGCTCCGAACGCGCCCGTCGGCTCGGCGGGCGGCCGGGATGGAGCCGAGCACGACGATCGTGGCAGCCATCCCCATGACGGCGGCGTAGCCGTAGGCCCAGTCAGCCCCGCGGGCGTACAAGAACCCCATGATGAGGTTCCCGAGGAACAACCCGACGCTGCGCGCGGCGCCCAGTGCTCCAAAGCCCCGACCTGCCTGCCGGCCCGGCCTGAGCACGGACATGAGCGCCGGCTCCACGGTTGTCACGATGCCGAGCGAAAACCCCAGGGCCGCCACGCCGAGGAGCAGCACCGCAACCGTCAGATGCGCGGTGTCACCGATCGCCAGCAGCACGGCGCCGACGACCGCGAACAGGTACCCGAACGCGCCCAGGGCGCGGAAGCGCTCGGCGATCCCGGACCCGAGCCTGGGGCCCATGAGGTACCCGGTCGCCGCGGACACCGCGTTGAACAGGAGGAACGCACCAATCCCGAACGCCCTGTCACCGCTCCCCTGCGCAGTGGTGAGGATCGGGAAGCCGACGCTGTAGTACGTGAAGCCGAACAGCGCCGAAGCAGCCAGAAGCGGGACGGCGCCGGGCAGTCGCCCGAGCTCGGGCTCGCTCGATCCAAGACGGCTCGGCTGGACGTGCTTGGGCACTGCGCGACCGGTGGTGCAGAAGGTGAGCGAGAAGGTCGCGACGACCAACGGCAACGCGCTCGCGAGGAAGATCCAGCTGAACGCGACGTGCTCGATCACTGCGATCAACACGTAGACGCCCGCGAGCGCGCCACCACCGATGTCGAGTGCATGAAGGAACCCGAACACCGAGTTGCGATCAGCTTCGTCAGGTGCCGCCTCCACCAGCATGACCCTGCGCGAGGGGGTGCGCAGGTTGCGTGCCCACCACCCCGCGCAGAGGAGCCCGATCGCGAGCGCCGGGTTCGCCCAGAGTGCCGACAGCGACAGCAGAGGGATCAGGGCGTTGCCGCCGATCGCGACCCTGCGGTGGCCGATCCGATCGCCGAGCACGGCGCCCAGCCACGCGAACAGCGTGCCGCCGCCGTAGGCGAGAGCGCTCGCCAGACCGAACTCCCACACCGGCTGGCGTAGCTCCAGCACCAAGAAGAGCGGAAAGCCAGCCCATACCGCTTGGTAACCGGTGTCGGAGAAAAAGGCCGAAAGGGAGATGGCCCAGACGTCCCGAGTGCGCCAACGGACAGAGCGCCGCTCGCTCGCTCCAGAGGCTTCAGGCAGATCTTCTGTCGTCACGTCGGTCGTAGCTCAGCGTCCTGTCACGATGCGAGAAGACTCCTCGCGTCACCAGCGCGCGCTCGACGCAAGTCCCTCGGCGCATCCGGGAGGAACCGCCGATCGGCGGGAAGAACGCTTACAGCTGCTCCACGGACCGCACGTCGTAGCCTGCGTCGTGGACCGCGTCGAGCACCCTTCTTGCATGCTGTCGACCCCGCGTCTCGATCACGAGCTGCACCCCCGTCTCCCTCACATGGAGGTGGTAGCCCTCCCGCAGATGGTCCACTTCGATGAGGTTACCTCCTGCTTCTCCGATCACGGTGAGCATGCGCGCGAGATGCCCGGGTCGGTCCGACAGGCGAGCGAGCACCACGAGTCGACGCCCCGCATTGGTCTCGTGGCGCCTGATCGCGTTGGCGAGCACGTTCGTGTCGACGTTGCCGCCCGACAGCACAAGAGCGGTCGTCCCTCGAGCAGGCGCCTCGACAGCTCCGGAGAGCAGCGCCGCAGCGCCGACCGCCCCTGCTCCTTCGACGACGAGCTTGGCGCGCTCCAACAGCAAGACCATCGCCTCGGCGATGTCGTCCTCGCCGACGACGACGACGTCGTCGACGAGGGACTGCACGATCGGAAAGGTGATCGCACCTGGTCGCTTGACCACGATGCCGTCGGCGAGCGAATTGGGCGGCCCGTCGGCGTCCGGCGACCCGACGCCCAGAGCAGCGGCAAAGGGCGCGCACACCGCCGCCTGGACGGCAACGATCCTCACGGTCGGCGCGCACGCTCTCAACGCGACCGCCACGCCCGAGGCGAGACCGCCGCCGCCGAGGGGGACGATGACGAGCGAGAGATCGCGGATCTGCTCGACGAGCTCGAGACCGACGGTTCCCTGTCCCGCGATGACCGCCGGATCGTCGAACGGGTGGATGAAGATCTCGCCGGTGGAAGCTGCCCGTTCGACGGCCATCGCGAGACAGTCGTCAACCGACTCACCTCCGAGCTCGATCGTGGCCCCGTAGGACTCGGTCGCGCTCACCTTGGTGATCGGAGCGTCGCTCGGCATGAAGACGTGGCACGGGACGCCTGCTTGCCTCGCACCGAAGGCGACCGCCTGAGCGTGGTTGCCAGCCGACGCTGCGACGATGCCCGCCTCGGCGCCTGCGCCGAGCGAGGCGAGCTTCGAAGCGACCCCGCGGACCTTGAAGGAGCCCGTCCGCTGGAGGTTCTCCGCCTTCACCCACACCGAGGCCCCGGTCCTCTCGGAGAGAAGGCGCGACTCGAACACCGGCGTCCGAGCTCCGACCGCGTCGACCGCGCCACGAGCCGCCTCAATCTCTTCGAGGCCGATGGACACCGTCATCCGCGAGGGTGCTGGAAGCTCTGGGGGCGAGGGGGAAGGGGGGCAGGGGGAAGGGGGGCAGGGCTTCGCCGAGGATGGGATCCGCACCGTGGTGACATCGCAACGCCCATACTGGCAGAATGGGTAACTGCACCACCGGCGCAGTCGGCATGCTCTTACGACCGCACAGGCTCGACCGCCTGAGCATTCCCCTGAGCTCAAGCATTCTCCTGAGCGGCCGATACGTTGTCCGGTGCACAAGGGACGGGAACCAGAAGCGTGAGGGAGGACGGAAAGCGAGGCCCTGGCCACGCTGCGCTGGGGGAAGCTCTCGCCGCACGCGACGAGGAGATACTGCGGGAGTGCCAGAGGCGCTACCAAGATCGCGCCGCAGTGCACTGTCCTTCAGGGCGGTGGTGTAGCGGCGCTCGCACGGCGTAGCCGTGCGAATCACCTCCCACCATCATGAGAGTCACACCCGACCGGCAGAATTGAGGCAATGGCAAAGAGGAAGACGGGCGGCGGGGGAAGCGCCAAGGCCAACGTCGGCCGCCGGTACAGGCTGGAGCCGACTCCCGCCCAGCACGAGGTGCTGC
>JAKBTL010000062.1 GCA_021844425.1 Actinomycetes bacterium | reverse complement strand
TGAGGCGAACGGGTGGCGGCGGGCCGAGGTCGCAGGTGGCTGTGGCGGCGGCGGAGAAGGACGGTGCGTTGTGGGCGTGCCCAGTGCGCGCCTACGATCGGAGGGCCGGGCCGAGGCGGACCGCGGGCGCGATGCCCGATCCAGTGACCTGACCGGCGAATGCCTGGGTAGCTCAGTCGGCAGAGCAGCGCACTCGTAACGCGCAGGCCGTGGGTTCAAGTCCCACCCCAGGCTCTCGGTGGCCTCCCCCATCCGCTCCGTGACGGCTGCGCGCCTCGACCCGGCGTTCGTCGGGTCCCTCCGTGACGTCGTGGGCGACGCCCACGTCCTCACCGAGCCCGACGTCGTCGCGTCCTACGCGATCGACTGGACCGGTCGCTTCGTCGGGGCGACCCCTGCGGTGGTGCGCCCCGGGACGCTCGAGGAGGTCGCCGCCGTGGTCGCGCGCTGCCGCGACCAGGGCGTGGCGATCGTGCCCCAGGGCGGTAACACCGGCATGGTCGGCGGCGGGGTGCCGCTCCACGGGGAGCTGGTGGTGAGCCTTCGGCGCCTGTCGCGGATGGAGCCAGTCGACGCGGCGGGGGGTCAGCTGACCGCGGGGGCCGGCGCCACGCTCGCAGCCGTCCAGACGGCCGCCACGCGCGCGGGGTGGGCCTACGGGGTCGACCTCGGTGGCCGGGACAGCGCGACGATCGGAGGCAACGTCGCGACCAACGCCGGAGGGCTCCGGGTCCTTCGCTACGGCGACACGCGTGCGCAGCTGCTCGGTGTTGAGGCCGTGCTCGGCAACGGCGACGTCGTGGAGCACCTCGGTGGCCTCCTGAAGGACAACACCGGGTACCCGCTGCACGCGCTCTTGTGCGGGAGCGAGGGCACCCTCGGGATCGTGACCGCCGTCCGCCTGCGCCTGGTGCCGCAGGCCCCCCAGCGCGTCGCGGCGATCCTCGGCATGAAGGACCCTGCGACGGCCGTCGCCATCGCCCTGGAGCTGCGCCGGACGCTCCCCACCCTGTCCGCGGCGGAGCTGATGCTGCGCTCAGGCGTGGAGCTCGTCTGCAGGGTGAGCGGTGCTGCGCCGCCTCTGCCAGTCGGCTACGACGCCTATCTGTTGGTCGAGGCGTCAGGGGCGTACGACCCGACCCCCGAGCTGACGGCCGCCCTCGGAGCGATCGGCGGCGTCGAGGACGCGGCGGTGGCCGAGGACCCCCAACGCATCGCGGCCTTGTTCCGCTACCGCGAGGGCCATACGGAGGCCATCAACTCGCTCGGCACGCCCCACAAGCTCGACGTCACCATCCCGAACGGCGTCCTCGCCGAGATGGTGGAGCGGCTTCCCTCGGTCGTCGCCGCCGTCGCGCCGGGCGCTTCGGTCTGGCTCTTCGGCCACGTCGGCGACGGGAACATCCATGTGAACGTGACGGGCATCCCTTCCGACGACGAGCGGGTGGACGAAGCGGTGTTCCGTGCGGTCGCTGCGGTGGGGGGGAGCATCAGCGCGGAGCACGGGATCGGCACCGCCAAGCGCAGGTGGCTCGAGCTCAACCGCAGCCCGGAAGAGCGGCGCGCCTTCGCCTCCATCAAGCGCGCCCTCGACCCCGAGGGGATCATGAACCCCCACGTGCTGGTCGAGCCTGCCTGAGCAGCTCGGTCGTCGCGCAGCGGCGCATGGCGGCGCAGAACGCCTCCGAGCGCTGCCGGTAGTCGCGGAACTGGCCGAAGCTCGGGGCGGCCGGCGAGAGGAGCACCACGCCGGCGCGCCCGTCGCGGCTCCGGCGTGCCCTCGCCCAGTCGAACGCCGTGGCCACTGCGTCGGCGAGGTCCTCGAAGTCCGCGACCTCGACCCCCGCGACCTCGGCCCCCGCGGCCCGCACGGCAGCCCCGATGCGGAGCCCCGCCGCAGGCAGCGTCGCGACGAGCGTCTCTCCCTTCCGGCACCCGAGCGCTGCGGCCAGCGGACCGTAGTCGATGCCTCGGTCCTGGCCTCCGACGAGCAGCGCGACGGGCCGGTCGCCGAGCGCGTCGAGCGCGGCGATGGTAGGGAGCACGTTCGTGGAGAGCGAGTCGTCGACGAACTCCACCCCGGCGACGGTGCCGACGGGACGGAACCGGTGCTCGAGCGGCGCGAAGCCGGCTGCAGCACCGGCGAGCCGCTGGTCGTCGCGCGCCTCGTCGACCCCGAGGGCGAGAAGGCACGCCCTGGCGACGAGCGCGTCGCGATGGTAGTGGCGGCCGGGCAGCGCGAGCGCCTCCGTCCAAGCTCCGTCCAGCTCCGGATCACCCTCGGCGACCCACCAGATCTCCGGGCCGAGCAGCGCGGCGTGCGTTCGCAGCGCAGGGCTGGACGCGTCGGCGATCGTGAGCGCGGCTCCGGGCTGGCTGCACAGCGACAGCTTGTCGGCGTAGTAGGCCTCCTCCGAGCCGTGCCAGTCGAGGTGGTCCGGCGCGAGCGACGTCACGGCGACGACGGGCGGGGACGAGGCCACGTCCGTCGCCTGGAAGCTCGACGTCTCGACGATCCAGAGGTCCCAGTCCTCTCCTGCGGCGGGGTCCCACGGGGGCAGGCCGATGTTCCCCGAGACGAGCCCACGAAGGCCGAGCCCCGCCAGGAGGTGCCCGGCGAGCGAGGCGGTCGTGCTTTTCCCCTTGGTCCCGGTCACGCAGGCGACACGGGCGCGGTCTGCGCCCTCGAGCCACAGCCCGAGCCCGCCCGTGACGGCCACGCCGGCGTCGACGAGGGCGGTCACCTGCGGGCTGCGTCGGCTGATCCCCGGGCTCTTCACGACCACCTCGCACGACGCGAGGGCGTCGAGCCCCGCGTCGCCGCTGAGCACCCGGAGCCCGCCGAACGCCGGTGCCGCGGGCCGGTCGTCGACGACCACCGGCACCACCCCCATGCGCCGCAGGCGCCGCAGGTTGGCCGCGCCCTCCGTGCGAAGCCCCCAGAGCCCGACACGGGCGCCTCGGAGGTCCGACCAGCGCAGCGAGGGCCGGCTCCGCGCGCCTGCCTCGCTCGCAAGGGCGGTCATCCGACGGCCACGTCCTCGGCGTCGCGATAGCGCGAAGGCACGAAGTCCCCTCCGCTGGCGTCGAGCATCTGGTGCAGCGCCGCCTCCTCCGACACAGGATCGCGCCAGCGCGCTGTGGCCGCGCGCACCTCCTCGGCGAGCGCCTGGAGGCAGGCTGTGCGCGCCCGGTCGGGCCGTGCCGCCGCGAGCACCGTGGCGGCACGGGACTCCGGCTCGTCGCCGACGCACTCGAAGGGCCTCGGCCCGTCGCCGGTGCCGACGAGCGCGCGGAACTTCGGCGAGAGCGCGGCGTTCGAGAGCGGCTCTCTGCCTCCGAAGATCTGCGAGAGCTGGGCGGCATCCAGGAAGGGGGCCAGCACGAGGTCGACGAAGCAGCACTTGTCGCACGTGCCGCACCAGTGGTCGAGCCGCCGAGCCGGGTCGATCGCGAAGGCGCGGTTGCAGCTGCGAAACACGTGGTGGTAGCGGCCGAGGCTTGCGAGCTCCCGGGCCACCCACAGCTCCGAGCGCGCCCGCAGGTACGAGAAGTACTCGGGCGCGGGTGTGAGCGATCCGGCGAGCAGTCGTCGGAACCCAGCCTCGAAGGAGGCGCTCTTCGACCACTGGTGGTTGACCGGGCGATCCCCGTCCCACATCGTCGGCACCGACGCGGACCGCTCGTTGGACATCACCACCGCGTCGTGGCCGCCGAGGACCGCGGCGACGACGGCGACGGCGGAGAGGATCCCGGTCACCGGCACGTGCCCGTTCAAGAACCCGTGCTCCTCCGAGCGCAGGACGGACGGGTCGATGCGGCGGTCCGCGCGCACGATCGGCAGCCCGGTCACTGCCGCGGCGCCCTCGATCGCCGAGAACCGGTCGCCCGCACGGCTGACGACGAAGAGCGACGTATCGCGGGCGCGCCGTGCGACGTGGTCGGCAGTCACGATCGAGTCGATCCCTGCGCCGAAGGGGACGAGGGGGCTCCCTTGCCGGAGGACCGCCCGGGCACGCCGTCGCTCGCCGGCGTCGGGGCCGACCACCTCGAGCCCCGTGAGGTCGAGCCCGTTGCGGTAGGCGAACTCCCCCAGGCCCTCGACGTAGAAGGCCCGGAGGAACGCTCGCTCCTCCTCGCTGGTCGCCACGTCGCCGAGGTCGACCACCGGTGGCGCCGCCGTCTTGTAGTACGAGATCCCGGCGAGGAGGAACAGGATGCGCGCAGCCGCGTCGGCACCGGCAGACTCCCACGCCTGGTCCCATGCGTCGCGCTCGCCGTCGCGCTCGCCGTCCCCCTTTGTCTCGGGGCGCCCGTCGCCCTTTGTCTCGGGGCGCCCGTCGCCCTTTGTCTCGGGGCGCCCGGGGCGCTCGGGGCGCCAGGGCGGCTCGAAGGCGACTTCCTCGGTGAAGCGCCGCTTCCCGAGCGTGTACGTGCAGAGGACGCGTCGACCCGCAGCGTCAAGCTCGTAGCTCTCGTAGACGAAACGGTCCGGGCGCATCGTGTGGCAATGCTACGAGCGGGGTGCGAGTGCCCTTACCGCAGCCGCGCGAGCAGGCCGAACCTCCCGCACGGGCGCGCCTTGCGGTCGCTGAAGAAAGGGCCGTCGTCGCTTGCGAACGGGGCGACGGCGATCTGGTCCTCGGAGACGCCGGCAGCGAGCAGCTGGAGCCGGTTCGCGCCGGCGACGTCGAAGCGGAAGCGGTCGCCGTGGGGCCGCAGCACCTCGTCGGCGCGAGCCCCGAACGCGCCGCGGGCGGCCGCCTCGACCTCGGGGCCGACCGCGTAGGCCTTCGGCGAGACCGTCGGCCCGATGGCTGCGACGGTCCGTTCGGGGCGTGCCCCGAGCGTCGCCATCGCCGAGATCGCCTCGCGCAGCGTGCCGGCCACGGCGCCGCGCCATCCGGCGTGGACGGTGGCGAGCACGCGGGCTTCCGGGTCGACGAGGAGCACCGGGGAGCAGTCGGCGACCAGGGTCACGAGCACGACTCCCGGCTCGGCCGTGACGAGCGCGTCGGCCCCTTCGACCGCGTCCGTGGCGTCACGAGCGCCGCGACCGGCGTCGCGCGCGCCGACGAGCGCCGCTCGGGTGCCGTGCACCTGGTCGGCGAGGACGAGATCGTCGACCACCGCGCCGAGCGCCCCGGCGGCACGCCGCCGGTTCTCGGCGACAGCGTCCGGGTCGTCGCCGACGTGGAGCCCGAGATTGAGCGCGCGGTAGGGACCGACCGAGACCCCGCACTCGCGCGTCGTGACGACCGCGTCCACGCCGAGCGCGTCGAGCCACGGCCACGACAGGACCTCGATCTCTCCGGCACGCGTGAGCTGTGCGCTGGTCGCCCACGGCAGCGGTCGGGTCGGCATCGGGGCGAGGCTAGCGGGGAAGTCCCGCGGCGCTGCTGCCGGCCGCGGGGCTCTTGTCAGCCGCGGCGCTGCTGCCGGCCGCGGGGCCCTGCGGCGGCGCACCTTCGTCCCTGCCACTGACTAGGGTCGCGTCATGGCTGATCGGGCCAGGTTTGCCGAGCTGGCGATGGAGCACATGTCCGCCCTGTACACGGCCGCACTGCGCATGACGCGCAACGCCGCCGACGCGGAGGACCTGGTCCAAGAGACGTACCTGAAGGCGTACCGGGCGTTCGACTCGTTCAGCGAGGGGACGAACCTGAAGGCATGGCTCTACCGCATCCTCACCAACACGTACATCAACTCCTACCGCGCGGCGAAGCGGCGGCCCGAGGTGAGCGATGTCGAGGACGTCGAGGATCTCTACCTCTACCACCGCCTCGCCCCGGAGGCAGGGTCCACCCGGAGCGCCGAAGAGGAGGTGCTCGCCGGCTTCACCGACGACGAGGTCAAGGCGGCGATCGAGGCGCTCCCTGACGCGTTCCGCATCGCCGTGCTTCTCGCGGACGTCGAGGGGTTCAGCTACAAGGAGATCGCCGAGATCACCGACGTCCCGATCGGGACGGTCATGAGCCGCATCCATCGGGGAAGAAGGGCCTTGCAGAAGACGTTGGCTGGTTTTGCGCAAGCGCGAGGGCTTGTTGGAGCGGGTCCAGTCGCGGCGTCGTGACCCCATGGCGGCGAAGGGGCGACGGTGGCGCGGGTGAGCAACTGACAGGAGACGGACGGTGGGCGACGATGGACGAGGCAGCTGCGGAGGAGAGGACGTCTCCGACGTGGACTGCCAGGAGGCTGTGCGCCAGCTCTACGTCTACCTCGACGGCGAGCTGACCGAGGAGCGGCGGCTGCAGATCGCGGTGCACTTGGACGAATGCGGGCCGTGCGCCGACGCGGCGGGGTTCGAAGCGGAGCTGCGCGCCGTCGTCTCGAGCCGCTGCAAGGACCGCGTGCCCGACTCGCTCATCGCCAGGGTCGCCGCTGCGATAGCTGCCGAAGCCGCGCACTCCGACCCCGGCCGGACGTCGGGCATCGCATGAACGTGCCGCTGCCCGAGCCCGCCGAGGGCGCCGACAGGGCCGAGGGCGCGACGGGGCCGGGCCTCGTCGACTGGCGGGTCGCGGAGCGGGTCGCCGCGTGGGCGATCGCCCGGCGCCCCTCGAACGTCCTCTACGACGCCGAAGAGCTCTCGAGATCGTTCGCCGCCGCGACCTCGAGGGCGGAGGAGCTCGTCGCCGAGTCCACGGGATGGCGGGCACCGACCCCGGCACGCTCGATCGTGACGGACCGGGTCGGCTGGGCCCGCGCCAACGTGGCCTCCTTCCAGCGCCTGCTCACTCCCGCGCTCGCGAAGTTCGAGCGCCGCCGGGAGGAGAAGCGCGAGGAGCGCCGGCGCTCGCGCCCGCCCTGGCTCGTCGACCTGCCCGCGCCGATCGCGAGCACGGTCGCCATGGCCGGGCGCTCCGCGAGCGGGGCACAGCTCGGCGCGGTGCTCGCCTGGATGTCGACGCGGGTCCTCGGCCAGTACGACTTGCTGCTGACCGAGGAGATGGCGGAGGACCAGGATCTCTTGTACTACGTCGGGCCGAACGTGGTGGAGCTCGAGCAGCGGCACGGCTTCGCGCCCGAAGAGTTCCGGCTCTGGCTCGCCCTCCACGAGGTGACCCATCGCTGCCAGTTCACGGCGGTGCCGTGGCTGCGGGGGTACTTCCTGTCCCTCGTCGACGAGGCGATCGAGCCGTTCCAGGTCGACCCGAGCCGGCTGGCGGAGATGGTCCGTCGCGCCGCCGAGCAGCTGCGGTCGCGCCAGAGCCCGCTCGACGACGCCGGAGTGCTCGGCGTCGTGGCGAGCGAGGAGCAGCTCGAGGCGATCCGGCGCCTCCAGGCGATGATGAGCGTCCTCGAGGGGCACGGCGACGTCACGATGGACCGTGCCGGTGCCGCGGACGTGCCCGGAGCCGCGCGATTCAGCCAGGTGCTGCGTGAGCGGCGCCAGTCGGTGAAGGGCCCGGCCAAAGTGCTCCAGCAGGTGCTCGGGCTCGAGGCGAAGCTTCGCCAGTACCAACAAGGCGAGGAGTTCATCCACGCCGTGGAGGCGCGCGGCGGGAGCGAGCTCATGGACCGGGTGTGGCGCGGGCCCTCGTGGCTTCCGACGCTGGAGGAGATCCGCGAGCCGCAGCGATGGATCACCCGCGCGGAGGCTCTGGACGACGAGTGATCGGCGACGCGGGCGCGCGGCTGCTCCGCCGTTGCACGTTCCCGCCGGCGGGCTCAGCGCTGACCTGCGCGGTCTCGGGCGGTCCGGACTCGCTGGCGCTCCTGGCCCTCGCGTCCCTCGCCGGATGCCGGGTGCGCGCGGTCCACGTCGATCACGGGCTGCGTGAGGGATCCGCGGCGGAGGCGGGGCTCGTCGCACAGGCCGCGGCGCGCCTCGGGGCGGGGTTCCGCGCCGAGCGCGTGCACGTAGCGCCGGGGCCGAACCTCGAGGCGCGCGCACGGGCAGCGAGGTTCGCCGTGCTGCCGCCCGACGTGGCCACCGGGCATACGATGGACGACCAGGCCGAGACGGTGCTGTGCAACCTCCTGCGCGGCACGGGGCTCGATGGCCTCGCGGGGATGAAGGCCGGCCCACAGCACCCGCTGCTCGGGATCCGCCGGTTCGAGGCTCGTGCACTCTGCGAAGAGTCGGGCCTGCGGTGGGCGGAGGATCCTTCGAACGAGGATCCCCGCTATCTGCGCAACCGCGTGCGGCACGAGCTCCTGCCCATGTGCGCCGACGTGGCGGGCAGGGACCCCGTCCCCCTGCTCGCTCGCCTCGCCGCGCTCGCGGCATCGGACGCCGAGCTCCTCGACGCGCTCGCTTCGGAGATCGTCCCCGATCCCAGCGTCGCCGCAGACCTCGCTCGAGCGCCGGCGCCGCTGGCCGGACGCGCCGTCCGGCGGTGGCTGCGCGCGCTCGGCGCCACCTCCGATGCCGGCGGCAGGCCGTCGGTGGCGCGGGGCCCGGACCGCCACCCGCCGTCGCTCGCAGAGGTCCGCCGAGTCCTCGCCGTGGCGTCCGGCGCCGCAGTCTCCACGGAGCTCGCCGGCGGCTGGCGCGTGCGGCGGTCCAAGGGGAGGCTGACCGCGGCGGCGCCCGAGCAGGCGTCGCTGGACGCCCCGGGGGCGCCGAGGAGACCGGCCGCGCAGGGCGCTCGCACTAAGGTCTCGCCGATGCAGGTGCCGACGCAGATGCCGATGCAGGGAAGGGAGCCAGACGGGACGGTGCAGGCTCCTTCCTGGGCCCGGCCTGCGGTCGGCCGGCTGATCGTGAGCGCTGACGAGATCGCCGCCAAGGTCGCCGAGCTCGGCAAGCGGATCACCGAGGACTTCCGGAACGACCCGCCATTGCTGGTCGGCGTGCTGAAGGGCGCGATGCTCTTCATGAGCGACCTGTGCCGAGCGATCGAGCTGCCCGTCGACGTGGACTTCATGGCGGTGTCCTCCTACGGGAGCGCCACCCAGTCTTCGGGGGTCGTACGGATCGTGAAGGACCTGGACGCGGAACTGACCGGCAGGCGCGTGATCGTGGTCGAGGACATCATCGACAGCGGGCTCACGCTGAACTACCTGCGCCGCTACCTCCATGCGAGGCGGCCAGAGACGGTCGACGTCTGCGCGCTCTTGGTGAAGGAGGGCGAGCAGCGCGTCGACCTCGACCTGCGCTACGTGGGCTTCACCATTCCCTCGGAGTTCGTCGTCGGCTACGGCCTCGACGCTGCCGAGCGGTACCGGAACCTCGCCGGGGTGCACGCGTTCGACGCGGGCGCCGAGCACGCGGGCTGACCTGCGGGTGGGCGTCGACGTCCCTCGAGTGCGGGCCGCTGTCCGCGAGCTGCTCGCCGGGATCGGTGAGGACCCAGAGCGCGAGGGCCTGCACGACACCCCCCGCCGGGTCGCGTCGATGTTCGAGGAGGTGCTCTCAGGGCTCGACGAGGACCCGGGTCGCCACCTGACCGTGACGTTCGCAGCGGAGCACGACGAGATGGTGATGGTGCGCGACATCCCGTTCGCGTCGTTCTGCGAGCACCATCTCGTGCCCTTCATCGGGCACGTGCACGTCGCCTACATCCCGGCCGAGGACGGCCGGATCACGGGGCTGTCCAAGCTCGCGCGCCTCGTCGACGGCTACGCTCGCCGGCTCCAGGTCCAAGAGCGCATGACCACCCAGATCGCCGAGTCGATCGAGGAGGCGCTCCAGCCGCGCGGGGTCCTCGTCGTGGTCGAGGCCGAGCACCTCTGCATGTCGATGCGCGGGGTGAAGAAACCGGGGACCCTCACGGTCACCTCCTCGGTGCGCGGCCTCTTCCGGAGGGATCCCGCGACGCGTGCCGAGGCGATGCAGTTCGTCCGCGGGGGCCGCTGAGCAGCCGCCCGCCGCCACCGGCTCGCGTACGCTACGGCGATGATGGCGACCGTGACGAGAAGGCTCCTCGTGATGGGGATCCTGAACGTCACGCCCGACTCCTTCTCGGACGGCGGCCGCTTTCTTGATCCCGGCGCCGCCGTCGCGCGCGGCGAGCAGATGGCGGCCGAGGGTGCCGACGTGGTCGACGTCGGAGGGGAGTCCTCTCGTCCGGGCGCTTTCCCCGTCGACGAGGCCGAGGAGCTCCGACGCGTGCTCCCGGTGGTCGAGCGGCTGGCCGGCACGGTCCGCGTCTCGATCGACACGACGAAGCCAACCGTGGCGCGGGCGGCCGTCGGCGCGGGAGCCACGCTCGTGAACGATGTGCGGGGCGAGCTGTGGCCGATCGCCGCGGAGCTGGGTGCGGGCTGGGTGTCGATGCACTCGCGGGGAACCCCGCGCACGATGCAGTCACTCACGGACTACGACGACCTCGTCGGCGAGGTCCGCACCCGCGTGCTCGATGCCGCGGCGCAGGCGCGCGACGCGGGCGTCGGCGAGGTGTGGGTGGACCCGGGCATCGGCTTCGCCAAGACCGCGGCGCAGAACGTCGCCCTGCTCGCCGCGCTTCCCGAGCTCGTGGCGGCCGCGGCCGCGGCCGGCGTCGGGGTCCTCGTGGGCACGAGCCGCAAGGGGTTCCTCGGACGCTACGGCGCACCGTCTCCCGACCAGCCGCTCGGCGCCGAGAGCCGGCTCGAGGCGTCCATCGCCATGGCCGTGTGGGCGATGGCTTCGGGGGTGGGGATGGTCCGCGTCCACGACGTGGCCGACACGGTGCGCGCGGCGGCGCTGGCGGTGCCGGTGCGTGCGTCGGCGCCGCCGGCGGCGCCTGGCACGGGCTCTCCGGTGAGCCCCGACGACGCTGTCGCCACGGTGAGCCCCGACGACGCTGTCGCCACGGTGAGCCCCGACGACGCTGTCGCCACGGTGAGCCCCGACGACGCCGTCGCCACGGTGAGCCCCGACGACGCCGTCGCCTGGGAGGCCGCCCGCGAGGCCCGCCGATGAGGGGCAAGTGGTCGGCCGGCATGCCGCCGCGCAACTTCACCTGGGTCATCCGCGACCACCTCGCGCTGAGCGAGCGCCCCGGCGGCTTCGCGCCCAACCACCGCAAGGTCCGCCGCAACGAGGAGCTCGTCTGGCTGCGAGCCCAAGGGTTCACGCGGATCGTCTCCCTGCTTCCCTCGCCGCACAATCTCCACGCCTACGACGACAAGCAGATCGCGCACGCCCACTTCCCCCTGGCCCCCGGAGCGGACCCGCGCCCGACGCTCACGGACTTC
>JAKBTL010000109.1 GCA_021844425.1 Actinomycetes bacterium | reverse complement strand
GGGGATGCAGGGGATGCGGCGCTCGCCGCCGGCACCGAGGTCGGGGGAACCGGGGCGGTCACGCCGAGACCCCGTGCGAGCGCAGCAGCGCGTTCAACTGCGCCTTGTCGTGGCGCTCCCCTTCCTCGAGGCGCCTGATCACGAGCACGCAGGGGAGGAAGAACTCTCCGCCGGGGAACACACGGCGACGGGCCGCCGACACGGCCACCGACCACGGGGGGACCACGCCGCGTCCGAGCTCCTCGCCGGTCTCGGCGTCTACGACCGGGATCGACGGGTTCAAGATCGTGCCCTCACCGAGCACTGCCCCGCGACCCACTCGCGCGCCTTGGGTGATCATGCAACGGCTGCCGACGAGTGCTGTGTCCTCGACCACCACGGGCTGCGCGTTCGGCGGCTCGAGGACGCCACCGATCCCGACTCCTCCCGACAGGTGGACGCGCGCCCCGATCTGGGCGCACGAGCCGACAGTGGCCCACGTGTCGACCATGGTCTGCTCACCCACGCGCGCACCGATGTTGACGTACGAGGGCATGAGGACGACCCCCGGAGCGAGGTACGACCCCCACCGGGCGGACGCGCCCGGCACGACGCGGACCTGCGCCCGGGCGAAGTCGCGCTTCAAGGGAAGCTTGTCGACGAACTCGAAGGGGCCGGCCTCGGTCGTCTCGAGCTCGCGCAGTCGGAAGAGGAGCAGGATCGCCTTCTTCAGCCACTCGTGGACCACCGTGCGCCCGTCTGGACCGGTCTCTGCGACTCTGGCGGCGCCTCGGTCGAGGAGGTCCACCGCCTCGGACACCGTCTCGGCAGCCTCGGAATCAGCCGGGGAGAGCTCCTCGACGCGGCTCCACAGCTCTTCGATGCGCTCTTGCAGCAGTCCCACGCAGGCAGACTGTACCGATGGCCGACACCAGCGCGTGGATGAGCGCCAGCGTCGCCCGCGGCGACGCCTACGAACAGCGGTTCGAGCGCCTCGCGGCGTCAGGGTTCGACGTCCACGGTGAAGCCGCCTTCGTCTCGTCCTTCGTGCCGGCGACCGTGCTCGACGCGGGCTGCGGCACCGGACGCGTCGCGATCGAGCTCGCGCGCCGTGGCATCGACGTCGTCGGGGTCGACCTCGACCCCGCGATGCTCGAGGTGGCGCGCCGCAAGGCCCCCGAGCTCGACTGGAGGGAAGCGAACCTTGCGACCTTGGACCTCGGCCGGCGCTTCGACCTCGTCGTGATGGCGGGCAACGTGCTGGTCTTCGTCGCCCCCGGAACCGAAGCGGCCGTCGTCGAACGCACGGCGGCGCACCTCGCCCCCGGCGGCAGGCTCGTCGCGGGCTTCCGCCTCGGTGCGCAGCTGTCGTTGGACGACTACGACGCGTACACCTCCGCGGCAGGCCTCACGTTCGAGTCTCGGTTCGCGACGTGGGGGCGCGCACCGTTCCTCGGCGGAACGGACTACGCCGTCAGCGTGCACCGGGCGCCGCCGGGCGAAGGGCTCGATGCAGCGCCGAACCAGACCTGAACGCCCGCCCCGACCCGAACGCCGGCCCCGACCCGAACGCCGAACCCGACCCGAACCCCGGCCTCTGGTGCACCCCCATGTGATCCTGTGACCATGAGCGCCGGAGCCGAGCAGATCGTCGCAGCTGCAAAGGCCTTCTTGTCCTGCGCCTCGGAGTTCGACGCCTCGGGCACGGCCCCTTCCGAATGCGTCGTCGTGACGGAGGTGGCCCCCAGGGTGGAAGGGGCATCTGGGGCACTGCGCATGCTCGCCGGAGCCAGAGCAGCTGCGGCCGGTACGCACCGGGAGGCTGGGCTGCCCGATGCGTCAGCCTGGCTCGCGCGCCATGGCGGGACGACCGGGCGCGACGCCAAGGCCGCCCTGGAGCTCGCCCTCTCCCTGGACACGCACCCACGGACGAAACAAGCCCTCTTGGAGGGGAGCGCCTCGGTGGCGAAAGCCAAGGAGATCACGAAAGCTGACGCCGAGATGCCAGGAACCGAAGAGGAGCTCCTCACGGTCGCACGGCTGCGCGCGCCTCGGCGCCACCGGCCAAGAAGCGCGCGGGTCTCCGCCCTCGGACGATACGGGCTGCTGCCGCGACACCCGACCCGCCGTAGCCCGAGCTCAGCCCCAGCCTGACGCCGAGAGCCGCTGCGCGACCAGTGAAAGCCGCTCGGTCGGCTGCACCACCGCGATGCGCACGTGGCCTGCGCCGTCTCCGCCGTAGAGATCGCCGGGACTGACGAGGATGCCCGTCGCCTTCGCGAGGTCCTCGGCCATCGCCCATCCATCGGTCCAGCGATCCGGCACGGCGGGCCAGAGGTAGAAGCTCCCGGCAGGCACCGACGTCGGGCACCCAGCCTGCGAGAGCGCATGCGCCAAGAGCTCGAGCCGCTCGAGGTACAGGGCACGTTGCACGGCGACATGACCGTCGTCAGACCAGGCAACCGCGGCTGCCGCCTGCACCGGCCCGGGAACGATCATGCCCGCGTGCTGGCGGACATCCCGCAAGTAGGCCACGAGCGCGTCGTCGCCCGCGAAGAATCCCGCACGAACCCCGGCGAGGTTCGACCGCTTGGAGATCGAGTGGACGGCGACGACGCCGTCGCTTCCGGACTCGAGGATCGAACGCGGTCGGCCTTCCCACGTGTACTCCGCGTAGCACTCGTCCGAGAAGACCGGCACGCCGTGCCGTCGGCCCCAGTCGGCCACGGCGTCGAGGTCGGTCAGCCCACCAGAAGGATTCGCGGGGGAGTTCACCCACAGCAGCAGCGCTCGACGGGCATCGGACGGGTCCACCGCGCCGACGTCGAGACCGCCTCCGTCGGCGCTGAGGGAAGGCACCGGGACGGCCCGGCAGCCCGCGAGACGCGCACCCATCGCGTAGGTCGGGTACGACACCGAGGGGTAGAGCACCGTGTCGCGAGACGGGTCACGAAGGCGCAGGTAGTGCGGCGTCGACGCGACCATCTCCTTCGTACCCACGCACGCAGCGAGCGCCGACGGGTCGACCTCCACGCCGAACGCGCGCCCGAGGTACTCGGCCGCCGCTTGCCGGAAGGCGACCGTGCCCGCAGACGGCGGGTACCCGCGCTCGGTGCCGGACGTGGCGAGCGCCCGGAGCGCGGCGGGGGGCGGCGGGTCACAGGGCGTCCCGACCGAGCAGTCGACGACGCCGCCGGGCAGCGCCTCGGCAAGTGCGCGTAGCCCCGAGAGCCGCTCGTAGGGGTACAGAGGTGGTCGGAAGCCGCTCACTGCAGGATCATCATCCCGCAGCCGGCCACATCCCGCAGCCGGCCACATCCCGCAGCCGGCCACATCCCGCGGCCGGCCAAATCCCGCGGCCGGCCACATCCCGCGGCCGGCATCTCGGGGGCGGCGACACAGCTACGCCCCGCGCACGACGAATTCCGAGAAACGGGAGCGTCCCGCCTCGTCCAGGACCACGTGCACGCGTGCCCCTTCGTCACGGGCCTCTTGCCCGACCACTTCGCCCTCGCGATGGACCGCGGCCAGCACGTCGCCGCGGGCCCAAGGGATCGCGAGCTCCACGATCCGGTCGGCAACGCGCAGTCGTTCGCCGATGGCGCGCAGCAGCTCGTCGATGCCTTCGCCGGTTGCCGCCGACATGCATACTGCGTCGTCCATGTCCGCCGCGAGCTGGGCGGCTCTCGGGCTGATGTCGGCCTTGTTGACGGCGAGCAGCTCCGGCACCTCGCCTGCGCCGATCTCGCGGAGCACCGAGCGGACCGCCTCGATCTGGCCTTCGGGATCAGGCGCCGCCCCGTCGACGACGTGGACCAGCAGGTCCGCGAGCCGCACCGAGTCGAGCGTCGAACGGAAGGCCTCGACGAGCTCGTGAGGGAGCTTGCGGACGAAGCCGACGGTGTCCGTCACGAGCACGGTCTCGCCACCAGGAAGCGCCAACTGGCGGGTCCTCGGGTCCAAGGTGACGAAGAGCCGGTCCTCCGCGGGGACGCCCGCATCGGTCAGCTGGTTGAGGAGGGTGGACTTGCCGGCGTTCGTGTACCCGACGAGCGCCACCTCCCGCAGGCGCCCCCGGCTTCTCGAACGGCGCTGCAGCTGGCGCGTGCGGTCCACCTCTCGCAGGTCGGCCTCGAGCCGGTGCATACGCCGCAACAGCCGGCGGCGATCCACTTCGAGCTGCGTCTCCCCAGGACCGCGCGTCCCGATGCCGCCTGCCTGCTGGCTGAGCTCGCGTCCGCGCCCTCGGAGCCGCGGCAGTCGGTAGTGGAGAAGAGCCAGCTCGACTTGCGCCCTGCCTTCGGGGCTTCGTGCGTTCTGGGCGAAGATGTCGAGGATCACTGCGGTGCGGTCGATGGCCGTGCGGCCGAGGAGCTTCTCCAGATTGCGCTGCTGAGCGGGCGAGAGCTCATCGTCGAAGACGACCGTGTCGGCATCGACCTGCTCGGCGAGCTCGGCCAGCTCGTGCGCTTTCCCGCGGCCGATGAAGGTCGCAGGATCGGGACGGGAGCGGCGCTGGACCGTACGTGCGACGACGTCGGCGCCCGCGGTGCCGACGAGCTGCGCCAGCTCGTCGAGGTTCGCCTCTACCTCCTCGGCGTCGGTGCCGGGGAGCACGACGCCTACGAGCACGATGCGTTCGCGGAATTCGCGCGTGATGAGCGTGCTCGGCAGCTGCGACGTCATCCGCCCTCGCTCGCCGGGGCGAAGAACGACGTGTCGACCTCCACGTCCGCCACCTTGCGCACCGGTCCGCCCAGTTCAGCCCTGCGCAGCTCGGCGCCGCCGAGGTCAGCCCCGCGCAGCTCGGCGCCGCCGAGGTCAGCCCCACCCAACGGGGAGTCCCCGTCGCCGGCCGCCTCCGCTGCTGGGCCGAGACGCACCTCGAGGCGACCGCCCGGGTTGTCCACCCGCACCACGCTGCCGACCATCCCGAAGGCCCGAGCCACCGCCGCGACGGCACAGGTGCCCGTACCGCAGGCGAGCGTCTCGCCGACGCCGCGCTCGAGCACCCGGAGCTCGAGATCCGCGCCTGCACGCCCAGGCCGCGCCACCTCGAGGTTCACCGCTCCGCCCGCGACGCGCGTCGCAGCGGCGCCGAGCGCACCGAGGTCCACGGCGTCGAGCGCCACGTCCCCGATGACGACAAGGTGGGGGTTGCCCACGTCGACGAGCCGGGCCCTCGTCCCGGGGAG
Source organism: Actinomycetes bacterium (assembly GCA_021844425.1). Classification (GTDB taxonomy): domain Bacteria; phylum Actinomycetota; class Acidimicrobiia; order Acidimicrobiales; family RAAP-2; genus JAJYVT01. The sequence continues at coordinate 6,234 of JAKBTL010000109.1, read as the reverse complement.
CACGCTGTGCACCTCGCGCCCGAGCCGCACGTCGCCCATGTCGACGCGGGCCCGGGCCCTGCCGTCGGCACCCGGCTCGTAGAAGACGGTGCGGAGACCGGCGGCCGTGGCCACGTGCACCGTTCCCCCGGCGACGAGACCGGCGAGGACGGCGGCATGGACGAGGCAGCGAATGCCGTTCCCGCTCATCTCCGCCTCGGATCCGTCAGCGTTGTGGAGGACCATCTCGAGGTCCGCCGGCGAGGCGGCGAGGCGTCCGAAGATGACTCCGTCGGCGCCGACACCCCGGTGGCGATCGCACAGCGCGCGCACCTCGGCGGGCGTGAGCGCCACGGGCTCGCTCGGACGGCGATCGAGGACCACGAGGAAGTCGTTCCCTGCAGCCTCGAGCTTGGTCATCGCGACCGTGGGAGTGCGCCGTCCGGCCGCGTCGCGAGCATCACGAGTCCGACCCGGTGCGGCAGCATGAACCATTGTCACCAGTCTCGCACCGGCGCGCCGCCGAGCGCGTCGACGAGCACGCCCTCGGGGTCCTCGTGAGGCGCGATCCAGCGGACGCGCGGGTCGCGGCGGAACCACGACCACTGCCGGCGCGCGAACGCTCGGGTGCGCCGCACCGCCTCGCGCACGCACGCCTCCAGCGGCGCGCCCCGTTCCACGTGGTCGAGCAGCTCCTTGTAACCGAGCGCTTGGCGCGCGGTGCGCGACAGCCCGCCCGGCCGTGCCGACAGGCGGCGGACCTCCTCGACGAGGCCCTCGTCCAGCCATCGGGCGAAGCGCTCCTCGATCCTTCGGTCCACGACCTCGGGCACGAAGGGAAGGCCCACCAGCACCACGTCGGTCGGAGGGTACGAGCTGAGCCCGGGGCCGTAGGAGGAGAAGGACCGGCCCGAGCCGAGCGTGACCTCGAGCGCGCGGACGATACGACGGCGGTTCGTGTCGGTCGTGCGCGAGGCGGCGACCGGGTCGAGGACGGTGAGCCGCGCGTAGAGCTCCTGGATGCCCCCGGGCCGCTGCGCGTCATGCTCCAGCGCTTCGGCGACGTCGGGGTAGCGCGGCGGGATGTCGAGGCCGTCGACGACGGCGCGCAGGTACAGGCCGGTGCCGCCGACGAGGAGCACGTGCCGGCCGCGGCTGGCGATGTCGGCTCGTGCGACCGTCGCGTGCGCCTGGAACTCCCTCACGGTGAACTCCTCGTCGGGGTCCACGAGGTCGAGCATGTGGTGCGTAACCGCCTCGCGGTCCGCCCGCGAGGGCTTGGCCGTGCCGACGTCCATGCCTCGATAGACGGTCATCGAGTCGACGCAGACGATCTCGACGTCGCCGAGGCGGCGTGCCGCGGCCATCGCGAGCGAGGATTTTCCCGACGCCGTGGTCCCGACCAGCGCCACGGCACGAAACGCCTGGCTCAAGCTGCCGTGACCGGGATCCTGCGGCGGTGGACCGGAGCAGCCGTCATCCGCACGAGGCTCCCGACGAGATGGTGCGGGGCGGCCCCCGTCACCTCGACCTCGCAGAACGCCCCCGGCGCGGGCGCGCCGTCGCCCGCTGGAGGGAAGTGCACCAGCTTCCCCTGGCGCGTCCGCCCGGTGGCCAAGCCGGGGTCCCGACGGCTCGGGCCTTCGACGAGCACCTCTTCGATCCGGCCCACGCGCGCCTGGTTGCGCCCCAGCGCGGAGCGTTCGACGACCTGGCGCAGCCGCTCGAAGCGATCGGCGACGACGTCGGGGGCCACGAAGACATCGCGCATCGCAGCCGCGCGCGTACCTGGGCGCGGCGAGAAGATGAACGTGTAGGCGCTGTCGAACTGGGCCTCCGCCACCACCGCAAGCGTCTCGGTGAAGTCGGCCTCGGTCTCGCCTGGGAAGCCCACGATGAGATCGGTGGTGACCGCGAGGTCCTCAACGGCCGCTCGCGCCGCCGCGAGGCGGGCGAGGTAGCGCTCGGCCGTGTACCCGCGGCGCATCGCGCTGAGCACCCGGTCGCTCCCGGCCTGAAGAGGAAGGTGAAGCTGCTCGCAGACCGGACCGACCTCGGCCATCGCGGCGATCGTCTCGGGCCGGAGGTCCTTGGGATGCGGGCTCGTGAAGCGGACCCTGCGCACGCCGTCCACCGAACCGACCGCCCGGAGCAGCTCCGCGAACAGCGGCCGGCGCCGCGTGAGATCGCGACCGTAGGAGTTCACGTTCTGGCCGAGGAGCGTGACCTCGACGACACCGCGGCGCGCCAGCGCGCCCACCTCCGCGACCACCTCCGCAACCGGCCTGCTCGCCTCCGGGCCGCGCACGGCAGGCACGATGCAGAAGGCGCACGAGTTGTCGCAGCCGGTCTGGATGGTCACCCACCCCGCGTACGGCAGCTCGCGCACCGCCGAGAGCGCCGGCGCGTGGTCGGCGAGGGCTGGGTCGGGCGCGTCGAGCACCTCGACCAGGGGCCCCTCTGCCGCGGCGCGCCGCAAGAGCTCCGGCGCCCGGGAGAGGTTATGGGTCCCGAAGACGACGTCGACGTGGGGCGCCTTCATCCGGACGATCTCACGGTCTTTCTGCGCGAGGCAGCCCCCGACGGCGATCTGGAGGTCCGGGCGCCGCTCGCGCAGCGTCTTCAGGTGCCCGAGATGGCCGTAGAGCTTGTTGTCCGCGTTCTCGCGGATGCAGCACGTGTTGAACACGACGAGGTCCGCCTCGTCGAGGCTCTCCGCCTGCTCCATCCCCTCGGCCACGAGCAGCCCCGCGAGGCGTTCGGAGTCGTGCTCGTTCATCTGGCACCCGAAGGTTCGGACGAGGAACTTGCGGCTCACCGCCCGAGTGTACGCCCGAGCGCCCCGCCGTCTCCCCCGCCGGGCGCCCCGCCGTCTGCCTCGCCGTCTCCCCCGCCGTCTGCCCCGCCGTCTGCCCCGCCGAGCGCACGCCCGGCAGCCGGCGCCGTGGCGCGTGTAGGCAATTGCGCGCCCTCGCCGACGACGACACCGACCGCGTCGGCGTGCAACACCAACACGCGGCCTGCGACGCCCGCTTCCGCCAGGGCGGCGCTCCCCGCCTCCGCCACCCGCGGCGCCTCGTCCGCGTCGCAGATCCCGAGGAGCGTCGGGCCCGCGCCGGACCAGCAGGCCGCCCGCGCGCCGGCGCGCTCGAGCGCGGCCAGGAGCCCCGGCGCCTCGGGGAAGAGCCGCACCCGCGGCGGCTGATGCAGCCGGTCGTGCGTCGCGGCGGGCACGAGCTTCTCCCGGTCGCCCAACCCCTCCAGGAGCAGCGTCAATCGCCCGAGGTTGAAGACCGCGTCCGCGCGCGGAACCTCCGAGGCCAGGAGGGCGCGGGCGTGCGCGGTCTCGAGCGGCCGGTCCGGCACGAGGGCGACGAGCTCGAGCCCGGGATCGAGTGCCAGGCGCGACACCCGCCAGCCGGTGTCGAGCGCGTTGACCGCGACCAGGCCCCCTGCGTACGCGGCGGCTGCGTTGTCGGCGTGCCCCTCGATGCGCGCCGCGACGTCGAGCGGGTCTTGCGCGCCGGCGGCTGCGGCCGTCGCCACTGCCAGCGCCGCGGAGGAGCCCAGCCCACGGGCCACGGGCACCTCGGAGCGCACGCGAATCGCCACACGGTCGTGGCCGAGGACCGCGGCCGCGACACGAGCCGCGAGGTGGGAGGCGTCCGCCGGGAGGTCCGACCCCTCGCCTTCGCTCACGACCCTGAGCCGCTCGGCGGGCTCGACCTCGACCTCCACGTAGAGATCGAGCGCGACAGCCAGGACGTCGAGCCCCGGTCCGAGGTTGGCCGCCGACGCGGGCGCCCGCGCGCGCACACGTACCTCAGGGCACGCGCGCGGCGAGCCGCACGGGCACCGACACGTCCTGACCGCCGAGCACGAAGGTCGCGGTCCCCAGCCGCGTCCCTTTCTTCGCTGCGCCTCGAGGGGCTCGGATGCGCACGAGCTGGCGGACGCGGTCGCCGGGCAGCGCGAGCAGCTGGGCGGGGGACGCCGTGGTGACGTCGACCGCCCTCCTGCCTGCGACGACCTGCGCCACGACCGCTCCCTTCTGCGCCATCGTCTCCACCTGGACGCCCGCGGACGCGGCTCTGGCGAGCGCGAGCGCCTCCTTGCCCGCCACCTCGAGCACTGTCCACCCCTCCTGGGAGGTGACTGCGGCGAGCGAGAGCACGCTGTGGCCGTCCACCGACGTGCGGTAGGCGAGGAGGTCCCCGCCGCCGGCCGCCGAAGTGAAGCCTGACTTGATCCCGACGACCCCTGTCGTGCCGACGAGCGGCGTGTAGGAGGCGACGACGCCCGCGAGCGGCAGGCTGACCGCGGACATGGACACGATCTGAGCGAAGACCGGGTCGGTCATCGCTGCAGCCGCGACCTTGAGGAGATCGGACGCAGTCGACACCGAGGACGCCGAGAACCCGCTCGCGTCGGCGAAGTGGGTGGCGCGCATGCCGAGGCTGGCTGCGGTGGCGTTCATCTTCGCGACGAATGCCGGCAGGCTGCCCGCGTCCCAGCACGCGAGCGCGTATGCGAGGTCGTTGGCCGAGTGGACGAGGAGGCCTTCGAGCATCTGGTACTCGGTGAGGACCTCACCCGCCTTCAAGACGACGTTGGCTTGGTCGGTGACCGTGTCCAGCCCGAATTGCGACGCATCCGCGACGGACATCGTCACACTCGGTCCCTGCGCACCGAGGGAGAGCGGGTGGTCGTGGAGCACCACGTACGCCGTCATCACCTTGGTCATGCTGGCCACGGGCACAGGCCGCTCGGGACCGGACTGCGCGCTGAAGCCGACGGCGGGGACGTCAACTGCGGACTGCCCGGTCTTGGGCCACGGGAGGGCCGGAGTGAGGGAGGCGGCGGTGGCGGGGCCGGCGACGGCGACGCGGGGCAGGCGCACCACGACCGAGATACGGGGCGGCGCGGCGATCCTCGCATCCGAGCTGGTCAACCACACGAGGAGCGCCGCGAGCGCAGCGACGACCGACGCCGTGCGCAGGAGCCGCAGAAAGCGGCGGCGTCCAGCCCGGCGCCCGCGCGCGAGCCGACCGCTCGCTCCGAGCAGAACGTCACGTGGTGGCCGAGGGCTCGTCGGCGCCAAGCTCACGGCGGCACAGGCTATCGGGGGCGGGAGTCCAATTCCTCGGGCGTCATCAGCACCGCCCGGGCCTTGGATCCCTCCGACGGTCCGACCACCCCCCGGCGTTCGAGGAGGTCCATGATCCGGCCCGCGCGCGCGAACCCGACCCGAAGCTTGCGCTGCAGCATCGACGTCGAGCCGAGCTGGGAGCGGACGACGAGCTGCAGCGCCGTCTCGAGCAGCTCGTCGTCGTCCTCCGCGAAGGGCGAGCTGCCTGCGGGGCCGTCGTCGACCCCTTGGATGCCGACGACCGGCTCGGTCACCCTGCCCTGGCGGCGCCAATGGCCCACCACCGCACGCACCTCGTCCTCGGACACCCAGGGAGCCTGCAGGCGTCTCGGGACGCTCGACGAGGCGGTCAGCAGCAGCATGTCGCCCTTGCCCACGAGCCGCTCGGCGCCAGGCTGGTCGAGGATCACGCGGCTGTCGGCGAGCGAGGACACAGAGAAGGCCATTCGGCTCGGAATATTGGCCTTGATCACGCCCGTGATGACGTCGACGGAGGGTCGCTGGGTCGCCAGCACGAGATGGATCCCGACCGCCCGTGCCATCTGGGCGATGCGGCACACCGACTCCTCGACGTCTCGAGCAGCGACCATCATGAGGTCGTTCAGCTCGTCGACGACGACGAGGACGAACGGGAGCCGCTCGGGACCCGGTGCGTCCAAAGTGCCATCCTCGGCGCCCACGGCCCGATCGGCGCCCACGGCCCGATCGGCGCCCACGGCATCCTCTGCGCCCACGGCCCGCTCTGCGCCCACGACATCCTCTGCGCCCACGGCCTGTTCGACGCCGACCCCATCCTCGACGCCTGCGCCGTCCTCGCCCGCGTGCGCCCGGTCGTGCACGTCTCCTGCGTCTGTGCGGTTCCCCGAGGGTCGGCCGGGGTGCTCGTCGGAGAGCCCGTCGGCACGCGCATCAGCGCCCAGTGCTGCGGCGCGGGCCCGCGCCGCCACCGCCGCCAGCTCGGCGGCGAGCGACGGTCCGTCCGGCGGCTGCAGCTCGCCGCGTGCCAGCGCGTCGTGGTAGCCGGCGATGTCTCGCATCCCGTGCTCGGCGAGCAGGTCATAGCGACGCTCCATCTCCTTCACCGCCCACGACAGCGCGTTCGCGGC
>JAKBTL010000035.1 GCA_021844425.1 Actinomycetes bacterium | reverse complement strand
GTCGTGCACGACGTTGACGTAGAAGTTCAGCTTTCCCGCGTACTCTGGCACGAAGCTCTCGACCTTCAGCTCCACCACGACGAAGCGGTGGCTGACGTAGTGGTAGAAGAGCAAGTCCACGAAGAACTCATCGCCGTCGACTGTGAGTGGGACCTGCCGCCCGACGAAGGCGAACCCGTGGCCGAGCTCGAGCAAGAATGTCTTGAGCCGCTCGACCAGGGCATCCTCGAGCGTGCGCTCGGCTACCTTTTCCGACAAGCTCAGGAACTCGAAGTTGTACGGGTCCTTCACCAGCTGCTCGACGAGCTCGGAGTCCGCAGGCGCCAGCACGTCTGCGAAGTTGGACGGCGCGGCTCCGGCGCGTAGGTGCAGCTGGGACTTGACCATATTCAGCAAAACCGCCCGTGACCAGCCATTTCGTACCGCTTCAGCCGCGTACCATTCCCGGGTTGCCTGGACCTCGACGCGGTCGAGTAGGACCATGATGTGCCCCCAGGGCAATTGTGCAGCAGCCTGCTGCACAATCTCCGGCCACGCATCGGCGAAGGCTCGCATGTAGTGCAGGTTGCGACGCGACAGGCCCCGCATCTCAGGGAACTCCCTGTGCAGGTCGTCAGCCAGGTTATTGATCACCCCGGCACCCCATCCCTCGGCTTCCTGACGACCGAGAATCGTCTTGCCGATGAACCAGTAGAGCTTGATGAGCTCGGTGTTGACTGCCCTGTGGGCGCGCAACTGCGCCGAGCGGATCTGCTCCTTCAGCCGCGACAGGACCTCGCCGTAGTCGCTCGGGAGTCCTCTCTGCGGTACCGGATGAGGGGCCATCACCAACAACTGTGCGATGCGGCACTCTCATGGCAGTCGCCGAGGGGGTGCCGCCCCCTCTCCTGGGTGCCGTCTCCGGTGCGACCAGCGGTGGCACTCCGAGCCGGCTTTTGTGCGACCGGAGCCCGCCTTTTTGTGCGAACACCCCTTCTCAGGTTCAAGGGGCGTGCGCTCATTTCTGCCCAGGGGTGCGCAGGGCACCCTCGGCCAACGGGTGGTTCCGACCGCCCAGGAGCTCGAAGGCCCTTGCGACCTCCTCGGGCCTGGCCTTCGTGTACAGGAGCGTCGTGTCTCGGTCGCGGTCCCTGTGGCGCAGCCAGGCCTTGGCGATCGCGTAGCCGCAGGCGCGCTCGACGAACTCGCCGCCGAGCTTGCATAGGTCGTGGGGGCGCGCGTGCATCTGGTCCGCCCAGGGAAGGTGCCGGCAGATGCGGTCCCACAGCGTGTTGTACCGGCGCCGGGTGAGGGGGTGGGGCACGAGGACGACGGTGCCATCGGCACGCTGCTCCTTGCTGGGCCGGTAGTAGAAGACGGGCTGATCGGGGCGCAGGCGCGCCCGGCCTGCGACCACGTCGTCGACGGTGATCGCCCTCGGATCGAGCCCCGGCGCCGTCCAGGCCACCACATCGCCGCTTTCGACGGCGTGGCCGATGAGGCTCCGCTGGAGCTCGGCCGACATCGGTTGCCAGTCGACCTTGTCGTTCTTCTCGACGAGCTTCGCGTACCGCTGGCCGAGGTCGAGGTCGCCGATCGAAAGGCGGATCGCGCCGCCCCGGCGCGCCCGGGTCTCCAGGTGGAACCAGACGATGAGCATGTCGAGCTCGGGATCGTCGCCCCCGGTCGTGAAGATCGCGTCCCACAGCTCGGCGAGCTGGACCTCGGTGTAGGCACGTGATGCCGACGTCGGGCGGGCGGGCTCGGGGGCTTGGAGCGCGACGTTCGCCCGCACGCCGGTCGATGGGTCTTCGAGCGCCCGGGTGAACACGAAGCTCGCGGCGCGCCGCACGTGCTCGACGGCCGACTTGCCGGTGTGGTCGAACTGGGCGCGGCCACGAGCGGCGCGCTGGTTGTTGCGGGTGGCCCAGCGCTTCTGGGCCCGGGTCTGTGCCCAGCGCTGGGCCGTCTCGATGTCGAGCCGGGTCACCGCAGCAAGCGTCTTGTCCCCGATGCCCTCGTAGCGGACGGCGCAACTTGCCACGTCAGGGTGGAAGAAGTGGCGCTTGGCGCAGCCGCAGCACCCTTCGGTCCCACACGGGCAGGAGAGGGGCTCCCCGTCGGGGTCGAAGCGCCCGAACACCCCGAGGCATTCCTCGCAGAAGCAGCCGCAGAGGTGGGTGAGCCCCTCTGTGAGCAGGTCCCAGTAGGTGCCGTAGACGTGGGCGGAGCCAGGTGGCGCCGCGACGCGGACCTTGGCGAGGAAGTCGGCGGAGCTGACCCGGTCCGGGAGGGCGCCAGCGACTTGGAGGCTGACGAGGTCGGCAGGGGAGAGGCCGGCGGCCTCGAGTTGCTCCAAGAAGAGCTGGGCCCTGAAGGGCCGACGCTCCTCGTCGGTGAGGGTGGTCGTGGTCATCGTCGTCCTCCTTGGGGTCGGTGGGCGAGCTGACCGTCCGGGCCGCCCTCACCGGGGCAATCGGCGAGCGCGCGGGCCCCGGTCCCGTGCGCAGACACGCGGCCGGCCGCCTCGAGGTGTGGCGCCGCCTCGAGGCGCTCCAGAGCGTCGAGTGCCCGGGCGAGGAGCGAGGCGTGGGCGAGGGAGAGGCTGGCGCCCTCGGCGTCGACGCGGGCGACGACCTCGGTGCCGGGTCCTGCGTCGAGGAAGAGGCGCACGCCCGTCGGGACGACGAGGCGGCCCTTTGCGTCGAGGTGAACGAGGCGCCGGTCCGAGGCGCAGGCGGCCCGTCCCGCCGCCCGCAGCGTCGCCCAGTGCCCCGGCCCCGTCGTGACGCTGAGCGCCCTCGCCCGGGCTCCAGCCGAGGACCGTCGCGACGTCGGCCAAGAGGATCCTCCCCGAGTCGTCGAGACGCCGGATCGAGGGGACGGCCCCGTGGTAGGCGGTCTCGACGTGCACGACCTCGCCGGGCGCACGGCCCGGGTGCGCCGGCTCGAGGCGTGCCCCATAGGCGGGGGTGATGGGGAGCGGCGGATGGGCGTCGGGTGGCACCGGCCGGAGCTGGCCGACCCGGTGGCGGCTCCGCTGGGAGGTGTCGTAGGGCACCTCGGCACTGGTCCGAGGGTCGGCGCCCGGCGCAATCGCCGGCGCCAGCGGGTGCACCACCCTGAGACGCTCAGGGCCCTCCTCGGCCTCTTCGGCCTGCTCAGCCGGGGACGCGACGGGGAGCGGGGATTTCGGGGAACGTTCCCGGTTGTTGGTGTCGGAGGGGGGACTTGAACCCCCACGACCTTGCGGTCACCAGCCCCTCAAGCTGGCGCGTCTGCCTATTCCGCCACTCCGACGTGGGAAGCGATCCTATCGCGGGCTCCTGCACACGCCGCCAGCGAGGAAGCGACCCCGCCCGCTGTCACGGCTGCGCCTTCGGGCTTGTCGGTGGCACGCGGATGGCCCAGTTCTGCACCGCCCAGAGCAGAGAGGGGCCGTCGGGGTTCGGGGAGACGCCCGCGGTGCGGCCCGACCATGCGAGGACGACTGGCTGGGTGAAGAGCGGCAGGGCGACCATCTGCTGCCAGAGCGCAGCGTCCACCTGTGCGTAGAGCGGGAACGCGTCGACGGGGTTCAGCTGCCCGGAGGCCTTCTCGAGCAGCGCGTCGACTGTCGGGTCGTCGAAGTTCGACCAGTCCTGCGATCCGCCCGTGCCGGGGGCGCCCAGCAACGGCGTGTACCACGCGATCGCCTGGCTCGGGTAGGGGCTCGAGTGCATGGGCAATAGCGCCATGTCGGCCGCTCCTCCGGCGAGGTCGAGCCCTGCGGCCTGGGCGCTCGGGGCGTCCACCACGCTGACCGGGAGGCCCGCAGCGTCGAGCTGGCGCACGAGGACGGGCGCGGCTGCGCTCGCCCAGGGATCGCCGACGTCGACAGCAATGCGCAGGGCGAGAGGCGTGCCTGTGAGCAACGTCCACGGGCCTTTTCCGACCCGCAGCAACCCGGATGCGGCGAGGAGACGCGAGGTGGCTGCGAGGTCGGCGCCCGGCGGGAAGGGTGTCGCTGTCGGCGACGTCTTCGGCACCGTCGTCCCGGTGTACCCGGGCTGGCCGCTCACCTGCAGGGGCGGAGGCCTGTGGCCCGGGTAGCCCTGCTGGGTCTGGGTGAACAGAAGGCTCGCGGCGGGGACGATCGCAGAGTCCGTCCAGCCGACGACCTGGTTGACGAGGCTCTGGCGGTCGATCGCGTGGGCGATGGCGAGCCGCAGGTCCAACGACGCGGTGTCCGGCGAGGTGGTGGAGAGCTCGAGCTGGAGCAGTGTCGTCGACGGCTGGACCTGGCTGATGAGACCCGGCTGCGAGGAGACCGACTGGAGGAAGCGTTGGTCGTAGCCGCTCGGCAGCGCGACCTCGACGGTGCCGTGGGCGAGCCACCGGGCGAGCTGCGAGGGCCCCGACGCGATGCGCACGACGATCCTCTGGAGCGGCGGCAGCTGCTCCCACCACTTGGCGTTGCGGACGAGGACGACCTCCTTCCCGGGCACGACCTTCGTCAGCACGTATGGGCCTGCTGACAGGTCGATGGAGGGGTCGAGGGTGCTGCAGGCCGGGTTCCATCCGGTCTTCTCGAGCACGTGGGCAGGCAAGAGGTAGTCGAAGAGCGACTGCCAGTCCGCGTACGGCCTCTTGAAGACGACGGTGACCGTCCGCCCCTTCCCGCTGGGCGTGACCGACGCGATCTGCCGGTAGCCGAGCGCGGGCCCTGTCGTGCCTGTTGCGCCAGGCAGCGTTGTGCTCCCTGGCGCTGTCGTGGCGCCGGGGGCAGGAGCTGTGGCAGACGCCGGCGCTGTCCCGGCTTTCGCCGCGGCACCTGCCGTCGCCGGCTTCGTCACCGCGCCGACGGGGCCGCTTGTGCCGCGCTCTTCGAGCCACGTGTAGACGAAGTCCTCCGCCGTCACCGGCTTGCCGTCGGACCACACGGCGCGCGGGTTGATCGTGTAGACGACGGTCTCGGGGGTGGTGCTCTGGAGCTCGGCCTGGGTGATCAGCGCCGGGTTGTAGACCGGTTGGTCGTTCGAGTTGACGGTGAAGGCGCTCGGCAGGACCGGTTCGAGAAGGAGGCGATCCGCCCAGGTGTCTCCCGAGGCGGTGTTCGGGTTGCAGCCGGTCGGCGCCTGGTCGATCCCGACGGTGACGGTGCCGCCTGTTCCCGGGACCCACGGAGCGACGGTCGTCGACGTGCTCGTGCGCGTCGCGGCTGAGGTCCCGGGAGCGCCCCAGAGCGCGGCGCCGAGGACGCCGCTTCCTGCCAGCGCTGCGAGCGCGGCTGCGAGGCGGGCTGCCCGGCGCCCCAGGCCCGGGCCGCTGCCCGGGCGCGTCACTGCAGTCGGAGGTCCAGCGTGAGCGTCGTGAGGGCGAAGATGACCGCCACCGTCACCGTGATCCGGTCGAGATTGCGCTCGACCACGGTGGAACCGGAGGCCGCCGCGCCGACGCTGCCGCCGAACATGTCGGACAGTCCGCCTCCTCTGCCGCTGTGCATGAGGATGAGGAAGACGAGCCCGACGGCCGAGAGCACCTCGATGACGATGTACAGCCAGGTCAGCACCGGGTCAGCTCCTTCAGGCGTGCGGTCCTGCTCGCTCGCGCGGGACGGGCCGTGCGACGGGAACGCAACGCTAGCAGGCGCTCCTCGGCTTGGCCGCGCGGCTTGGCCGCGCGGCTCAGCCTCGCCGGCGCGGGCCGGCAGGGCGGCTCGCCCGGACGATCTCGAGGAAGGTGGCTGCGTCGAGGCTGGCGCCGCCGACGAGGAGCCCGTCGACGTCTGGCTCGGCCATGAGGTCGGCCGCGTTCTCCGGGTTCACCGACCCGCCGTACTGCACCCGGACCGACTGCGCGGCCTCGGGGCCTGCGAGCGCACGCAGCGTCTCACGGACGAACAGGCACGCGTCCTCGGCGTCGACGGAGGTCGCCGCCCTGCCGGTGCCGATCGCCCAGATCGGCTCGTAGGCGACGACCATGCCGGCCACCTGGGAGGGGTCGAGCCCGCGCAGCGCCGCGTCGAGCTGCGAGCTCAGCCGCTCCTCGGTCAGGCCGGCCGCTCGCTCCTCCTCGGTCTCGCCCACGCAGAGGACGGGGGTCATCTCGTGGCGAAGGACCGCGCGTAGCGTCGCCGCCACCAGGTCGTCGCTCATCGCGAAGTGCTGGCGCCGCTCGGAGTGCCCGACCAGCACGTAGCGGACGCCGAGGCGGGCGAGCATCTGCGGGCTCACCTCGCCGGTGTAGGCGCCGCGGTCGTGGTCGTTGCAGTGCTGCGCGCCGAGGGCGACGGGGATCGACTCTCCCTCGAGCAGCGTCTGGACCGTGCGCAGATCGGTGAACGGCGGGTGGAGCGTCACGTCCACCTGGGCGATGTCCTCGGGCTTCAGCCGAAGGCCGAGGTCGCGCACGGTGTGCAGGGCCTCGATGTGGTCGTGGTGCATCTTCCAGTTGCCGCTCACGAGCGGGCGCCGCGTCGGCGCGGTGTCGGGGGAGGAGGGCGTCATCGGCTCACGAGGCTCGGGCCTCGGGCGCCGCGCGCAGCGCTGCGAGCCCGGGGAGGTCGCCCTTCTCCAGCAGCTCGAGCGAGGCCCCGCCGCCAGTCGAGAGGAAGCCGACCCGGTCGGCGAGCCCGAGGTGGCGCAGCGCGGCGACGCTGTCGCCGCCGCCGACGACGCTGAAGCCGCCCGATGAGGCGACCGCTTCGGCGACCTGGTGCGTCCCGGCGACGAACCGCTCGTCCTCGGTCACGCCGAGCGGCCCGTTCCAAAAGACCGTGGCGGCGCCGGCGACGACGTCGCCGAACGCGGCTGCGGTCCTCGGCCCGATGTCGAGCCCGCGCCAGCCGTCGGGCACGTCCCGGCCGACGACCCGGGTGGCCCCAGCGCCTGCTGCGCCATGCGGGACCCGTGCGGCTGCGCCGACCGGGGCCCCGCTCGCCAGCGTCACGACGTCGACGGGAAGGAGGATCTCCGTGCTCGACGCGAGCAGCCTCTTGCAGGACTCCACGAGGTCCAAGTCGACCAGGGAGTCGCCGACGTCGTGGCCGGTGGCGGCGAGGAAGGTGAACGCCATCGCGCCGCCGATGCAGAGCACGTCGACCTTCTCGGCGAGCGTCTCGAGCACGCCGAGCTTGTCCGCCACCTTCGCGCCGCCGAGCACGGCGACGAACGGCCGTTCCGGTGCGCCGAGAAGGTGCCCGAGGACCTCCACCTCGCGCTGGAGCTGGCGTCCGGCCGCGCTCGGCAGCCGTGCCGGGGGGCCGACGATCGAGGCGTGGGCGCGGTGCGACGCGCCGAACGCCTCGTTCACGTACGCGTCCTGGCCCTCGACGAGCTCGTCGACGAACGCCGGGTCGTTCGCGGTCTCACCGGGGGAGAAGCGGAGGTTCTCCATGAGCCGCACGCCGGGCGCGAGCTCTTCGAGCCGGGCGCGCACGGGCTCCATGTCGAGGCTCGGGTCGGGAGCCCCCTTCGGCCGCCCGAGGTGGCTGCAGGCGGTGACGTGCGCCCCGTGGTCGAGGAGCCAGCGCAGCGTGGGGAGCGCGGTGCGGATGCGGTAGTCGTCGGCTACTCGCCGCGACCTCGGTGCCGCAGGGTCGGCCTCCAGCGGGACGTTGAAGTCGACCCTCACCAGCACGCGGCGCCCGCGCACGTCTGGGAGGCCCTCGAGCCGCGGGAGCCCCGTCGCGGGGGACGCCGGCGCCGGCGTGGTCACTTCGACCGGGACGTCGCCGCAGAGCCCACGACGGACACGAGGTCGACCAAGCGGTTCGCGTAGCCCCACTCGTTGTCGTACCAGCCCTGCACCTTGACCAGCGTGCGTTCGTCGTCGAAGCGCTGGACCATGGTGAGCGGCGCGTCGAAGATGCACGACGCAGGATTTCCCACGATGTCCGAGGAGACGATGGGCTCGTCGCTGTACTCCACGATGCCCTCGAGGGGCGGCGCCGACGCTGCGGCCGCGAAGGCGGCCTTCACGTCATCGACGGTCACGGCCCTGCCCACGACGACGCTGAAGTCGGTGATCGAGCCGACGGGCACCGGCACGCGCAGCGCCTGGCCGTCGAGCTTCCCGGCCATCTGCGGGAGGACCTCGCCGGTCGACCGTGCCGCCCCGGTGGAGGCGGGGACGATGTTCACCGCGGCAGCACGCGCGCGGCGCAGGTCCTTGTGGGTGAGGTCGAGGAGGTTCTGGTCGTTCGTGTAGGCATGGACCGTCGTCATGAGGCCCGTGACGATCCCGAAGGCGTCGTCGATCACCTTCACCATGGGCACGAAGCAATTGGTCGTGCACGACGCGTTGGACACCACGAAGTGGGCTGTCGGGTCGAACGCCTGGTCGTTCACCCCGACGACGAACGTGGCGTCGGCGCCGGAGCAGGGTGCGGAGACGACCACCCGCGTCGCACCGACGTCGAGGTGCACGGCGGCCTCCTCGCGCGAAGTGAAGCGTCCCGTCGACTCGAGCACCACGTCCGCGCCGAGCTGCTTCCATGGGAGGTTGGCCGGGTCGCGCTCGGCGAGCACCTTGATCCGGCGCTCGCCGACGACGAGCTCGTCGCCCTCCACCGCGACGCGGGCGTCGAAGCGGCCCTGGGTCGAGTCGTGGCGCAGCAGGTGCGCGTTGGTCTCGGCCGACGTGAGGTCGTTCAGCGCGACCACCTCGATGTCCGCCGAGCGATCCACGATCGCCCGCACGAAGCTCCGGCCTATTCGTCCGAACCCGTTGATCCCGACTCGTACCGTCATGCCGTCTCGCTCCTCGTCGCTCGTCCCAGGTGCGCTCCCGCCGCGTCAGGCCTGCTCCGCGCGTGTGGTTCGCCCATCTCTTCTGCGGCCCTGCCCCTTCCCGTTCTTACCCAACCGTGCTGCCCGTACCCGCGTCGACGTCGGCAGGTCCTTCCCGATGCCTGCAGGGCCCATCCGATCCCAGCAGGTCGGAGAGGGCCGCCGCCAGTCTCACCGGGTCGTGGACCGGTCGGCTCGGGCTGGCGAGCGGTCGCGCCACGACCCGCACCCCCGCCTCGCCCACCTCCATCCCCATGGACGGGTCCCAGAGCACGACGTCGACCGCAACGCCGTGGCGCTCGAGCGCGGCAACGTGGTCGGCCACGCTGTAGCCCTCGGTCTCGGGGATCTGCGGCCTGAGGTTGCACACGTAGACCCGCTGAGCCCTGGCGCCGGAGATCGCCCGGGCGATGGGGCCGACCGCGGCCGCAGCGAGCACGCTCGTGTAGAGGGAGCCGGGTCCGATGACGATCTGGTCCGCAGCCTCGATCGCGCCGACCGCCTCGTCCGGCGGGGCGCAGCCCTCGGGGACGAGCGACACCCGCTCGATGCGCCCTGCGTTCGAGACGGCCACTTGGCCGTTCACCTCGCCGCCGGCCCCGATCGCTTTCAGCGCCACACGGTCGACCGTCGCCGGCAGGACTCGCCCGGCGGCGGAGAGGAGCGCTGCGGTCTCGTCGATCCCTGCCACGAGGCCGCCTGCCGCCTCGAGCATGCCGGCCAGCACGATGTTGCCGACCGCGTGGCCTGCGAGGTCTCCTTCGGCGAAACGGTGCTCGAAGGCGCGTGCGAGCACCGAGCCTTCCGCGGCGAGCGCGACCAGGCACTTGCGCAGGTCGCCCAGCGCGACGACGTCGAGCTGCTCGCGGAGCCTCCCGGTGGAGCCGCCGTCGTCGGCCACCGAGACGATCGCCGTGATCTCGGTGGCGTAGCGTCGGGCGGCCCGCAGCGTCGCCGCCGTGCCGTGCCCTCCTCCGAGCGCGACCACCCGGGTCACCGCGTCGTCCCCGTCCCTCCGAGCCGCAGCAGGCCGCCTCTGACCCGCAGCCGGTCGGCAAGGCGGCACACGGTGGTCGGGCGCACCGGCCAAGCCTGCCACTCGCAGAAGAGCTGCCACTCGCAGAAGAGCTGCCACTCGCAGAGGGGCTGCGCGCCCGCAGAGGGGCTGCGCGCCCGCCCGAGGGGGCCGCAGAAGCTGCATGCAGGTAAGTTCCCCCGGCGTGCCTGACGACGCAGCTGGACGGCTCCCTCGCGTGGGGGACGGCGCCGCATGGGTGATCGATCTCGACGGCGTGGTCTGGCGCGGAGGGGCGCCCATTGCCGGTGCCGGCGACGCGGTCACGCTCTTGCGCGGCGCGGGCGGGCACGTGCTGTTCGCGTCGAACAACTCGTCCCCGACGCTGGAGGAGCTGATCGAACGCCTCCGGGTCGCGGGGATCTCTGCCGGGCGCGACGAGATCGTCACGTCGGGCATGGCGGCAGCCGCGATGCTCGAAGCGGGCGGGCACGCGCTCGTCGTCGGCGACGACGGGCTCATGGAGGCGCTCGCCTCGCGGGGCGTGCACGCCGCCCGGGCGGCGGACGGCCCCGTCCCCGGCGCCACCGTCTTCGACGCGGTCGTCGTCGGCTACACGAAGCGCTTCGACTACGACGTGCTCGCTCGTGCGTCCGACGCGGTGCGCGCGGGGGCGCGGCTGATCGGCACCAACGAGGACCCCGTGCTGCCCACCGCCGACGGCCTCCTCCCCGGCACCGGTTCGATCCTCGCGGCGGTCGCCACCGCGGCGGGCGCCAAGCCAGCGGTGGCGGGGAAGCCTCATGAGCCGCTTGCTGCGCTCATCGGCGAGCGCGTGGCGCGCGTCGCGGCGGTGGTCGGCGACCGGCCCTCGACGGACGGCGCTCTGGCTCGCCGTCTCGGCGTTCCCTTCGCCCTCGTGCTCTCCGGGGTCACCGCACGGGTCAGCGACGACCTCGACCCCGCGCCGGACTTCGTGGGAGACGACCTTCGTGCCGTCGCCGAGGCCGCGACCCGCGGCGCCCAGGGAGCGCGCTGAGGACGTCGCGAGGAGCCGTTGTGGCGCGCCGGATTGGCCATTACGGTTTGGTCATGCCCCGCAACGACCGATATCGCAGGTACCTCGAGGCGGCAGCCGCCCTCGGAGAGATCACCCGTGCGCGGGCGGAGGAGCTCGTGAAGGAGCTGAAGGGCGGCGGGGACGTACAGCGCGCGCAGGCGCAGCAGTGGGTGGACGAGCTCGTAGAGCGCGGTCGCGACGCTGCGGGGGACCTGGTCGACATCGTGCGCAGCGAGGTGTCCAAGCAGCTGCAGGCGTTGGGGCTCGACCCCGAGGACCTCGCCCACCAGGCTGCAGAAGTCATGCGGCGCACGGCGGAGGCAGGCCGGCGAGTCGTCTACGACGTGGCCCCGGGCGCCGGGACCCGAACGGCGAGACCACACGGCGGGAGCGGAGCGACGGCGACTGCCAAGAAGGCAGCCGGCGCGAAGAAGGCCGCGACCACCGCGGCCCGGGCGCCCGCGGCGCCGGCGAAGAAGGCGGCTGCGACCAAGACTGCAGCGGCGAAGAAGACTGCTGCGACCAAGGCGGCCGCGGCCAAGAAGGCGGCTGCGACCAAGACTGCAGCGGCGAAGTCTGCAGC
>JAKBTL010000065.1:24104-49941 GCA_021844425.1 Actinomycetes bacterium | reverse complement strand
TCGGCACGCCACGCTACTTCCGCTGCGTCGGCGTGCGGCAGGCGCGCGGCGGCAGGCGCGCGGCGGCAGGCGCGCGGCGGACCGCCGCGGGTGTCGAGCGACGGTGAGCCGGCCTGTAGGCGGGATTCTGTCCAGCCTCGAAGAGGCGTGGGTGGCCATCCATCTACGCGGCCTACCTGGGGACTGCCCCTCGTGGGGCGGACGGGCCGCCCGTGTCCCTCGCTTGGCCTTGCTCCGGGTGGGGTTTACCGAGCCGGTCCGGTCACCCGGACCGCTGGTGCGCTCTTGCCGCACCGTTTCACCCTTGCCTGTGCGGGCCGGAGCCCGCCATCGGCGGTCTGCTCTCTGTGGCACTGTCCTTCGGGTCGCCCCGACTGGCCGTTAGCCAGCACCCTGCCCTGCGGAGTCCCGACCTTCCTCGACCCGGTGCCGCGCACGAAGCACGACCCGAGCCGCGGCCACCCGGCCGACTCACCGTCGCCCCCATTCTGCCAGGTACCCGGTGGTGCCGCGCCCGCTTCGCGCCGGCCCGGCGTTCCAAAGAAGCCTCGGATGACCTCCGAGGCAGGCACACCTCCTCGCTATGGTGGGTCCCATGGCACAAGGTCCCGGGGAGCTCCTCGGTGGCGAGCATGCCGACGCGCTCACGATCACCGACCTCTACGACGAGGTCCAAGGCGCGCTCGAGCGCGCGTTCCCCCGCAGGCGCACATTGTGGGTCCGCGGCGAGATCCAGAATGTCTCCGCCCAGCGTGCGGGGCAGGGCCACTGCTACATCGACCTCGTCGACCCCGAGTCAGCCCGGGACCGCCAGGCGCCCGTGCTCAAGGTCAAGTGCTGGCAGTCCACCTGGGGACCGCTGCGGGCGACGCTCGCCGACGAGGGGATCGAGCTTCAGCCTGGCATGGTGGTCGTGCTGCGCGGCACGCTCGACTTCTACAGACCCAAGGCCGAGATCGGCTTCATTCTCCAGGAGCTCGATGTCACCGCCCTGCTCGGGCGCCTGGCCGCGGCGCGCGCCGCGCTCATCCGGGCTCTCGAGGCCGAAGGGCTGCTCACGCGCAACCGCGCGCTGGCCGTCCCCGAGGTGCCACTGCGCATCGGCCTCGTAGCGAGCCCTGGAACGGAGGGCTACCGAGACTTCGTCGGCCAGCTCGCCGTATCGGGGTTCGCCTTCTCGGTGCAGGTGGCCCCGGCGACGGTGCAGGGTGCAGCCGCTCCGGCGGCAATCAGCGCGGCGTTGCGACGGCTCTTTGCCCTCGGGCCGTCGGGTCTCGACCTCATCGTGGTGGTGCGCGGCGGGGGGTCCAAGGCCGACCTCGCAGCGTTCGACGCCGAGCCAGTGGCCCGGGCAGTCGCCGGGTCACCTGTCCCGGTGTGGACGGGGATCGGCCACACCGGCGACGAGTCCGTCGCCGACGTCGTCGCGAACCGCGCCTGCATCACCCCCACCGAGTGCGGAAGGGAGCTTGTTCAGCGGGTGCAGACGTGGTGGGAGTCCTCCGTCTCGGCGCCTGCGGCCCTTCTTTCCCGGCGCTCGGCGGAGGCGCTCGCCAGCTCCCGACGCGAGCACGACGCGGCCCGGGCGCGGCTCTGCGCGATGGCGCGTCACCTCCTCGACCGCCAGCGCGAGCACGTCATCCGGTGCGGAGCGACCATCGGGCGAAGCGCGCCACGACTGGTCGACGAGGCGTGGAGCTCGATCGTCCGTCGCGGTGCACGCGTCGCGCCGCTCGCTGAGGCGAGGGTCGAGCACTCGCAGGACCGGCTCGTCGCATGGCGCCGGCTGCTTGCCGCCTATGACGTCGAACGCCAGCTCGAGCGCGGCTACACGCTCACGCTCGACGAGCACGGGCACGTGGTGCGTCATGCCCATGAGGTCGGACCGGGACGACGTCTCGTGACCCGGTTCGCCGACGGGTACGTCGGATCGGTGACGGACGTCACGGACGGCACGGACGGCACGGACGGCACGGGTGTGGCGCGCCGCGATGCCGAGGCGCGTGCGCGTGGACACGAGCGAGTGGAGGCGTGATGGGAGCGTTCATGGACGAGGAGACGGGTGCCCCCGGCCGTCCGGTCGAGGACATGAGCTACACCGAGGCGAGCGAAGAGCTGGACTCGATCGTCGCGTTCTTCGAAGGTCGGGAGGTCGACGTCGACCAGCTGGTAGCCCGGCTCGTCCGCGCGACCGCGATCATCGAGGAGCTCGACGCGCGGCTTCGCCGGACGCGCATGCAGGTGGAGCAGCTCGTGCCCCGTCTCACTGCCGTGCTCGAGGACGCAGCGGGCGGCGAGGAGGAGGAGGAGGAGGTCGTAGAGGGGGCCGGCGGTGAAAGCGCCGACGGCGCACCCGGGCTGTTCTGACGACGCGGCATGGACGATCTGATGACGAGGACCGGATGACGAGCCAGCTGCAGACCTCGGACCGTCTTTATTTCCGCCAGCTCCTGTCCGGAAGTGACTTCGCCCGCGACGACCCGGTCGCGCGCCAGATGGTCAACTTCGTCTACGCGATCGGCGACAAGATGACCGGCGAAGCGCTCCTCGTCGACCCCGCCTACCGCGTGGGCGAGCTTTTCGACACCCTGGAGGCCGACGGGATGCGCTGCGCAGGGGTGCTCGCCACCCACTACCACTTCGACCATGTCGGCGGATCCGCCATGGGCGTGGACGTCGAGGGCATCGCGGCATTGCTCGAACGCGTGCCGGTGCCTGTCCACGTCCAGCGCGCCGAGCTTCCCTGGGTCGTGCGCGCGACCGGTGTGGGCGAAGGCGACCTGATCCCCCACGAAAGCGGCGACGTCGTCATGGCGGGGGAGGTCGCGGTCGAGCTGGTGCACACCCCGGGCCACACCCCTGGGAGCCAGTGCTTCCTCGTCGGGGGCAAGCTCGTGTCCGGCGACACGCTCTTCCTTCAGGGCTGTGGGAGGACCGACCTGCCCGGCGGGGACCCCGCAGCGCTCTACGAGTCGCTCACGCAGCGGCTGGCGAAGGTGCCCGACGACACCCTCGTGTACCCAGGTCACCGTTACTCGGAGGAGCCTTCCGCCCCGATGGGCGAGACGCGCCGGACGAACGCCGTGCTGCGCCCACGATCGGCGCAGGAGTGGATGGCCATGTTCGCACGATGAGCGCAGCGTCGGCCGGGGGACCCCTCCCTCGTGACGGCTCGGTCGTCGTCGTAGGAGCGTCGCTCGCGGGCCTGCGCGCCGCCGAGGAGCTCCGTGAGGGCGGCTTCACCGGATCGCTCGTGATGGTGGGCGACGAGGTCCACTACCCCTACGATCGGCCCCCGCTCTCCAAGCAAGTGCTTGCGGGGACCTGGCCGCCGGAGCGCACGCTGCTCGCGGGTCGCCCTCGGATGGAGGAGCTCGGGATCGACATCCGCCTGGGGCGGCGCGCGGAGGCGCTCGACGCGTCGGCGCGTCGTGTGACCCTCGACGACGGGACGGTGCTCGAGGCGGACGGCGTGGTCGTCGCGACCGGCGCGCGGCCGCGCCGGCTGGGTGGCGTCGACTCGCCGGATGGAGTGGTGGTCCTGCGCACGCTGGACGACTGCGAGCGGCTGCACACGGCCATCATCGACGCAGGGCACGGGTGCAGGGTCGTCGTGGTCGGAGCGGGCTTCATCGGCTCGGAGGTGGCAGCCACCTGCGTCGGGCTCGGCTGCGTCGTCACGGTGCTCGAGGCGTTGCCGACGCCGCTCGCGCCCGCGCTGGGGGAGCTCGTCGGGGGCGCCCTCGGTGCGCTGCACCTGCGCCATGGAGTGGAGCTGCGCACCGGCGCGACGGTCGAGGCGGTGCGCGCGCGCGACTCGGGTGCGCGCGACGAGGTGACGCTGGGCGACGGCCAGGTGCTCCCCGCCGACGTCGTGGTCGTCGGGATCGGCGTGGTGCCGAACACCGAATGGCTGGAGGACTCGGGGCTCGAGCTCGCGGACGGCGTCGTGTGCGACGCCGCCTTGTTCGCCGCGGACGGGGTGGTGTGCGCCGGCGATCTGTGTCGGTGGACCTGGCACCACCTCGGCGAGGAGACGTCCGTGCGGATCGAGCACTGGGAGGTGGCGTCCCAGATGGGCTCGGTCGCCGCCCGGAGCCTCCTCGCCGGCAGATCGCACGCCGAGGCGTTCGACCCAGTCCCCTACTTCTGGTCCGACCAGTATGGGCTGAGGATCCAGGTCCTCGGTCGCCCGGGTCCGAACGACGAGGTTGCCGTGGTCGAGGGGAGCCTCGACGCGCCGGACGGGAGGTTCGTCGCCGTCTACGGCCGGCGCGGGCGGCTGAGCGGGGCGCTCGCGGTCTCGCGCCCCCGTCAGCTCATGGCCTTCCGGCCCCTGCTCGCGGCGGGCGCGACCTTCGACGAGGCGGTGGAGCTCCTGGAAGTGGGCCGGTGAGGCCAGGCGTCCGCCGCCCGCCTCCTGGGTCCGGGCTCGGGCGCGGTGCGTGTCGGCGTGCCGAGCGTCGGATCCTGCGCGCTTCTCGCACGTAGCGCCGCCCCGCTCGCGGCGCTACATCGTCCCCGCCCCATGCCGCGCCCGCGGCGAGGGACGCCAGCTCGCGTGCAGCGCGTGTCGGCCGTCCGGGGGGAGGTGGGGCGAGCGCGGGCGCGCCGGTCGCAGCCGGACCGGTCGTAGGCTGGAGCACCGAGTCGAGCGCGGCAGCGATCGAGCCGAGAGTCGCCCCTGGCTCAGGGTCGAGACCCGCCCGCCGCGCCGCGCGTTCGAGCTCCCGCGTCACCCTCGCGTTCCAGGTGCGCGGTCGCCGGCGGCGTCGGACGAGGACGAGGGCAGCGAGCACGAGCGCGCCGGCGGCGGCCGCAGCGAAGGTCATCGGGACGCGCCGGAGGGTGGCGGACAGGTCGTGCCCGATGGTCCACGCCGGCGACGGGTTCGCAGCCGGGACGTAGGCGGTGGGGTCGAAGCTCTGCCAGCCGTAGCCGGGGAACCACACCTGTACCCACGCGTGCGCGTCCTTGGCCTCCTCGTCGTAGAGGCCGGTGATGGGGTCGAGGGGACCGGGCACGTAGCCGACCGTCTCGCGCGCGGGGATCCCGAGCGTGCGGAGCATTACGGCGAGGGAAGTGCTGATCTGCTCGCAGAAGCCCCGTCGAGTGCCGAAGAGGAACTCCACGACCGTGTCCTGGCCCGGTGCGAGGGGCGGAATGCGCAGCGTGTACCTGGTGTGCGTGCCGATCCAACGCTCGAGCGCGTGGATCTTCGAGAGGACCGTCGGGTCGTGCGCCGTCACTCGACGGGCGAGCGCAGCCACCCGCGGGTAGGCGTGGGGGAGCTGGAGGTCCTGACGGACGACCGCTGCTGCGAGCCCAGCGGTGCCGTTCGCCTTCTCGAGCTCCGCCTGGCTCGGCGTCGCGACTGTGGACGCCACGCTGTAGACGGACCCGGCGCCCATCGCCTGGGCAGTGCGGATGGTCCCGTCCGCACCGACGTAGAGCCGCCGGGTCGGGATCCACACCGCGGTCGCCTGGTCGGCGTGGAGCACGAGGTTCGACGCCGGCGCGGCGAGGTAGAAGGTCTGGTAGTCCGGCTGCATGTCGGCGGGGCCGCCAGCCGAAGGCGGCGTCCCGCTGGCGCGCCCCTCGGTGGGCGTTGCCGCGCTCGGCGCGACGACGAACGGGGAGCCGCCGGTGAGGACGGCCGAGCGCTCTCCGCCCCCTCCGCTCGCGCTCGGCGGACCGACCGACGGGCGGGACGCGACTTGGGTCCAAGAGCGCCCCGACCAGGTGTCGTAGGTCTCGGCGACCCAGTACGTCGGGCGGTCCGCGCGCACGCGGAGGACGACTTCGTTGCCGAGTCCGGGGCGCAGGGCCGTGTCGAGTGGTCCGGCGAAGCCGAGAAATCCGCCGACGCCCGTCGGGCCGCTCGCCGACGCGGACCCCCCGCCAGCCGAGCGGGGCGCGGGGACGAGGCGGACCGGCTGGCTCGCTCCGATCGCGCCCGCCGCCGTCCCGAGGCCGGGGTTGGCAGCGAAGCCCGGCGGACTCGGCGCCGGAAGGAAGCTCACGAGCAGCGCCGCGACGAGCAGCGCAGACGCGCTCGACGTCACGACGCCGAGGCCGTGCGCGGCTGGCCTTCCCGCCATCGACGCCCACGAGGCGTGCAGCGCGACGAGGGCGAGCAGTGCCCACGACGCGACGTAGAGGCCGAAGGAGAGGTCGATGGCCTGGGCCGCCGCGACGGCGATGAGCGTCGCGGATCCTGCGAGCGAGAAGCCGAGGTCGCGTCGCGAGGGCATGTCGAAGGAGTGGGCAGCCTGCATCGCGCTGAAGAGCACGGCGAGCGGGGCGTCCACGGCTCCGAGCTCGCCGCTCGCCGCGTCCGCCGAGACCGTGACGAAGAACCAGGCGAACGCCGCGAGCATCGCGGCGCCGAGGAGGACCTTCAGATGGGGCAGCGGGCGGGTGCGGCGCCTGTAGGAGATGACGCTTCCTAGGCAGACGAGCGCGTCGCAGGCGGCTGCGTACCACGGCGAGAGCTCGCCTTGGGCCGCGCACGCCGCGACGGCGACGCACACCGCGCCGGTTGCTGACGCGCGAAGAGCGACAGAGTGCTCGGCGGGCCACGCCTGTGCGGGGCGGCGAAGAACGAGCATCGGGCTCACGGCGGTTCGACCGCCCGAGGCGCTGGTAGACCCCTCAGCTCTGGCTTTGCGTGGTCACCGAGGACCGGGGCTCCCACCCGCGGGAGGGCGAGCGCGAGTCGTCGTCCCGCCGCGTGCAGCGAGGACACCGCTGCGACGACATCACCCTCGGGCTCCACGGTCTCGAGCACGACGTCCGCGCCGGAGCGCAGCAGCGCGTGCACGTCGGCCATCACGCGCTCTGCCTGGCGCTCTGCCCGAGCTGGGTCGGAGGGGAGCCGCCCGTCGACGACCGCCGTGCGCCGCCCAGGGCGCTCGTTCTCACGCACCATGAGCGATCCCGTGTGCGCGGTGGCGGGCCAATGCACGAGCGTGCGCCGGTCGCCGCGCTCGTAGGGGCGGACGCCCCGGGGGTCGCCGCTCTGCCCCGGCCCCGCAAGCGCCGTGTGTGCAGGGCCATGCCCAACGCTCGAGCGGTGCACCTGCACCCCGACGCGCGGTGCGACGGCGAGCGGGTGCGGGAGCGGGAGGACTACGGTACGCGTCCACCAAAGCATCCCGAAAGGCGCCGCGCTTGCGATGGTCAGCGTGCACCGGTCGACCACGCCGCGGTGCTCCGGCCGGACGTCGAGCGTGCCGGAGCGGTGACGCCCGGTCGTCGCCGCCGGGCCTGGGGGGTCGACCGGCAGGAGCTCGACCGGTGCGCTGGTCCAGACCTCGAGAGTGACCGAGAACCCCGCCGACGCGTCGTAGGGCGCCGCGACGACGCGGCACCGTGCCCGCGCCACGTAGACGGCGGGCGCGACCATCCCCACCACCAGCGCGCCGGCGACCAGCGCGCCGACGGCTTGGACCCATCCCGCTCCTGCGTCGTGGGCGACGATCCCCCAGATGCCAAGGGCTGCTGCGCTTGCGACGACCGGCATCGCCGCCCGGCGGGGGCGCGGAAGCCGGTGCCGCGTCACGGTCTGGGAGCCGGCAGCGACCGCAGCGCGTCGCGCACGACGCCCGCGCGCTGGTCGGGAAGTGCGTCGGTGACCAGTCGATGCGCGAGTCCCGCCACTGCGATCGCTTGGACGTCGTCGGGGGTCGCGTACGTCCGACCCTCCAAGAGCGCATGGGCGCGTGCGGAGCGGACGAGAGTGATCGTCGCGCGCGGGCTCGCGCCGAGAAGGATCCCAGCTGCGTCCCTGGTCGCACGGACGAGGCGAACCGCGTAGCCGGCAACCTGAGGGTCCACCCGGACCGTGGCGCACGCGTCCACGAGGCGTCCCCACTCGGCGGTCGAGCAGACCGGCCGGAGCTTGTCGAGCGCGTCGCGCCCGCCTTCACCCATCGCGAGGTCGAGCTCGGTCTCCGCGTCGGGGTAGCCGAGCTGCGTGGAGAGCGCGAACCGGTCGAGCTGGCTCTCGACGAGCGGGAAGGTGCCGAGCTGGCCCGGGTTCTGGGTGGCGATCACGAGGTACGGGCGAGGGAGGGGCCAACGTGCCCCGTCGACGGTGACCTGCTCCTCCGCCATGGCCTCGAGCAGCGCGGACTGGGTCCTCGGCGGCGTCCGGTTGAGCTCGTCGAGGAGGACCACGTGAGCGAAGACGGGCCCGGGGTGGAACCGCCAGTCCCCGCGGTCGGGGGAGTACACGGACACCCCGGTCACGTCGGTCGGCAGGAGGTCCGTGTTCCCCTGGATGCGGGACAGCTCCGCACCGAGCGCGGTCGCAAGCGTCCGCGCGAGCACGGTCTTGCCCGTCCCCGGGACGTCCTCGATGAGGAGGTGACCCCCGGACACCGCAGCGCAGACCGCGACGGTCACCGCATCGGGCGCGCCGAGCACCACCTTGCCCAGGGCGTCGCGCAGCGCGCGGGCGAGCGCCATCGCGCCGGCGAGGTCCATCGCGTCCTCCGGCTGCTCTGCTGACGGATCCATCGCATGCGGCGCCCAGGGCGCGGCACGGACGGCCGGGGCACCTGGCGCTGCGGGGGCACCTGGCGCTGCGGGGGCAATTGGCGCTGCAGGGGCGTCGGGCGGAACGGGTCCTGCGGGCGCGACGAAATCGTCGCCCTCGCCCGGTCCCTCTGTCGCAGCCGACCACGCGGTCACGCCGACTCCCTAGAACTCGATGCCCGACAGCTCGGGGATCGTGCGGGCAGCCCGCTCCCGTGCCTCAAGCCACCGGCTCCGCAACTCCCGGTGGGCCAGCTCTGAGAGCCTAGGCTCCACGACCGCCTTCGGGCGGTACGCGTCGGCGATCTCCTCAGTCCCGGCAAGCGTGCCCAAGGAGACGCCCGCGAGAAGCCCCGCGCCGAGGGTCGTGGCCTCGAGCTCGCGTGAGAGCTCGACGGGACGCCCGCAGGCGTCTGCCAGCGCCTGGACGAACACTCGGTTCGCGCTCATGCCGCCGTCCACCCGGAGCGTCGGGACGCTCGCGACCGCGTCCGCCTCGGCCGCCTCGAGCAGGTCGGCCCCGCGGTGCGCGACCCCCTCGAGCACCGCTCGAACGACTTGGGCGCGGCCCGACCCGCGGGTGAGCCCGACGAGCGCGCCTCTGGCGCCGAAGTCCCACACAGGGGTGCCCATGCCCATGAGGGCGGGCACGAACCAGACGTCAGGTGTCGGCTCGCAGGACTCGGCCAGCGCCTCGGTCTCCGCGGCGGTCGCGACGAGGCCCATGTCGTCGCGCAGCCAGTCCACGCACGCGCCGGCGGTCAGCATGATCGCCTCGGTGCCCCACGTGAGCTCGCTGCCGCGCCGCCACGCCACGATCGGAAAGGTCCCTTGGGGATTGCGACCCGCGCGTGACGGTGGTGCCGACCCGTTGCACAAGTCGAGCATCCCGCCGGTGCCGAAGGTCGCCTTGGCGAGGCCAGCGCGCGTGCAGCCTTGGCCGACCAACGAGGCCTGCTGGTCACCGATCAGGGCGCACAGCGGCGGCGACCCGAAGAGCGCGGCCGCCTCGCCGATGCGACCGCAGGAGTCGACGACGCGGGGGAGGACCGCTTCGGGGATGCCGAGCGCGTCCAGGACGCGCTGGTCCCAGACGTCCCAGGATCCCGTCTCCCCGGGAGCGAGCATGCCGGTGACCGCTGCGTTGGTCGCGTCGGTGACGTGCAACCCGCCGGCGGGGCCCCGGGTGCCGCCGGCGAGGGTCCACGCGACCCAGCTGTCTACCGTCCCAGCGCACAGCTCACCGGCTCGCGCGCGCTCGCGCCCGGGGTCGACGGCGTCGAGGATCGCGGCGATCTTGGTCGCGGACATGTTCGGCGCGAGGCGGATGCCCTCGGACTGCAACGTGAGACAGGTGAGGACCGTGCGCAGGTCCTGCCATCCGATCGCCGGGGCGACGGGGGCGCCGCTGTGGCGCTCCCAGACGAGCGCCGTCGCGCGCTGGGTGGCGACGCCCACGCCGGCGACGGGCCCGGCCTCGGCGAGGACCGAGGTGGCGAGCTCGAGGACGGACGCGGCCAGCCGGGCTGCGTCCAGCTCGGCGAGCCCCGGTGCGGGCGAGAGCGTCTCGAGGGGCGCCTGACGGCCGTGCTCGACCGCGCCGTCGGGCCGGACGACGCCCGCGCGCACGCTGGTCGAGCCCACGTCCACCACCAGCACGGCATCCGTCACGGCCAGGGAACCTCGCCGAACGCGGTCGGGATGCCGAGCTTGCCGGGGTTGAGGATCCCTGCGGGGTCGAGCGCATGCTTGAGCGTGACGAGGACGTCGAACGCGCCGCCGAGCGCCCGGGCGAGGAAGCGGCCGCGGCTGAGGCCGATGCCGTGGTGGTGGCTGATGGCGGCCCCGCTCTCGATCACGGCCCCGCTCAGCGCGTCCCAGGCGCGCCGGTAATAGCTCTCGGCGAGCTCGGCGTCGAAGGGTCCGTGCGGCTCGGGCGCGGCCGCCTCGCGCTCGGCCGCCGCGCGCGAGGCGGCCTCGTCGAGGACGCGGCCGCCGGCGAACGTGAAGTAGAGGCACGCACCGTCGAGGTACGCGTGGGAGAGGTGCACCGACGCCGCGATCGTGCCGTCGAGCGCTTCGAGGACGCCGACGACGTCTCGGGCGAGCGCCGGCAGCGCCGCCCATCGGCCCGCGACTTCGGCGGTGTCGACGGCGATGCCCGCGCGCCACAGCGGCGCCAGCGCGGAGGTGTCGTTGCGCGTCGAGAGCCAGCGTTCGACGACGGAGCCGTCGAGGTGATCGGCTGACGCGCACTCCTGGTTGACGACGGCGAGGGTCGCAGCGAGCAGCTCCTCGTCGGCCTCGTCCGCGACGACGAGCACGCACCCGTCAGGGTGCGAGAAGGTGCGCTCGGACTCGACCGGGTCGTAGAGGCGCAGAACCGCGGGCGTCGCCCCCCGCCGGAGCACCCGTCTGCAGGCATCGAGTCCCTCGTCGAAGCCCGAGAACCCGAAGGCGAGCCGGTCTCTAGCCGCCGGAAGCGGGTGCACACGGAGCCACGCGCGGGTGATCACACCGAGCACGCCCTCGCTGCCGGTGAACAGCTGCGTCAGATCGGGCCCGGTCGCCGCCCTCGGCGCGCTCGCGCCGGTGCGCACGACCCGGCCGTCGGCGAGCGCGACTTCCAGGCCGACGACCATGTCCTCGATCTTCCCGTACCTGGTCGAGCACTGGCCAGCGCTTCGGCATGCGATCCACCCTCCCACCGTCGACAGGTCCACGGACTGGGGCGAGTGGCCGAGCGTGTACCCCGAGCCTCTGGCGCGCAGCCGCTCGACGAGGTCGCGGCCGAGAGTGCCGGCAGGCACCTCGGCGACGAGCGACGTCTCGTCCACCTCGACCTCCCCGGTAAGCCCCGTGCAGTCGAGCGCGATCCCGCCGTAGAGGGGGATCGCTCCGCCGCACACCCCGCTGCGGCCACCCATCGCGGTGACCGGGACACGCTCACGGGCGCACGACGCGAGGAGCTCGGCGACCTGCGCGGCTGAGCTCGGGCGTACGACCGCAGCCGGCATCGCCGGGACGCGGCCGGCTGCGGCCCAGCCGATCCCGAGCGGCCACCAGTCCCGAGCGGCCTCCGCGCGTGCCGCCTTCTCGAGCTCGACGGCGCCTCCTTGCTCGCGCACTCGGTCGAGGATCGCTTCGGGTACCGCGATCGGGCGGGCGGCGAGCTGCGGACTTGCGCGTGCTGCTCCGCCTTCGATCGGCGTCGGAGGGACCGGTGCCGGCACGGTCACGACCCTCCTGCGCCCGGCACGGTCACGACCCTCCTGCGCCCGGCACGGTCACGACCCTCCTGCGCCCGGCACGGTCACGACCCTCCTGCGCCCGTCGTCCTGCCACCTCGCGCGGGGATGTCGAGCTCCTCGGCTGCCAGCCGCGCCAGCGCAGAGGCACGGTCGTACGCGCTCATCACGGCAAGCGTGCCACAGCGGCGGCGACCGTCCACCAGCCAGCGTCGAATTCTTCCCACTGTCGAAACGAATCGAAAAAAGGTGTCAACAGCCAAGTCTTGGCGGTATGATCGTGCTGCGATGCGGACCCCGGCTGAACTGACCCAGCTCTTCCGTGCGAGCGGGCGGCACATCACCCCGCAGCGTCAGTCGATCTTCCGCGCGCTTGCGGGCAACGAGGGCCACCCGACGGCGGAGAAGGTCTACGAGGTCGTCCGTGCGGAGATGGACTCCATCTCACTCAAGACCGTCTACCAGACTCTCCACGATCTCGAGGAGCTGGGGGAGATCGCCCCTCTCGAGGTCGGGACGGGCGCGGTGCGCTTCGACCCGAACGTCGAGCGTCCCCACCACCATCTCGTTTGCCGCGTGTGCGGGGACGTCCGAGACGTCTTCGTCGACTTCCCGGGGGTGGGGTTGCCGGCGACCCTCGCCCAGGGCTACGACGTGGAGCGAAGCGATGTCGTCTTCCGCGGGCGCTGCGGCCGGTGCCGCAGCATGACCTGAGCCCCGAGGAGCCGCCGGACCGTTCGTCCACCACGCTCGAGCCACCAGCGCCAGCAAGCCACCATCAAGCCGTGAGGACAAGTCAAGCAAGGGCAAGTCAAGCAAGGACAAGTAAGGACAAGTAAGGAGACAAGGAGGAGCAATGCCGCAGCTCAAGGGTTCCAAGACCGAAGAGAACCTGAAGACCGCGTTCGCAGGCGAGAGCCAGGCGAACCGGCGCTACCTGTACTTCGCACAGAAGGCTGACGTCGAGGGCTACCCCGACGTCGCGGCCCTCTTCCGATCCGTGGCCGAGGGGGAGACCGGTCACGCGTTCGGCCACTTCGACTTCCTGCGCGAGGTCGGCGATCCCGTGACGGGGGCCCCGGTCGGGAGCACCACGGACAACCTGAAGAGCGCGATCGAAGGCGAGACCTACGAGTACACCGAGATGTACCCGGGCTTCGCGAAGACCGCCCGCGACGAGGGGTTCGAGGAGATCGCCGAGTGGCTCGAGACCCTCGCGCGGGCCGAGAAGTCGCATGCGGGCCGCTTCGCCAAGGGGCTGGAGTCCGTCTCCTGAGCGGCATGGCTGCCCGAGCGCTCGGCGTCGACGACATCCTCGATCTCCGTGCCTACGAGCGGGTGCGTGACGACTACCGCCGGCGCGTCATCGAGCTGAAGCGTCGGCGCCGCGTCGCGCTCGGGCCCATCGTCACCGTGGTCTTCGAGTGCCTCGACACCGTGCGCTTCCAGGTCCAAGAGATGGCCCGTGCCGAGCACATCGTGACGGACGAGGGCGTCCAGCAGGAGCTGGACGTGTACAACCGCCTCCTCCCCGGCGACGGAGAGCTCTCGGCCACCCTGTTCATCGAGCTCACGACCGAGCGCGACCTTCGACACTGGCTCCCCCGGCTCGTAGGGGTGGAGAGGGAGCTTGCCTTCGAGCTGGGCGACCCGGTGGCTGCTGTGGTGCACAGCGAGCCCGAAGCGTCCCATGCCGAGGCACTGACCAGGGAGACGGTCACCCCCGCGGTGCACTACATCCGCTTCCCGTTCTCCGTCGACGCCAAGGAGCGCTTCGCGGGAGGGGAGCCCGTCGCTCTCGCGGTGCGCCATCCCGAGTACGAGGCGCGTGCCGTGCTCGGCGCCGAGGTGCGCGCAGAGCTCTGCGCCGACCTCGAAGGGCGGGCCGAGCTGCTGCCGATCACCTGACGGGCGAGTCCGCCCTGGCCAGAGCAGCGGCATCGGCGGCACGTCATTGCGCGCCGTGCCGCGGCGCGGCATAATCGACGTTCTGCCGCGAGTTCAGGTGGGTGGTCACGGCACCCACGGGCGGGCCGGGGCCCGGCAGTGCCAACCAGACCAGAGGATGTGCGTTCGATGAGTGCCACGTGGCGCAAGCGGGCTGCCTGCCGGGGCATCGACGTCGAGATCTTCTTCCCGGAGACCGACGACGACGCGGAGGCAGAAGCGGCGAAAGCCGTCTGCGAGGTGTGCCCGGTCCGACAGGCGTGCCTGGAGCACGCCTTGGTCCACCGCGAGCGCGAGGGCATCTGGGGAGGTGCGACGGAGCGGGAGCGTCGCCGGATCCTTCGCCAGCGCCGGAAGTCTGCCTGACCGCGGCGAGGTCGGGCGCCGGCTGACGGGGCCCGACGGTCTATCGAGCCGTGCTCGCCGACGCGGTAGCGTCACCTGCCATGGCATTCGAGCTCTCCGAGGAAATGCAGGCGCTCCAGTCTTCCGTCCGCAAGCTCGCGCGCGACAAGGTGAAGCCGCGAGCTGCTGAGATCGACCGGACCGGCGAGTACCCGTCAGACCTGTTCGAGGCGTTCCGCGACGCGGGGCTGCTCGGCCTGTGCCTGCCCGAGGAGCTCGGGGGATCCGGAGCCGGCGTCCTGGGCCTCAGCATCGCGATCGAGGAGGTCGCGAAGTACTCGAACACCGCTGCCCTGATGCTCTTGCTCACCCGGCTCCCGACCGGGCCGGTGCTCATCGCCGGCAGCGAAGACCAGAAGCGACGGTACCTGCCTCCGATCGCAGACGGCAGCCAGCGCGCGGCGTTCGGCCTGTCGGAGCCGCAGGCGGGGAGCGACGTCATGGGCATGCGCACGAGAGCGGTGCCGGACCCCGATCGGCCGGAGGGGTGGGTGCTGACCGGCACCAAGTGCTGGATGTCGGGAGTGAGAGAGGCCGATTGGTACACGGTGTTCGCCAAGACCGGCGACCCCCAGAGCCGTGCGCACGATTCGGTGACTGCGTTCATCGTCGAAAGGCGCTGGGAGGGCGTCTCGGTCGGTCGCACCGACAAGAAGATGGGCGTCCGCGGCGTCGACACCGGAGAGCTGCTCCTCGACGGTGTGCGGGTCCCGCCCGAGAACGTGATCGGCGAGGTTGGCGGGTTCCGGCTCGCGATGCTCGGGCTCAACTCGATGCGGCCGGTCGTCGCCGCACGGGGCATCGGCCTCGCGGAGGGCGCGCTCATGTACGCGACCGACTATGTGCGCCAGCGCGCTGCGTTCGGCAAGACGATCGCGGACTTCCAGGGGATCCGCTGGGAGATCGCCAAGTGCGCCGTCGACATCGAAGCGGCCCGGCTGCTCACGTACCGTGCGGCCGCGATGTCGGACGCGGGCCGGTTCCACAAGGGGGACGTGCCCTTCTTGTCGATGGCGAAGTACTACGCCACCGAGCTCGCGGTCCGGGCGTCGGGGCTCGCGGTCCAGCTGCTCGGCGCGGCCGGGTACATGGAGGACCACCCGACGGAGATGTGGTACCGCGACGCGCGCCAGCTCACGATCGTGGAGGGGACCTCGCAGATCCAGCTCGACCTCATCGGGCGCGGGGTGATCGACGGTGACCTCTGGTGGGACTGACGTCGTCGCGGTGCCGGGCGCGCTGAGCGGTCGCGGCGAGCTGGCGACGTTCGGCGGCTGGCCCGGCGCCCTCGCGCGGGTCATCTCCGGCGAGTCCCTCTCCGAGGACGAGGCTGCGGCGGTGATCGGCGAGGTGCTCGACGGCGCTGCGACCCCGGCCCAGACCGCGGCGATGTTGGTCGCACTGCGGATCAAAGGTGAAACCGTCGAGGAGATGACGGGCTTCGTCCGCGCGATGCTTGCCCACGCGGTGCCGCTGCAGGTCGACGGGGACGTCGTCGACGTCGTGGGCACGGGCGGTGACCGGCTCTCGAGCATCAACGTGTCGACTCTCGCCGCGTGCATCGCGGCGGGTGCCGGCGTCCGCGTGTGCAAGCACGGCAACCGCGCTGCGTCGTCGTCCGTGGGCACCGCAGACGTCCTCGAAGCACTCGGCGTCGCCGTCGACCTCGGTCCCGTAGGGGTCGCCCGCTGCGTGGAGGAAGTCGGCTTCGGGTTCTGCTTCGCGCCTCGCTACCACCCCGCGATGCGCTACGCGGGCCCTGTAAGGAAAGAGCTCGGTGTGCCGACGGTGCTCAATTTCCTCGGGCCGCTCGCCAACCCGGCACGGGCTACCCGGCAGCTCGTCGGGGTGAGCGACCCTGCGATGGCGCCGAAGATGGCCGAGGTCCTGGGGTCGAGCGGGAGCGTGCACGCGATGGTCGTCCATGCCGACGACGGGCTGGACGAGCTGAGCGTCACCTCGGCCTCCACGATCCTCGAAGTCGTGTCTGACCCCGACGCCCCGGGCTCGTGCAGCTTCCGGACCTGGCGGCTCGAGCCAGAGGAGCTGGGGATCGCACGTGCGCCCATGTCCGAGCTGCGCGGCGGCGACGCTGCGTTCAACGCCGGGGTGATCCGCAGCGTCCTCGACGGGGAGCGCGGGTCTCGTCGCGACATCGGCGTGCTGAACGCCGCGGCTGCGCTCGTGGTGGCTGGAGCCGCCTCGTCGCTCGGCGACGGGGCGGCCATGGCCGCGCATGCGCTCGACTCGGGACGCGCGCTCGGCGCGCTGGAGGGGCTCGTGCGCGTGTCGCGCGAGGAGTCCGAGGCCGAGCGTATGAGCGGTGCTCAGCTGCCGGTCGAAGGCAGCGGGCTGCCGTCCGCCGCGACATAGGCGACGCCGTCGTCGCCGAGCCGGCGACGCATCACGTCGAGCGCGTGCGGGTTGTCGTCCACGAGCAGGAACCGCCGACCGAGGTCTCGTGCGACGGCACCGGTCGTCCCGCTCCCGGCGAAGAAGTCGAGCACCCGCGCTCCGGGATGCGATGACGCTTGGACGATCCGGCGGACCACACCAGCAGGCTTCTGCGTCGGGTACCCGGTCTTCTCCGCACCCGTCGTGGGCACGATGGTGTGCCACCACACGTCGGTGGGCAGCTTCCCGCGGGCGGCTTTGTCCGGCGTGACGAGGCCAGGGGCCATATAGGGGATCCGATCGACGGCTGTGCGGTCGAAGTAATGGGCGCTGGCCCGCTTGGCGTAGACGAGGATCGTGTCGTGCTTCGCCGGCCACCGGTCGCGCGCCCTGCCGCCGTAATCGTACGCCCAGACGAGCTCGTTCAAGAAGCTCTCGCGGCCGAAGATCCGGTCGAGCGCGACCTTCACGTAGTGGGCCTCGCGGTAATCGAGGTGTACGTAGAGCGTCCCGTCGTCACTGAGGAGCCGCCGTGCCTCGGCGAGGCGCGGGGCGAGGAAGCCCACGTAGTCGTCGAACGCGTCGGGGAAGCTGCGCGTGCCGGTCGCGGCCGTGCGGTACCGGTGGCCCCCGAAGCCGGTGCGGTCTCCCGCCTCGTCGCGCGTCGTCCGCAGGGTGCGTCTTCGCCGGACGGCGCCGGTGTTGAACGGCGGATCGACGTAGACGAGCTGGAAGACGGCGTCGGGGAGCGCGCGGAGGACGTCGGCGTTGTCGCCGAAGACGACGTAGTCGAGCGGCGTTGCGAGGTCGATCATGGGGGTGCTCGGCACGGGCTGGCGCCGACGTTACCCGGCGTCCGGCACGATATCGGTGTGCATGTACCACGATCCGAGGAACGAGTGCGCGGCGCGCAGGGTGCCGACGCAGACGAAGACCCCCCCGACGACCCCCCCGACGACCCCCCCGGCGGGACGCGACCAGGGCCGTTGCACGGCGTGCGCGTCATCGAGCTGGCGGGTCTTGGACCCGCGCCCTATGCGTGCATGCTCCTCGCCGAGGCGGGCGCCGACGTCCTGCGCCTGCAGCGGCCGGGGAGCGCGACTTCGCGATCGGAGGGCCCCGACCTGCTCCTCGGCCGGAGCCGGGCTTCGGTCGAGATCGACCTCAAGCGCCCGGAGGCGGTGGCGCTCGTGCTCGATCTGGTGGCGCGGGCCGATGCGCTGGTCGAAGGGTTCCGCCCCGGCGTGGCGGAGCGGCTAGGGCTGGGGCCAGAGGACTGCCGGGCGCGCAACGGGCGCCTCGTCTACGGCCGCATGACCGGGTGGGGGCAGGACGGTCCTCTCGCCGCACGAGCGGGACACGACATCGACTACATCGCCGTCGCCGGCGCCCTGTGGCCGATCGGACGGGAGGGCGACGCGCCGGTCCCTCCGATCAACCTGGTCGGCGATTTCGGTGGCGGTGGGATGCTGCTCGCCTTCGGCGTGGTGGCCGCACTGCTCGAGGCGCAGCGCTCGGGCCTGGGCCAGGTGGTCGACGCCGCGATGGTCGACGGCGCGGCCTCGCTCACCACCATGCTCCACGCCATGTGGCTCTCGGGTACCTGGCAGCCCGCGCGTGGAGTCAACCTCCTCGACACCGGCGCGCCCTTCTACGAGGTCTACGAGACCTCCGACGGAGGCCACATGGCGGTGGGCGCGCTCGAGCCGCAGTTCTACGCCGCGCTCCTCGAGGGCCTCGGGATCGGCAGGGAGGAGACGGGGTCGCAGTACGACCGCGCGCTGTGGCCGGCGACGAAGGCGCGCTTCGCCGAGATCTTCCGGACGAAGACCCGCGCAGAGTGGACGACCGTCTTCGAGGGCGCCGACGCGTGCGTCGCGCCGGTCCTCGCTCCCTGGGAGGCGCCGGAGCACCCCCACAACCGGGCACGCGCCACTTTCGTCACCCGAGACGGGCGCTGGCAGCCCGGGCCGGTCCCGCGCTTCAGCCGCACGCCCTCGGCGCTGCGGGACGCACCCGAGGCGAAGCTCGCGCTCGGGGGCTTCGGGGTGGACGCCGAGACGTTCGACGACCTGGTCGCCGCCGGGGTGATCGGGCCGGGGCGCTGACGCGGCGCGTTCGTCGCCTGCACGGTCACCGGCTGTTCAGCCCGGCGACCCGCCCTGCCGGCGTCCGGTGCCGCCGACCCAACGGGTCCCTGGCCCTCCTGTGCGCGGGAGGTCCCCTCTGCTCGGCGCTGGGCCCGGGGGCGCCCCGGTGTCCGGCCGCGTCGGGGGCGGGCGGGTAGGAGCGGCACGTCCTGCGAGCACCGCCGCTGGCGCAGGGGGCGCGGCCGCGGCCGTTGCCACGTCCTTCGGGTACCGCCTGGCGGCGACGTAGAGGTAGAGGGCACTGAGCGCGAGCGGGAGCAGCATGATCACGAACGTCCAGCGCAGCCCCCTGCTCCCGCCCCCGAACAGGTACTCGGAGACCGCCCCGAAGATGAGGGGCGCGAGGGCCTGCGCGCCGGTCCGCACGAAGGTCCGGACGCCCTCGGCGCGTCCCCAGAGCCATGACGGCATGATGTCGAGGCGCGCGGCGTCG
The DNA here is from genome assembly GCA_021844425.1 of Actinomycetes bacterium. GTDB lineage: Bacteria > Actinomycetota > Acidimicrobiia > Acidimicrobiales > RAAP-2 > JAJYVT01. The sequence goes on along the minus strand of JAKBTL010000065.1, from coordinate 30,823 downwards.
ATCGGCGGGTTCTGCGCGGCGAGGCCGAGCCCGGCGATCACCAGGTAGGGGAGCGCAGCCAGCACGCTGTGGGTGGCAAGGGCCGGGATCATCATGACGACCGTCACGGTGGCGGCGACCGCGGCCACCCGGAGACGTCCGGAAAGGCGCCCCCGGCGCAGCAGCGCGTCGCCGAGCGGGCCGGCAACGAGGACTCCGGCGACCGCACCGACTCCGACGACGAGGAGGAGTCCGTTGGCGAGGACCTTGTTCACCCCGTACCCGCCCGGTCCCGAGACGAACTCGACGCCGAAGGTCTGGACGCCTGCGAGGAAGTAGTAGCCCAGGGCGCCCGAGACGATCAGGATGACGTTGGTCTTCACGGCGAGCACGTAGCGGAGCGCGGCGAAGAACCCCATCTTCGGGTCGGCGCGGCGGACGAGCTCGGGGTCGGGCTCGATGCCGCGCTCGAAGGCGAGCCGCTGGGCGTCGGTGCGACGGTCCGACGACGAGTCGTCGAGCGGCTGCGCCGGCGCGCTCGCCCCGGCGTCGCCGCGCTGGCTGGCGGCGAGCCACGGCCGAGTGCCGGGCTCGGGCGCGAGCGCGCCGCGCCCGCCCCGGAGCGGCTCGGGGAGTTGGAGGACCGCCCACGCCACGGCGAAGGCCGGCAGCGCGAGGATGACGAAGGCGAGCCGCCACGACAGGGCGGCAAGCTCGCCCGTGAGTGCGAACCCCAGGCCCGCGCCGAGCAGCTCGCCCGTCAGGATGTAGCTGTAGATCTGACCGCGCTCGCCACCGGGGAACCAGTCCCCGACGAGCGACGCGACGGCGGGACCTGCGACGGCGATCACCCCGCCGAGCGCGAGGCGTGAGAGCAGGAGCTCGACGAACGAGCCTGCGGCCGCGCTCCAGATCATCGCGACGCCCCAGAGCACGATGCTCGCGCCCAGAAGCCAGGTGCGCCGCAGCTTGTCGGCGAGGACTCCGAAGGGGAGGGAGAAGACCGCGCCGACCACCGCGGTGACCGTGACCAGGAGGCCGATGTCGGTTGTGCTGATGCGCAGCGCTTGGCGGAGCTCGGTCGCGGCGGACCCGACGGTCGCGGTGTCCGCGCTCGAGAGCGCGAGGACGCACGCGAGCACGACGATCACCCGGGTGCGCGTCCTGCCCCCGAGCACGGGGACGAGCTTGCGCTGCGCGCTCCGGGCGCCGCGGCGGGCGACCCGTCCGACCGAGGGGATCAGCCCACGAGATTCTCGGCGCGCCACGCTCCCATCCTCGCCGATCCATCCGACGCCGGGAGCACGCCGGCAGGCCGAAGGGGGACCGCAGCCGCAGGCGACCTCCGGCCGGTGCTCAGCCGAGCCGTCGTTCCAGGTCGTCGACCGCCGCAGCCAGCTCCTTGGGCAAGCGGTCGCCGAACTGCGTGAAGTGCTCGCGGATGAGTGGCACCTCGGCGCGCCATCCGTCGAGGTCGACTAGGAGGAGCTCGTCCATGTCCTCCCTCGTGACCGAGGTGCCCGAGATGTCGATCGCGCCGGGGGCGGGCACGAGGCCGATCGGGGTCTCGACAGCCTCCCCCCGCCCGCTCACCCGCTCGAACACCCATTCGAGCACGCGGGAGTTCTCGCCGTAGCCGGGCCAGAGCCACCGCCCATCTTTGCCCTTGCGGAACCAGTTGACGTAGAAGATCTTCGGGAGCTTCTCGGGGTCGGCCTCGCCGCCGATGCGCAGCCAGTGCCCGAAGTAGTCGCCCATGTTGTAGCCGCAGAAGGGCAGCATGGCGAAGGGGTCGCGCCGAAGCCTCCCGACCTGGCCAGCCGCGGCCGCGGTGGTCTCCGACGCCATGATCGAGCCGAGGAAGACGCCGTGCTGCCAGTCGAACGACTGGAAGACGAGCGGCACCACCGACTCTCGCCGCCCACCGAACAGGATCGCCGAGATCGGCACGCCACGGGGGTCTTCCCACTCGGGGGCGATGGCCGGGTCCTGCGCTGCAGGAGCGGTGAACCTCGCGTTGGGATGCGCGGCAGGGGTGCCCTTGTCCGGGGTCCACTCCTCGCCTCTCCAGTCGGTCAAGTGCGCGGGAGGCTCCTCGGTCATCCCCTCCCACCACACGTCGCCGTCGTCGGTCATCGCCGTGTTCGTGAAGATCGTGTTGGCGGCGATAGAGAGCATCGCGTTGGGGTTCGTGTGGGAGTTCGTGCCCGGCGCGACGCCGAAGAAGCCCGCCTCAGGGTTGATCGCATAGAGGCGCCCGTCGGGACCGAACTTCATCCAGCAGATGTCGTCCCCGATCGTCTCGACCTTCCAGCCCGGAAGGGTCGGGATGAGCATCGCGAGGTTCGTCTTGCCGCACGCCGAAGGGAAGGCACCGGTCACGTAGCGGATCTCGCCCTCGGGCGACGTGAGCTTCAGGATCAGCATGTGCTCGGCGAGCCACCCGTCGTCTCGGGCCATCACCGACGCGATGCGCAGCGCGAAGCATTTCTTCCCGAGCAGCGCGTTGCCGCCGTAGCCGGATCCGTACGACCAGATCTCGCGCGTCTCGGGGAAGTGCACGATGTACTTGTTCTCGGCGTCGCAGGGCCAGATCACGTCCGGATCGCCCGGCTCGATCGGGGCGCCCACGGAGTGCAAGCAGGGCACGAAGGACCCGTCGGGCCCGAGCACGTCGAGCACCAAGTTGCCCATTCGGGTCATGACGCGCATGGACGCAGCGACGTAGGCCGAGTCGGTGATCTCGACGCCGATATGGGCGATGTCGGAGCCGAGCGGGCCCATCGAGTAGGGCACGACGTACATCGTGCGTCCCTTCATGGCGCCTCGGAACAGCCCCGTCAGGGTCTCTCGCATCTCCTTCGGGTCGCGCCAGTTGTTGGTCGGGCCGGCGTCCTCCTCGCGCTCGGAGCAGATGAAGGTCCGGTCCTCGACGCGCGCGACGTCGTCGGGGTCCGAGTGGGACCAGTAGCTATGGGGCCGCTTGGCGTCGGAGAGCTGGGTGAACGTGCCCTTGTCGACCAGCAGCTGGCAGAGCCGGTCGTACTCTTCGGCCGAGCCGTCGCACCACTCGACGCGGTCGGGGGTGGTGAGGGCCGCCACCTCGTCGACCCACGCACGCAGCGTGCGGTTGCTGGTCGGCGGCGTGTCCTGGCTTGGGGCCATCTCGTCTCCTCGTCGGATCTCGATGCTTTCGGATTCCCGCTCGAGTCTTGCTCGGGCCCCCCCGGGGTGTGCCACGGCGTGCCGGCGCCCTGAGGCCCTGGCACCCCGACCTTCAGAGGCGTGCCGACCGGGCGATCGGTCGGCCCAACCCTAGATGGTAGGCATTGCTCGTGGCATCTCGTAGACGCCGCCGCCCGCGGCCCCAGCTTGGCGAGGACGCGGTCGTGCGGCGGATCGCCGAGGTGTTCGAGCGGTCGCTGGGCTTGCCGCCCGACGGGGACGTCTGGATCGGAGACGACGCCGCGATCGTCTCCGTGCCGCGGGGGCGGCTGGTCATCGCGACGGATGCGGCGGTCGCCGGGGTCCACGCAGACCTCTCGCTCACGGGTCTCGACGACCTCGGCTGGAAAGCGCTCACCGCGACGGTGAGCGACATCGGCGCAGTCGGCGCGCGGCCGAGCTACGCAGTCGTCGACTTCTGCGTCCCGCCCGGCATCGACCCGGTCCTGCTCGCGACCGGGGTCGCCGAGGCCGCGGCGGAGTGGGCATGCCCCGTGGTGGGCGGCGACGTGACGACGGCCCAAGAGGTCGCAGTGAGCGCGGCTGCGATCGGGGTGCTCGAGGGGGAGGGCCCTCCGGTGCTGCGTTCCGGAGCCTCCCCGGGGGACCGGCTGCTCGTCACGGGTCCCCTCGGAGCGTCCGCTGCCGGGCTCCGCCTTCTACGTGCAGGCCTCCGGGAGCCGGCGTCGGCGATCGCTGCGCACGCGCGCCCGCTCGCCCGTATCGCCGAGGGTGTCGTCGCGCGCGACGCCGGCGCGGCAGCGATGATGGACGTCTCCGACGGGCTCGCCATCGACCTCCATCGGCTTGCCGACGCGTCGGGGGTCGGCGTCGTGCTCCACACGGTGCCGGTCGCCCCGGGTGCGACCGAGGAGGAGGCGCTCGGCGGCGGCGAGGACTTCGAGCTCGTCGTCGCGAGCCCCGACCCCGCAGGGCTCGTCGACGCGTTCGTCGCGGCGGGACTTCGTCCGCCGATCGAGTTCGGGCGCTGCAGTGCGGACCGTGCAGAGCGGACGCTGCGCGGCAGGCCCCTCGAGCGGTCCGGGTTCGAGCACGTCATCGGCTGAACAGAGGCGCGCTCTTGGGGCCTCAGAGGTTCGTGAGTCGCCAGCTCATCGGTGCCGACGGCAACGCGCTCGAGGTGACGAGCGGCACTGTCACCTGCTCGTTGCCGACCTTGACCTTCGCGGTGCCGAAGTCGCGACCGGCGGGGATCGGCGCATTCAACTTGTCGGGCAGGACGACCGTGGCCGTGACGCGCTGTCCGGCGAGTCCGGTGAGCGTCACGCCGCGTGCGGCTTCGAGGTCGACCGATCCTGCCCACGGGGCGTCGAGGTGGCCCACCACCTGCCCGTGCCGGACGACCGTGGCCCGCTCGAGCGCATGGTCCGCGCTCGTGATGAGCGCGGTGGTCGCGTCGAACACCTCTGTGATGGCGCTCGGCTGCGCGGTGGTGCCGAACTGGCGGAAGATCGCGCCCACCAGGGTCTCGGGCCTCCCGCCGATCGTCGTGTGCTGGGCGAAGACGAAGCACCCGCCTGCTGTTGTCGTGTAGCCGGTCTTCACGCCGACGATCCCGTCCTTGCCCAAGAGCGCGTCCACGTTGTACTGCAGCCCGACGATCGGCAATGTCACCTGCGCCATGTCCACGATGGCCCGGAACGCCGGCATCGACATGTCGACCATGGCAAGGCGCACCTGGGAGACAGCGGTGCTCTGCGTGCCGGACAGGACCCCGCTCGCGTCGGCGTAGTGGGTGTGGGTCAGGCCGAGCTGCTTGGCTGCGGCGTTCATCTTGGCGACGAACGCGGTCTCGGTCCCGGCGTCCCATTCCGCGAGCAGGGCGGCGATGTTGTCTCCCGAGGGGATGAGGAGCGCTTCGAGCGCCTGACGCTCGGAGAGCTGCTCTCCGCTCTGGACGGCCACCACGGAGTCGCCGCCGGCCTTGTCCCGCTGGTACGTCGCGACGTCGGCCGGCGTGATCGTGATGTTGGGCCCGGGGGCTGTCGTCGTGAGTGGGTGGTCGTGCAGCACCACGTACGCGGTCATCAGCTTGGTCACGCTCGCGAGCGGCGTCGGGGTCTGCGCGCCGTGCGTGGCAAGGAGCCCGGTGCCTTCGACGCCGATGGCCGCCTCTCCCTGCGACGGCCAGGAGAGGGACGCCGGTGCACCCGGCATCGTCGTGGAGATCGACGCGGCGGAGGCCGTGACGGGCGGGACCGGCCGCACGAACTGGACGACGACGTAGGCGATGGCGAGGACGACGACGAGGAGGAGGAGAAGGAGGCGCATCGACGGCGATGTTGCCATGCGGGACGGCCCGGGCGAGCGCGGCAGGCGGTGCCGGGCGTGGTTCGCCGGGCTCATCGCGCGACTCGCGCCCTCGGCGAGATCAATCGGGGATGCTGCGGCGCGGCGGCTTCGTGACGCGCCCTGCACGGAGGCACGACGTGCAGACGTAGAGACGTCGCGGCGTCCCCTCGACCAGCGCACGCACCCGCTGGACGTTCGGGTTCCAACGCCGCTTGGTCCGCCGGTGGGAGTGGCTCAAGCTCATGCCGAAGGACGGCTTCTTCCCGCAGAGCTCGCACACCGATGCCATCGCCGTCGCCTCCTGGCCGATCCTCTCGCGCTCGCCCCGGGCAGCCCGTCGCGGGCGGAGGGGCGCGGCCGACCTGTTCAGGTCGCCACGAACGGCGGCAAGGTTAGCATCACCGGGCGATGACGCCGGCAGCTGCGTTGGGGCCTCGGGAGCTACGAGCTGCCATGACCGTCTTCCGCGACGTGTTGCGCACCCACCAGGACCAGCTGAACCGGCTCAACGTCTATCCCGTCCCCGACGGCGACACCGGCACGAACATGGCCCTCACGCTCGAAGCGGTCGTGAAGGAGCTCGACGCCCTCGACTCGAGGCTCGATGCCCGCGACTCGAGGCTCGACGGCGCTGCCGGGATGGGGGCGGTGTGCCGGGCGATGGCGCACGGTTCGCTGATGGGGGCTCGCGGTAACTCCGGCGTGATCCTCTCGCAGCTTCTCCGGGGGCTCGCCGAACGTCTCGGCGCCAAGGACGAAGCGGGTGCCGAGACGCTCGCCGACGCGCTCGTGACCGCGAGCGATCTCGCCTACAAGGCCGTGGTGCGTCCGGTCGAGGGCACGATCCTCACGGTCGCTCGGGCTGCAGGCCAAGGCGCGGCAGCCGGCGTCGAGGCCGGGGCCGAGCTCCTCGACGTCGTCGAGCGCGCGCGGGCCGCCGCCGCCGAAGCCCTCGCCAAGACCCCCACGATGCTCGAGGCGCTGGCACGAGCCGGCGTCGTCGACGCGGGAGGAGCGGGCTACGTCCTCCTGTTCGACTCGCTCCTCTCGGTCATCGACGGGCGTCCGTTGCCCCCCGCGGAGGACGAGGCGCTCCGACGCAGTGTGCGTCCGGGTGCCCGCAGCGCCGAGGAGCGGGCCGAGGAGCAGGCATCGAGATGCGCCGGCACGAAGGGCGCGGGCGAGGGCGAGGGCGAGGGCGA
>JAKBTL010000065.1:0-24004 GCA_021844425.1 Actinomycetes bacterium | reverse complement strand
GGGCGAGGGCGAGGGCGAGGGCGAAGGCGAAGGAGACGCAGGAGACCTCCGGTACGAGGTCATGTACCTGCTGGATGCTCCGGACGATGCGATCGGAGCCTTCAAGGACGCGTGGTCGGACATCGGAGACTCCATCGTCGTGGTCGGGGGCGACGGGGAGTGGAACTGCCACATCCACACGAACGACATCGGCGCGGCGATCGAAGCGGCGATCGACATCGGAAGGCCGCACCAGATCCGGGTCACGGACCTCGCTGAGCAGGTCCAAGAGGAGCGGTGGGTCCGCGACGCAGCCCGCGAACCGAACGGGCAGGAGGTGCCAACCCCGCGGACTGCGGTCGTCGCGGTCGTCGCCGGGGAGGGCGTGGGCCGGATCTTCCACTCGCTGGGCGTCCAGAGCCTGGTTCGCGGCGGACAGACGATGAACCCGTCCACCGCACAGCTGCTCGAGGCCGTCGAGTCTCTTGGCTCGCACGACGTGGTCGTGCTGCCCAACAACGAGAACATCGTGCCGGTCGCGGTGCAGGTCGACGCGCTGACGGACAAGACGGTGCGGGTGGTCCCCACTGGGAGCATCGTGGAAGGGTTCGCCGCCCTGCTCGACTACGACCCGGCTGCGGGTGCGGACGACAACGCCGCAGCGATGGCGGCCTCGGCTCGCAAGGTCGTGCCGGGTGCCGTGACCAGAGCGGTGCGCTCCGCCGAGACGGAGGCGGGACCGGTGCTCGAAGGGCAGTGGATGGGGCTGTCGCGCGTAGGGGTGGTCGCGATCGCGGACACGCCCGACGTCGCGGCGCTCCGGCTCCTCGACGCGCTGCTGACGGCGGAGCACGAGCTCGTCACCGTCATCGAGGGCGAAGGGTCGAATGCTGCGGCGACCCGCCGCATCACCGAGTGGCTGCACGAAGAGCATCCCAGCGTCGCCGCCGAGGTCCATCATGGCGGCCAGCCCCTGTACCCCTACCTGCTCGGCATCGAGTGACCGTGATGGCCACGCCGGAGCGAACGCTTCCCCAGCTGGCGCGGATCCCGGTCACCCGCCTCCACGGCGTCGGTGACCGCAAGGCGAAGGCGCTGGGAGAGCTCGGGATCGAGTCCGTCTTCGACCTCCTCACGACGTACCCGTTCCGCTACATCGACCGCAGCCGCCGCGCGGACCTCGCGGACCTCGCGGTAGGGGACGAGGCGGTCGTCCTCGCCACGGTGCGCACCGTGCGCACCCGGCGATCTCGTCATGGCCGTCCGATCGTGGAGCTGGCAGTCCACGACGGCACCGCAGGGATGAACGTGGTCTTCTTCAACCAGGCGTGGCGCGCTCGCCAGCTCCCGTCGGGGACCGAGGCGCTCTTCTTCGGGAAAGTCGACCGGTTCCGCGGCGCGCGGCAGATGACGAACCCGGTCGTCGACGTGGTGGTCGGCGTCGGGGAGGCGGACGGGGAGGCGGGCAGCGAGGAAGTCAGCGAGGAAGCCAGCGAGGAAGCCAGACGGCGTCGAACGCTTCGCATCGTCCCTGTGTACCGCGCCTCGGCGAAGGTGGGCTTGTCGAGCTGGGAGATCGGGGCCTGGGTCGAAGAGGCGGTCCGGCGTGCAGGTCCCCTCGCTGACCCCCTCCCCGAGAGCTGGCGGCGCCAGCTCGGGCTCGTCGCCCGCACCACAGCGGTCCACGACGTGCACCTTCCCGAAGCGATGAGGGTGACGGCCCCCGCACGGCGTCGTCTCGCGTTCGACGAGTTGTTCCGCCTCCAGCTGGCTCTCGTCCTGCGTCGACGCGCGCTAGAGGCCGATGCCCGCGCGATCCGCCACGCCGTCTCGCCTCGCGAAGCGGACGGGCCGTGGGGGGGAGAGGCGACCCTGGTCCAGCGCTTCCTCGCCGGGCTGCCGTTCTCGCTCACTGGCGCGCAGCGCAGCGCAATGCGAACGCTCTTCGGCGAGATGGCGGGGCCGCTGCCGATGCACCGGCTTCTCCAGGGCGACGTGGGGTCCGGCAAGACGGTCGTCGCGGCCGCGGCCCTGCTCGCTTCCGTGCAGGGCGGCCATCAGGGCGCGCTCATGGTCCCCACCGAGGTGCTGGCGGAGCAGCATTCCTTCGCACTGCGCGCGCTGGTGGAGGGACTGTCGGTACCTGAACCGCACCGGCTCGGCGGCGAGCGACCGCTCGAGGTCGCGCTCCTCACGAACCGCACGAGCGGTGCCGACCGGCAGCGGCTCTGCCGAGCCCTCGAGTCGGGGGCGGTCGACATCGTCGTCGGCACCCATGCGCTGCTGACCGACGACGTGCAATTCCACTCGCTCGGGCTCGTAGTGATCGACGAGCAGCACCGCTTCGGCGTCGAGCAGCGTGCGCAGCTCCGCGACAAAGGCCGCGCCTCAGTCGCCGCTAGAGCCGAGGGCCCGGGCGCAGGGGCCGATCCCGACCTCCTCGTGATGACCGCGACGCCCATCCCGAGGACGGCCGCGATGGCGCTCTTCGGAGACCTCGACATGGTGGTGCTCGACGAGCTGCCCCCGGGCAGGGTCCCCGTCGAGACGGTGTGGGCGGCGACGCACGACGCCGAGGAGCGCGCCTGGTCGCGGGTGCGCTCCGAGGTCGAAGAGGGTCACCGCGCCTTCGTGGTCTGCCCTCTCGTCGAGGGCTCGGCGCGCGTCCAGGCGCGATCGGTGACCGAAGAGCTCGTGCACCTCGCCGAAGGGCCGCTGCACGGGATCACGCTCGGGCTCCTGCACGGCCAGATGCCGCCCTCGGACAAGGAACAGGCGATGGCGCGTTTTCGTGACGGGACCACGCCCGTGCTGGTCGCCACGACCGTCGTCGAGGTGGGGGTGGACGTGCCCGAGGCGACGGTGATGGTCGTCGAGGACGCGGGGCGGTTCGGCATCGCACAGCTCCACCAGCTGCGCGGGAGAGTCGGACGGAGCGATCTGCCCAGCTGGTGCTACCTCCTCGGAACTGGTGACACCGACGAGGCGGCAGCGCGCCTCGCTGCGATGGCGCGCACGTCCGACGGTTTCGAGCTCGCCGAGGTGGACCTCGAGCTGCGCGGGGAGGGCACGATCCTCGGCACTCGTCAGAAGGGCAGGACCGATCTCGTGCTCGCCTCGTTACGAAAGGACGGGGACCTGCTCGACGCCGCACGCCGCGTGGCGGAGACGTTGACCGCGGACGACCCGTCGTTGGAGGGTCACCCGGGCCTGGCGGACGAGCTGCGTCTCTTCCTCGATCCAGACGAAGAGGCGTTCCTGTTCAAGTCCTGACCTGTGCTCTCAGCTCATGCTCCGGGGGTCAGCCTGCTCCGGGGGTCAGCTTGCTCCGCGGGTCAGCCTGCTCCGAGGGTCAGCCTGCTCCGAGGCCGTAGGACGAGCCCACCACACGACGAGCGCAGCGGCGACGAAGGACATCGCCATGACGAAGAACGCCCATTGGAACCCCGCGGTGTCGATGATCTCACCGAGCGCGATCGTCCATACCGAGCCGATGCCGTAGGAGACGGCGAAGTAGTAGCCGAAAGCGCCCTGGTGGCCAGTGTGCTCCAAGCCGTCGGCGAAGACGGCCTGGAGCAGCGGCGACTCCGAGTATGCGAAGACTCCGACGAGGACGCCGACCGCTCCCAGCGCGAGGAGGTCGCTCCCCACCGTCACGAACGCCGCGATCGTGGCCGCCCCCAGGACGTAGACGACGAGGAGCAACCGCCTGCGGCCGACCCGGTCGGCGGCCCGCCCGGCCAGCACCGGCCCGACGATGCTGCCGACCACCAGCGCGCTGAAGAGCGCCCCGACGGTGATGACGTGCAGGTGGAGCCCGCTCCTCAGGTAGGCCGGCACGAAGACGGCAAGCGTGCCGAGGCCGCGCCCGCCTGCAGCGATCGTGCCCGCGATCATCGCGCCGAGCGCTTGGCGACTGCGAAGGATGCCCCGAAGGACGCCCGGGCGGCCGAGCGCCGCCGATTTCCTGGTGACCCGCGCGCCGCTCGTGGGCCGGTCGCTCGCCAGCTTCCACGCTACGAGCACGCCGCCGATCGCCGTGGGCACCGTGAGCATCGCGACGCCCACGCGCCAGCCGTAGGAGGCGATGAGCGCGGACATGGCGAGGGGGACGACCGCGGTGCCGATGCTTCCGCCTGCCACGTGCCACGACAGTGCGTACGCGCGCCGGGTCGGGAAGCGCTTCGCGAGCACGGCACTGCCTACGGGATGCTGCGGCCACGAGACCACGCTGCCGAGGCAGCGCGCCGCTCCGAACAGCGCAAAGCTCGAGGCGAGCCCACCGAGCAGGCTTGCCGCCGCCATCCCGAAGTTCTGCACGGACAGGAGCAACCGCGCCGAGACGCTGCGCACGGAGCCGGCGAGAGCCTGGAGCAGGCCCCCGACGACGCCTGCGACCCCGAGCACGACACCGAGCGCGCCGTAGGAGACGTGGAGAGAGGCGACGACGAACGGGTACGCCACTGCGAGGCCCGCGACGTAGACGTGTTGGATGGCGTGGGAGAACGTCACGACGGCCAGCTGGCCGGCATCGGAGCGTGTGGCGGTCGCGTCGGCGCGCGTCGCCGCTGCGGCTGAAGGTGCCTCGGCAAGGTGGTCCATCGACCGAGAGATCTTGCCATGCGCGGCGCGAGTGGCACCCACTCCCGCGCCGCGGGCGGTACGGTGGCGAGGTGCGCGTGATCGCCGGCTCGAGCCGGGGGCGCCGACTCCCTGGCCGTCTTCCCGGCGGCGTCCGACCCACCGCTGACCGGGTACGCGAAGCGATCTTCGACATGCTCGGATCGATGGGCGGGGTCGAAGGTGCCGCCGTTCTCGACCTCTTCTGCGGGAGCGGCGCGCTCGGGCTCGAGGCGCTCTCGCGCGGGGCTGCCTCCGTAACGTTCGTCGACGCCGACGCTGCCTCGCTTGCGGCCGTCCGGGCCAACCTGGCAGCGACGGGGCTCGAGACGCCGGCCGCGACGCTCGTACGCGCGCAGCTCCCAGGATGGTTGGAGCGCGCTCCGCGCGTCGACCTGGCGCTGTGCGATCCGCCGTACGCGTTCAGGGAGTGGGGAGCCCTGCTCGCCCGGCTCGAGGCGGATGTCGCGGTGCTCGAGTCGGGCGTCGAGGTGGAGCCTCCCCCGGGGTGGGTGGTCACGAGGTCGCGCCGGTACGGCGGTACGCTCGTCACCGTGGTCCGCATGTCCGATGCACCTGCGGCCGTCGCGCGCTGGAGCCACCGGTGAGCGTCGCCCTCTTCCCGGGGTCGTTCGACCCGTTCCACAACGGCCACCTCGAGGTGGTCGAGCGGGCGTCTCGGCTGTTCGACGAGGTCGTGGTCGCCGCGCTGCGCAATCCGCAGAAGGGCGAGCCGCTCTTCAGCATCGACGAACGCACCGAGATGCTCGAAGAGTCGCTCGCGCACCTCCGCGCCGTGAGGATCGTCGGCGTCGCGACGCTGGTGGTCAACGTCGCCCGGGACGTCGGGGCATCGGCGATCGTGCGAGGCCTGCGCGCGGTCTCGGACTTCGAGAACGAGCTGCAGATGGCTCAGATGAACCGCCAGCTCTCGGGGGTGGAGACGATCTTCATCCCGACCAGCGCGCCGTACTCCTTCATCGCCTCCAGGCTCCTGCGAGAAGTCGCCCGTTTCGGCGGGAACGTCTCTTCATTCGTGCCCAAGGCCGTCGCGCTCCACTTCGAGGCCAAGTTCTCCGGATCGGCGATCGGGGAGGACGGACACGGAGGACCGGTAGGATCATGATGGACGTGTTCGAAGACGATGTCCCCGGCGACGAAGCGGCGCTCGACCGGAAAGGTGAGGACCTCGGGGCCGAGGAGCTGATCCGGCGGGCGATCGACGTCGTGACGAGCGCGAAGGCGATGCCGCTGTCCGCGTCGGTGCTCGTGTCTCGTGAGGAGCTCCTCGGCATCTTGCACACGGCGCTCGAGCGCCTTCCCGACGAGCTGCGCCAGGCGCGCTGGCTGCTGCGTGAGAAGGAGGAGTTCCTCGCTGAACGGGAGCGGGAGGCAGAGGCGCTGATGGCCGACGTCCGCGCCCAGGCGGAGCACATGGTTTCCCGCTCCGAGGTGGTCCGCCAGGCGAACATGGTGGCGCAGAGCATCCTCGACGACGCCAACGACGAGGCGCGCAGGCTGCGCCACGAGGCAGAGGACTACTGCGACCAGAAGCTTGCAGGGATGGAGATCGTGCTGGAACGGATCACCAGGACGGTACGGGCTGGCCGGGAGAAGCTCCAGGCGACCGCTCCGGCGCCTGCATCTCACGAGGGGCCCCTCCCCGAGGAGGAGCCGGGCTTCTTCGACCAGGACCTCGCATAGCGCATAGGAGGACACGCTGCTCTTCGCGGGCAGGAGCCCCCGCCAGGCAGGAAAGCCGTCAGGCAGGAAAGCCGTCGGGCATGAAAAGGAGGTACAGGTGGACCCGTTCGTGGTGCACGTGGCCAGGCTCCGCAGGGTGATCGGCACCCGATGGCTCGAGGAGCGTCGTGGGCCGGTGGACCCTGAGGGTGTGATCGTCGCGGCATCGCCCGCCGACAGCTCGGTGCCCGAGGGTGCCCATGCCGTCTGCCGGGTGACGCTCGAGTCCTTCGCCGGCGGCGTGATGGCGACGGGCACCGTCACCGCCCCGTGGAGGGGCCTGTGCCGCCGCTGTGCCTCGCCCGTCGAGGGGATGCTCCGCATCCCTGTGCGGGAGCGGTTCAGCGAGCCCGACGCGCGCGGCGGGGGCCGCGAGGACGACGAGGCGTACCCGATCGTGGGGGACGAGCTCGACCTCGCCCCGATGGTGCGCGACGCAGTGGTCCTGGAGCTGCCCCTCGCGCCACTCTGCAGGGAGGACTGCCGGGGTCTGTGCCCCTACTGCGGCTGCGACCGCAACGAAGAGCTCTGCGACTGCGAGGCGCCCCGCGACCCGAGGTGGGCTAACCTCGACGTGCTCCGGTCGGCTCAGTAGCGTCCGCGCGGCCGACGGTCGCCGTTTCCCTGCTGTCCGACGGAGCCGAGCCGTTCCGGGAGAGCCCCGGGGCAGGAGCTCGCCGGCCTGGGTGGCCGGCGCGGACCTGGAGTGCACTGAAGATGGCTGTCCCGAAGAAGAAGACATCCAAGGCGAAGGGCCGTAGCCGACGCGCCGCGAACTGGCGCCTCGATCCCCCTCCGCGCAGCATCTGCCCCCACTGCCACCAGGCCAAGCTGCCACACGTGGTGTGTCCGAACTGCGGGTGGTACAAGGGGCGCCAGGCGGTCGAGGTCGACTGACGTGGCACGCCGCCGCACCGGCTCGAGGGAGCCGGCTGCGCCCGGGATGCCGCTCTCCTCGCTGCCTGTCGTCGTCGACGCGATGGGCGGCGACAAGGCGCCTGCAGAGATCGTCGCCGGTGCCAGGAAGGCTGCCGAGGAGGGGATCTCGGTCGTTCTCGTCGGTGTGCCGGAGCTGCTCGGAGACACCGGTGGCCTTCCACTGGTCGCGTGCAGTGAGGTCATCGGCATGGACGAGGACGCTGCGCAGGCCGTCCGCCGGAAGAAGGACTCCTCGCTCGTACGTGCGGCCGAGCTCGTGCGCGACGGCGCCGCCTCGGCGATGGTGAGCGCCGGCAACACGGGAGCCACCATGGCCTCTGCGCTCCTGCGCATGGGGCGGCTCCCCGGCGTCGTCCGCCCCTGCATCGCGACCCCGCTGCCGCGTCTCGGGCGCGAGCCGGCGGTGCTCGTCGACGCGGGGGCGAACGCCGAGTGCACGAGCGCCATGCTCGTACAGTTCGCGCAGATGGGTGCCGCCTACGCAGCGGCCCGCTACGGCGTCGACGACCCGTCGGTGGCGCTGCTGTCGATCGGCGAGGAGCCGAGCAAGGGGACGCCGCTCGTGAAAGAGACCCATGGGGTCCTCGCGGGCGGCGCGGGTGTGCGGTTCGTCGGCAACGTCGAGGGCAGAGACCTCCTCCCGAGCCCCGCGGACGTGGTCGTGACCGACGGTTTCACCGGGAACGTGACGCTCAAGGCTCTGGAAGGCTCGCTCCGGTTCATCGTGCAGACCCTTTTCGGCGTGTTCTCGACGGACGAGCAGACTCGCGCCGCGTCGGAGGTGCTCCTCCCGCACCTGCTCCCGATCGCTTCGGCGCTCGACCCCGAGAACACCGGCGGGGCGATGCTCCTCGGCGTCGACGGGATCTGCGTGATCAGCCATGGCTCGTCGAGCGCGACCGCCGTGCACAACGCCGTCCGCGTCGCTCGCGACCTGGCGCGGTCGGACCTCGCGGGGCTGCTGGCCGCCGCAGTCGGGCGTACCCGCGAGGAGACGTCCGGAGCCGGCGGTGATCCTGGCATACTCAGGTCTCGGTAACATCCCCGCGTCTACTCGTCGACCAGGAGCTGCGGTGCCAGCAGAGACCCACATCGAGCGTGGTCCCCTCGACCGCCAGGCGGTGTTCGAGCTGATCAGGGACCAGCTCGCGGACATCCTCGAGACGGAACCGGGACGGATCACCGAGGGATCGTCGTTCGCCGAGGACCTCGATGCGGACTCCCTCGCGCTCATCGAGCTCGTCGAGGCGCTCGAGGAGGAGCTCGGGGAGCGCTCCGTAGGGTTTCGGATCGACGACGAGGACTTGGAGGACCTGCGCACCGTCCGTGACGCCGTCGACTATGTCGTCGCGAAGCTCGGAGAGAGCTGACCGGGCTCACGTGGAGGGGATCAGCGACGGCGCGGCGCGACTTGCGGAGCGCCTCGGGCACGAGCTCGCTGCCTCCTCGCTGCTCCAGCAGGGCCTCTCGCATCGAAGCTGGTGTGCCGAGCAAGGCGGTGCACCCTCGAACGAGCGGCTCGAGTTCCTCGGGGACGCGGTGCTGGGGCTGGTCGTCGCCGAGTACTGCTTCCGGCGCTTTCCCGAGATGCCCGAGGGGGAGCTCGCCAAGGTGCGGGCAGCCGTGGTGAACGCGCGCGTCCTCGCGGAGGTGGCGGACGAGCTCGACATCGGCAGCGCCCTCCTGCTCGGCAAGGGCGAGGAGGTCTCGGGAGGCCGGACGAAGCCGTCGATCCTGGCCGACGCGTTCGAGGCGGTGATCGGAGCCCTCTACCTCGAAGCAGGATGGACGGCCGCCGAGCAGATGATCCTCGGCTTCCTCGCGGCTCGCATAGAGCGGGCGGCTGCCGAGCCCGACGACTTCGACCAGAAGGGGCTCCTCCAGGAGCTCACCGTGCGTCAGGGCGTGGGCATCCCCCGCTATGTCGTGGTCGGCAGCGGCCCCGACCATGACCGGCAGTTCGAGGCGGCGGTGTTCGTGAACGGCATCCAGCGGGGCGCCGGCGTCGGCGGGACGAAGAAGGACGCCGAGCAAGAGGCCGCGCGCCAGGCGCTCTCGGAGCTGCGGCGTGCCTGAGCTTCCGGAGGTAGAGACCCTCCGCCAGGACCTGGCCAAGGAGGTGGTCAGCAAGAGGATCAAGTCGGTCGTGGTGACGAACGGGCGCTCGGTCCGCCGCCACCCGAGCGCGAAGCAGTTCCGTTCGCTGCTCGAGGGTCGCACCATCAAGTCGGTGGGCAGGCTCGGGAAGTACCTCCTCCTCTTCCTCGACGACAAGGACACGCTCGTCATCCACCTCGGGATGAGCGGCCAACTCCTGCGCGTCAAGAGCGCGAAGGAGCCGAAGCCCAAGCACACGCACGTCGTGGTCACCTTCACGCAGGGGGATGAGCTGCGCTACGTCGATCCCCGGACGTTCGGCGAGATGTTCGTCTCCAGCCCCAAGGGGGACGAGGCCGTTGCCAACGGATCGTCGCTTCCCGTCGGCATGGCGAGCGCCGACGGCGCTGCGTTGCGGCGCCAGGTTCCCGAGCTCGCGCATCTCGGGTTCGACCCCATCGAGGACCTGATGAGCTGGGACCGTTTCGGCTTGCTCCTTCGCCGCCGCCGAACCGGGCTCAAGGCCCTGCTCATGGACCAGGACTTCGTGTCGGGGATCGGCAACCTGTACTCCGACGAGATCCTGTTCAATGCGGGGCTCCGCTACGACCGCCCGTCCGACGGTCTTTCGGCGACCGAGGTCCGCCGCCTCTACCGCGCCATGGTCGAGACCCTCAACGAGGCGATCAAGCACCGCGGGTCGACGCTCGTCGACGAGCAGTACCGGGATCTGTTCGGCGAGGCCGGCGACTACCAGGGCAGCCACCAGGTCTACGACCGGGAAGGGAAACCGTGCCGGCGCTGCCGAAACCCCATCGTGCGGGCGAAGGTCGCTGGACGCTCGACCTTCTACTGCGAGCACTGCCAGGTCTGAGGGCCGCTCGCGTCGACGCGGCGTGCAGCGACGACGGGGGGAGGGCGACCGGTCGGTCCCAGGTGCGGCTCCGGGCCGTTGGTAGGGTCGGCTGTCGATGTTCCTCAAGTCCCTCAGCATGAAGGGGTTCAAGTCGTTCGCGGACCCGACGGTGCTCGAGTTCGAGCCGGGGCTGACCGTCGTGGTGGGCCCCAACGGCAGCGGCAAGTCCAACGTGGTGGACGCGGTGACGTGGGTGCTCGGCGCGCAAGGTCCCCGCTCGTTGCGCTCCCAGAAGATGGAGGACGTGATCTTCGCCGGCACGTCGAGTCGGCCTGCGCTCGGGCGCGCCGAAGTGTCGCTCACGATCGACAACGGCTCAGGGAGGCTCCCGGTCCCCATGGCCGAGGTCACCATCACGCGTACGTTGTTCCGCTCGGGCGACAGCGAGTACGCGATCAACGGCACGCCGTGCCGGCTCCTCGACATCCAAGACCTGCTCAACGACTCCGGCGTCGGGCGCCAGCAGCACATGATCATCGGGCAGAACCAGCTCGACACCGTGCTGACCGCGCGTCCCGAGGACCGACGCGCCGTCATCGAGGAGGCCGCCGGCGTCTTGAAGCACCGGAGGCGGCGCGAGCGCGCAGAGCGACGGCTCGCCTCGACGCAGGAGAACCTCGAGCGCCTCGGCGACCTGGTGCGGGAGCTCCGCCGCCAGATCCGGCCGCTCGAACGGCAGGCAGCCGCGGCCCGATCGCACGCGTCGATCGCTGCAGAGCTGCACCGGCTGCGCGTGCACCTCGCGGGTGCAGAGCTGGTCGCGCTCGGTACGCGAAAGGACAAGGCCGCCGCGGACCTCGCTGCGCTCACCGACGAGGAGCGCCAGCTCCACGAGGCGCTCGACGCGCTGGACGCACAGGCCGCGGCCACGACGGCCGAGCTGTCCTCGAGCCGTGAGGAGGATCTCGCTGGAGCGCTCGGACGCGTCCAGGCCCTCGTCGAGCGAGCGAAAGGGACGGCGAACCTGCTGCGCGCACGCTCCAAAGCGCTCGCGCAGGCGCTGGATGCCGCAGCGGATGTCGACGTCGTCTCGACGCTCGAGGCCGAAGCTGCTCGCCTCTCCGAGGAGCTCAGCGAGGTCGACCGCGAGGAGGTCGCCCTCGCCCCCGAGCTGGACGCGATCGCTCGGCGCAGCGCGGCGCTCTCGGCCGAGGAGGATGCCCACCGGCTTCGGTGGGGGGACGGCAGTGAGCTGGACACGGCGACCAGGACGGCCGACGAGCTGCGCCGGCGCACGGAGCTGCAGGAGCGTGCCGTAGAGCAGGACGGACGCGAGATCGCGGGGCTCGACGAGCGCCTGGCGTCGGTGCGGGCCCGTGCGCAACGCTTGGCCTCGTCGGTCGACGAGCTCGATCAGCGCTGCGCAGCCCTCGACGAGGAAGCGGCACGGCTTGGAGCTGCGGTTGCCGAGGCGGAGCAGCTGCACGAGGCGGCCCGCGCTGCGGCGGCATCTGCCGAGGAGGCGGCCCGAGCGGCGGACCAGGAACGCCACCGAAGCGCGGCACGCGCCGAGGCGCTGGCACGCGCGCTCCGCGAGCTCGAGGGCGCGGGTGGCAGGGAGGTCCTGTCGGACGTCGAAGGTGTCATCGGCTCCCTCGTGGACCTCGTCGAGATCGACGCCGGCTGGGAGGCCGCGTTCGAAGCTGCCGCGGGTGCGGCAGTGTCTGCGGTCGTCGTGTCGGGGCGAGACGGTGCCCACGCCGCTCTGGCGCGCCTTCACGGCCGGGGCGCGACCGGGGCGCTGCTCCCGGCCGGAGCTGCAGTCCGGCCGCCTGGCGCGCCTCGCGACGTGCCTCACGACGAGCCCGCCGGCGCGCGTCGTCTCCGACCGCATGTGCGCGTGCGCGGCCCGATGGGCGCTGACGTCGACGACGTCCTCGACGGGCTCGTCGGCCGAGCAGTCCGGGTCGAAGGATGGGAGGCCGCGCTCGACCTCGCCCTGGAGCGCCCCGATCTCGTCGTGGTGACCGCGGACGGCGACCGGTTCTCCGCGTCGGGATGGCGCGTGCGCTCGTCGTCGGGCATCGTCACCGCAGCAGCCGTCGAGGAAGCCGAGCGGCGGGCGTCCGAGGCCGCGGCTGGTGCCGACCGCGCGAGCTCGGCTCTCGCCGAGGCACGTCGCCTGCTCGAGGAGGCAGCTTCCCGTGCCCGCGACGCAGCGAGGGCGAACGATCGACACGAGGCGACGCGCGCTGCCACGGTTGCGGAGCGGCGGAGGGCTGAGGAGGAGCACGCCCGTGCCGGCTCGGAGCTCGAGGAGGGAAGCGGCGCGCGTGCCTCGCTCGTGTCGAGGCTCGAGTCGGATCGCGCTGAGCTCGCCAGCCTCGAGCTCGCACTTGCGGACGCGCGCTCGCAGGCGTCCGCCGCTGCGGCACGTGCAGCCGAAGCCGCCGCTCAAGCGGAGAGGCTGGCTGCCCGCAGGCGCGAGCTCGATGCGCAGCGCCATGCTCTCGACGTGCGGGCTGCGAGCGTCGCCGAGCGTCGCCGAGTCCTGGCCGCGCGTCAGCGAGAGATCGAGCGGAGGCTCCACGGCCATGGGGAAGAGCGCGAGGTCGCGGCCCGGCGCCGCCAGCGCCTGGAGCTCGAGGGCGTTGCGCTCGAGCGCCTCCAGCGGACGGTCCAGCGGGAGCGGGACCGCCTCGAAGTGGTGCTCGAAGCGCTTCGTCGCGCGTACGCCGACCAGTCCGATCGGCTCCGGGCGGGCGCGGCGAGGATGGAGTCGATCCGTGCGGAGCGCTCGGCGCTGGAGCAGCGCCAGGTGGCGGCACGCGAGCGGGCGCGTGCCGTCGACCGCGAGGCGGCGGAGGCGTCGCTGCGCGCGGACAGCCTGGTCGAGATGATCGAGCACGAGCTCGGTGTCACCCCCGACGAAGCGAGATCGACGCCGATGCCCGAGTTGCCCGAGGGCGTGACGGCGGCTGCGCACGCGAGCGCGCTCGCGGCGAAGCTCGCGTCGCTCGGGCCGGTGAACCCTCTGGCTCTCGACGAGCTCTCTGCGCTCGAGGAGCGCTATCGAGAGCTCGACACCCAGATGGAAGACGTTCGTGCCGCCCGCCGCCAGCTGCACGAGGTCGTGCGTTCCCTCGACCGGGAGATCGCAGACGAGTTCGCCGCGGCGGTGAGCGACGTGAACGAGCACTTCTCGACGTTCGTGGCGAGCTTGTTCCCAGGGGGCACCGGCCGACTCAGCCTGACCGACCCTTCGGACGTGCTCAACACCGGGGTCGAGATCGAGGTGCGGCCTGCGGGGCGCAACGTTCGGCGCGTGTCGCTCCTCTCGGGCGGGGAGCGCTCGATGGCCGCGCTCGCCTTCCTCTTCGCGGTCTTCCGCAGCCGACCGTCGCCCTTCTACCTCATGGACGAGGTAGAGGCGGCGCTCGACGACGTGAACCTGCACCGGTTCCTCGGCTTGGTCCACGAGTTCCGCGACGAGGCGCAGCTGATCGTGGTGAGCCACCAGAAGCGGACCATGGAGGCTGCCGATGCGCTCTACGGGGTGACCATGGCGCCAGGAGGGTCGTCGCAGGTGGTGAGCCAGCGTGCGCACGCCGGGGCGCAGCCGGTCGCCTGACCTCGCTCGGCGCCGGGCCGCCGGGCCGCCGGGCCGCCGAGTCGCCGGGTCGCCGGGTCGCCGGGTCGCCGGGTCGCCGGGTCGCCGGGTCGCCGGGCTTCGGTCATCGTCCCGGTAGGCTCGCCGGTTCGTGATCGCCCTTTGGATCGCGCTCGCCGTGGTGGCGGGCGCCGTGCTGATCATGGGCAGCTTCAGCTACTCGCGGCGCGTGCGGCACAGGCGCGCTCCCGGCCCCGGCCACGAGGCCGGCGCGCGCAAGGCGGGAGGGTCGACCTCGGCTTCCTCTTCACGGGCACGACCGCCACGGACACGACCGGCGCGGACACGACCGGCGCGGACACGACCGCCACGGACACGACCGCCACGGACACGCCCGCCGCGGACACGACCTCGGCAGC
This sequence comes from Actinomycetes bacterium, assembly GCA_021844425.1. Taxonomy (GTDB): domain Bacteria; phylum Actinomycetota; class Acidimicrobiia; order Acidimicrobiales; family RAAP-2; genus JAJYVT01. Next base: position 9,741 of record JAKBTL010000065.1, on the reverse strand, counting down.
CTGTGCCGCCTTCCGCAGTGCCGGGGGAGACCGTTCCTGGGGCCCCGGCCGCAGGCGAGGCGCCAGTCGGGAGGCCGGCTGGGGAGGCACCCCTCGCCGAGGCGCTCGTCGAGGTCGCGGATCGGGCCGAGGTCGAAGATCGGGCCGAGGTCGCGGCGCCTGCGCCGACGTTCCGCGAACGGTTGGGACGGACCCGCGGGGTCTTCGCGGGCCTCCGCTCGCTTCGCGGGAAGGGCGTCGACCCTGCGACGTGGGACGAGCTCGAGGAGAGCTTGCTGCGCGCCGACGTCGGCGTCGCGACGACCGACGCGTTGCTCGACGACCTGCGGCGTCGGGTCCGGCAGAAGGAGATCTCGAGCGGGGACCAGCTGGTCGAGGCGCTCGAGGGAGATCTCGTGGACCTTTTGTCGTTCGACAGACGCTGGGGTGTTGCCGCGGGAGCCGGTTCCTCCTCCGGACGAGAGCCCGCGTCCGGCGAGGGATTCGAGGCCGCCGGGCCCATCAGCCGCGATCTCAGGTTCGACGACGAGGAAGGCGTGGTGAACGTCTGGCTCTTCGTGGGGGTGAATGGCGTCGGGAAGACGACCACCGTCGGAAAGGTCGCGCGCCAGCAGGTTGCGATGGGCCGCTCGGCCCTCTTGGCTGCGGGTGACACCTTCCGCGCAGCCGCTGGGGAGCAGCTCGCGATGTGGGCCGAGCGGGTCGGTGCGGGGGTGGTCCGGGGGGCGGAGGGGGGTGACCCGAGCGCCGTGGTGTTCGATGCTGTGCAGCGCGCGGCTGCCCGCGGCAACTCGCTCGTCCTTGCCGACACGGCAGGGCGGCTGCACACGAAGGTCAACCTCGTGGAGGAGCTGAAGAAGATCCGGCGGGTCGCAGGGCGACCACCTGGTCGCGTCACCGAAGTTCTGCTGGTGCTCGACGCGACCACCGGCCAGAACGGGCTCGTTCAGGCGCGGCAGTTCACCGAGGCTGTGGCGGTGACCGGGGTCGTCTTGACCAAGCTCGACGGCACCGCCAAGGGCGGGATCGTCGTGGCGATCCAACGAGAGCTCGGACTCCCGGTCAAGCTCGTCGGTCTCGGCGAGGGCCCGGAGGATCTCGTACCGTTCGATCCTGCCGACTTCGTCGGGGCACTCTTGGGGTAGGGAGGCCCCGTCGGCGCGCGAGGGCGGCGGCCCCGGCGCCCGGGTAGCCTAGAGCCCTCATGTTCGACGCCCTCTCTGACCGCCTGGAGCGGATCGCCGGGCACTTGCGCAGCCGTGGGCGGCTCTCCGACGCGGATCTCGACGAGGCGTTACGCGAGATCCGCGTCGCGCTCCTCGAAGCTGACGTGGAGGTCGGTGTCGCCCGATCGTTCGTGCAGGGCGTTCGCGAGCGCTGTGCGGGCGAAGTGCTCTCGAGGAGCCTGACTCCTGGTCAGCAGGTCGTGAAGGCGGTGCACGAGGAGCTCGTCGCCGTGCTCGGCGGGGAGACCCTGAAGCTCACCTACGCGTCGCCTCCGCCGACGGTGGTGTTGCTTGCCGGCCTCCAGGGCTCCGGGAAGACGACGACCGCGGCGAAGCTTGCACGCTGGTGGAAGCAGCAGGGGCGCAACCCGTTGCTGGTCGGAGCAGACCTCCAGCGTCCGGCGGCCGTCGAACAGCTCCGCGTGCTCGGGCGCCAGGTCGGAGTCACGGTGTTCAGCGAACCGACCGACCCCGTGTCCGTCGCCCGCGCAGGGCTCGAGGAGGCGAGGCGGCTCGGACGTGACATTTGCATCGTCGACACGGCCGGGCGTCTGACGATCGATCAGGAGCTGATGGACGAGGTCCGGCGAGTGTCCGACGTCGTGCAGCCGCACTACACCCTGCTCGTCATCGACGCGATGACCGGTCAAGACGCGGTCGCCACGGCCCGGGCGTTCCACGACACGCTGGAGCTCGGCGGGATCATCCTGACCAAGCTCGACGGTGATGCACGCGGCGGAGCTGCACTGTCGGTGAAGGGGGTCGTAGGTCGGCCGATCGTCTTCGCGTCCACCGGGGAGAAGCTCGGCGACTTCGATCTCTTCCATCCCGATCGGATGGCAGACCGGATCCTCGGCATGGGCGACGTCCTGAGCCTCATCGAGCAGGCCGAGCGAGCGATGGACAAAGAGTCGGTCGCGAGATCGGCGGGTCGCCTGATGGAGGGTCGTTTCACGCTCGACGACTTCCTGGAGCAGCTCCAGCAGGTGAAGAAGCTCGGGTCGCTCGGCGGTGTCATGAAGTTGCTGCCAGGCATGACGAAAGAGCTGCGCCAGGCAGCGGACCAGATCGACGATCGGGAGCTGGCTCGAGTCGAGGCGATCATGCGTTCGATGACGCCTGAAGAACGGGCCGACCCGTCCGTCATCGACGGATCGCGGCGGGTGCGGATCGCTCGAGGCAGCGGGACCAGCACTCAGGACGTGAACCAACTCCTGAAGCAGCACCGCGAGATGCAGAAGCTCGTGAGGTCCATGGCGAACGGCAACGGCATGCCAGGGATGCCGGGGCTCGGAGGTCTTTCGGGTGGGAAGGGTCTCGGAGGATTGGGCGGGCTGCTCGGAAGCCGGAAGCAGCTGGCTGCGCTGAGGGCGCTCGGTGGGGAACCCGGAGATGGCGGGGAAGGCCTCGCCGGCCTCCTTGCGGGAAGCGGAGGGCTGCCGCCGCTCGACGCAGTAGCGGCGGGAGGCCGCCCCCCGGGCCAGAGCGGCGCGCGTGGCCAGCGCGGTGCCAAGGGGAAGAACAAGAAGAAGAAGGGTGGGCGGGTCACGCCGCCGAAAGACCGATGAGCCCCGGCGTGTGGGCGCGGGTCCTTCGAGACCTGCGAGAATGTCGAACGAACGGCGCAGGACGGGCCCGAAGGGCCCCGACGACGGAGGAAGCAGACTCGTGGCAGTGAAGCTCCGCCTGGTGCGGATGGGCAAGAAGAAGCAGCCGACGTATCGAGTGGTCGCGGCCGATAGCCGCTCCCCCCGCGACGGCCGGTTCCTCGAGGTCCTTGGTACCTACGCGCCACGCGGCCGCTCGAGCGCCGATGACGAGACCATCATCACGATCGACCACGAAAAGGCGCTGCGCTGGCTCCGACAAGGAGCGAAGCCGACCGAGCGCGTCGAGCGCCTCTTGCGGACCTCGGGCACGCTCGATCTGCTCGCTGGTGGCGCGGAGCCGACGGCAGCCGAAGGTGCATCCGGTGCGTCCGGAGCCGCCAGTGCATCCGGTGCGTCCGGAGCCGCCGGTGCGGCGGCGGGCGAGGGCGACGCGGCGGCGGACGAGGGTAACTCGGCGGCGGACGAGGGTACCGCGGTGGCGGGCGAGGGTACCGGTGCTGCCGAGGCAGGCTCGGTGCCCGCATGACGTCGAGCGGCCCGGAGCAATCTGGCGGAGGGATCGACGGCGCTTCGGTCGATGGTGAGGCCATCCTCGAGGACGAGGAATTCGAGGAATTCGAGGACGACGAGGACGAAGAGCTCGAGGACGAGGAATTCGAGGACGACGAGGACGACGAGGACGACGAGGACCTCGACGACGATGAAGACCTCGACGACGTGGACGAGGAATTCGACGAGGACGACGAGGACGACGAGGACCTCGACGACGATGAAGACCTCGACGACGTGGACGAGGAATTCGACGAGGACGACGAGGACCTCGAGGACCTCGAGGACGGCTCAGGGGACCGGCGCGCCGATGACGCGGAGTACGAAGCGGGCGACGTGAACACCATCTCGGCACCGGCTGGCCGTCGCGGCGAGCCGGGCCCTGGCCGAGGTGACACGGCGGTCGGCGTGCTCGAGTACCTCGCGCGCTCGATGGCCGACGATCCTGACGCCGTAGTGATCCGTAAGGAGAGTCGACGCGGGTCGACCATCCTGCGCCTCCACGTCGCACCGCACGACATGGGCCGCATCATCGGACGGCGCGGTCGAACCGCGCAGGCGATCCGCACGCTCGTCGCGGTGGCGGGCGCGAGCGACGGGGTGCAGACCCTCGTTGACATCGCCGACGACTGAGCTCGCGGAGGGCTCTGACGGGGCCCCTGTCCTGTCCGTCGGCCGGGTGGTGCGGCCGCACGGACTGGCCGGCGAGGTGGTCGTGGAACTGTGGACCGACCGCACCGAGCGCCTCGACGTCGGCGCAGCGCTTTCGAGCGATGCCGGTCAACTGCGTGTTGCCGCGTCGCGAGCGCACAAGGGCCGCTTCCTCGTGCGCTTCGAGGGAGCGAGCGACCGTGGCGGCGCCGAGGCGCTGCGCGGCCTGGAGTTGCGGGCTCCAGCCTTGCGGGTCGAGGGCGCCCTCTGGGCGCACGAGCTGGTGGGTGCGAAGGTCGTGACCGGGACGGGCCGCGAGATCGGCACGGTAGCGGCCCTCGAGCTGAATCCGGCGAGCGATCTCCTCGTGCTCGAGAGCGGGGCGCTCGTGCCCCTTCGGTTCGTCACCGCATTCGAGCCGGGGGTTCACGTCACGGTCGACATCCCCGACGGCCTCGTCGACTGAGGCGCGTGCGCATCGACGTCTTCACGATCTTTCCCGACCTTGTCGAGGGCTACTGCTGTACGAGTGTTCTCGGGCGGGCACGGGACAGAGGCGTGCTCGATCTACGGGTTCGGGACCTCCGGGCCGGCGCGTGCGACCCGCGGCGCTCGGTGGACGACGCTCCATTCGGCGGCGGCGCCGGGATGGTGCTCATGCCGGAACCGCTCTTCGCAGCGGTCGAGGCTGTCGAGGCCGAGGACGGATTGCCGCGCCCCCTCTTCCTTCTTTCTCCCGGCGGCCGTCGCTTCGACCAGGCCACGGCGCGCGACCTCGCCGCCGGCGACGGTTTCTCGCTCCTGTGCGGTCGCTACGAGGGGGTGGACCAACGGGTCGCCGATCATCTCGCCGACGAGGAGCTCTCCGTGGGTGACGTCGTGCTCGCCGGTGGCGAGCTTCCTGCGCTCACCGTCGTCGAGGCGGTCACGCGGTTGCTGCCCGGAGCCCTCGGCAACGAAGCGTCGATCGACGAGGAGAGCTTCTGCTCGGGGCTGCTGGAGTACCCCCAGTACACCCGACCCGCGGTCTTCCGGGGTTGGGAGGTACCCGAAGTGCTGCGATCGGGGGACCACGCCAGCGTGGCGCGGTGGCGGCGGGTGCAGTCCCTCCGACGCACTCTGGAACGTCGCCCCGACCTGCTTGCAGCCCGGGGCGGGCTCACCCGCGAGGAGGTAGCCCTCCTGGCGCAAGAAGGCGAGCTGCAGCCCCTCGCAGATCACGGCTACGATGCAGAGTCCGGCAACGGCCCAGCGGACTCGAAGGACGCCTCCAATGCACCCGACTGAGATCATCGACCGCGACAGCCTGCGCGACGACATCCCGGATTTCCGCCCGGGCGACACCGTGAAGGTCCATGTACGGGTCGTCGAGGGAAATCGGGAGCGGGTGCAGGTGTTCCAAGGCATCGTCCTGCGACGGCAGGGCGTGGGCGTGCGCGAGACGTTCACCGTTCGCAAGGTCAGCTTCGGCGTCGGTGTGGAACGGACCTTCCCGGTCCACTCGCCGACCATCGCCCGGATCGAGGTGGTCACTCTCGGGGACGTGCGTCGGGCGAAGCTCTACTACCTGCGTGAACGCTCCGGGAAGGCCGCGAAGGTGAGGGAGAAGCGGGCCATCCGTCCGTGAGGTCGCACCGCGGCTCGACGCGCCCTCCGCGGTGATGAGGCCGTCGAGGTGAGCGAGGAGGACCTCGAGCGTTACGAGGCCGAGATCGAGCTCGCCCTCGTCCAGGAGTACCGGGCGGTGCTTCCGATGTTCAGCTACGTCGTCGAGACCGAGCGCCGGTTCTACCTCGCGAACGAGGTCTCCATGACGGTCCGCTCCGACACGCAGCCGGCGTCCATCGAGCTCGAGCTGATCGACGCCTGGGTGTGGGACATGTACCGCCCGGCGCGTTTCGTGCCTTCCGTGCACGTCGTGACCTGGCGCGACGTGAACGTGGAGCGGCTCCCGGAGAAGGACCTCTAGGTCGAGGGGCCCGAGACCCACGCAGGCGCGGCACACCGGCGAGACGCGACGGTTCCATCTCGTGGGCGGTCGTGAATGGCGCTGCGGGGCGGTCGTGAGTGGCGCTGCGGGGCGGTCGTGAGTGGCGCTGCGGGGCGGTCGTGAGTGGCGCTGCGGGGCGGTCGTGAGTGGCGCCCGCCAGCGCCTCGGGGCTCGTGGCGAGCTGCTCGCTGCCGCGTGGTACACGGCGCGAGGCTACGAGGTCCTCGACCGGAATTGGCGATGCAGCGGCGGCGAGATCGACCTCGTGCTCCGCAACGGCCAGACGCTCGTCGTCTGCGAAGTCAAGACGCGCAGCTCGCTTCTCTACGGCTCGCCTGCAGAGGCGGTCACGGGCGCCAAGCGCGTCAGGCTGCGGCGACTCGCCGCCCGCTGGATCATGGAACACGACGTGCACGCGCCCAACGTGCGCTTCGACGTTGCGGCGGTGCTCGACGAGCACGTCGAGGTCATTCCAGGTGCCTGGTGACGGGCGAAGGCGGCGCGGCTACCTTCCGGTCACCGGACACGTTCGGGGTCGTCGCCTGGGGCGATGGAAACGGAGGATGCGCTCGTGGAGACCGTGAGAGTGGCCCGTTCCGGCGGCGTCGTGACCGTCACGCTGAACCGACCGGAGCGGAAGAACGCGTTGACGCGAGCGATGATCGAACAGCTCCGCTCAACCTTCGATGCGGCGGCCCACCGCGTCGAGGACCGGGTGCTCGTCCTCACCGGGGAAGGGGGCGATTTCTGCTCGGGAGCGGACCTGTCCGGCGCGGACGGTCCGGCGGTCGGCGACCCAGCGTCGTCGCTGGACTGGGTCCGGGCGCTGGGGGATGTCGCTTTGTCGCTGCGCCGGCTCTCGAAGCCGACCATCGCGAAGCTCGACGGCGTTGCCGTCGGAGCGGGGCTCGGGCTTGCCATCGCCTGCGACCTCGTCGTCGCGAGCACGCGAGCGCGCCTGTCGATGATCTTCACCCAGCGTGCGTTGTCGCCCGACTGCGCGACCTCCTGGCTGCTCCCGCGCCTGGTGGGCAGCGCGAAGGCGAAGGAGCTTGCGTTCTTCGGCGAGCTTGTCGACGCGGAGACGGCCCAGCGGATCGGCCTCGTGAACCGGGTGGTCGCGGCGGAAGAGCTCGACGCACAGGTCGCGAGCTGGGCCGCGAGGCTTGCGGAAGGACCGTCGCTCGCGCTGGCGACGACGAAGGCGCTGCTCGACGCCGCGTGGACCACGCCGCTGGCCGAGGCGATCGAGCGCGAGGCTGAGTGCCAGGCGGCGAACCTCGCAGGTGCCGACGTGCAAGAGGCGATCGCCGCGTTCTGCGAGAAGCGCTCGCCTCGGTTCGGCGCGTCGTGACGCCTGGTGCAGGCACGCCCGAGCACAATCTCGGGAAACCGATGGCTAGGATCGTCCGAGGCGGGCCTGACGGAAAGGCATCACTGCCATGGATGGCAATAGCGAACATTTCAGCGCGCATTCCAGGCTTCTCCCTCCTTCGAACGTCCGAATCCTCGAGGGTGATGAGGAGCTCGCCGTTGCGGTCGCGAGGGCAGCAGACGGAGCCAGACGGCTCGACGACCGATTGGCCGCGCGAGCTGCTCGTGACGCCTGGATGGTGGAGCACACCGAGCAGCGGGTTGGCTGGCTGCGGTTCGTGCGCGCTGCGACCGAGGACGCGCCCTGCGTGACGCCTGCTGCCACGCGTCGCGCCCAGCCTGTTGCGTCGAGCGCTCAGCCTGTGACGTCGAGGCCTCCTGCCGCCTGAGCAGGGGGGCAACCGCTTCCCGGATCCATCTGGCGCTCCTCGTCCGTCGGCCGGCGCAGTGCCGGGGCCGACGGAGACCGTTGCGTCGTGTGACCGTTGCTGTGCAGTCGGCGACTTTGACCGGGGCGAGCGGCCGCGCCGTTGTCGTGGAGGTGCACGACTCCGGGGGCCTTCCCGGCTTCACGATCGTCGGTCTCCCCGACGCTGCGGTGCGCGAGTCGCGTGACCGCGTGCGAGCGGCGCTCCTGTCGAGCACATTCTCATGGCCGCAGCGCCGCGTCACCGTGAACCTGGCGCCGACCGCCGTGCGGAAGGCGGGGGCGGGTCTGGACCTCCCGATCGCGTTGGGCGTGCTCGTAGCCGTCGGAGAGCTGCCGGCGTCCGCCCTGGAAGGCGCCGCGTTCGTCGGCGAACTGGGACTCGACGGGACGTTGCGCCACGTTCCTGGGACGATTGCGCTCGCAGAAGCGGTGCGCCCCGGGCGGCTCGTCGTCCCGGCGTGCGACCTCGCGGAGGCTGCTGCGGTCCTACCGGGCCGCACCTTCGCCATGCCGAGCCTGCGAGCGCTCGTCGAGACGCTTCGAGGGACGCAGCCCTGGCCGGCTGCCGCGCACGAGCACCGTGCACCGGGTCGTCGAGCTCGACTCGGAGGAGCGCCGTCCGACGCGCTTTCCGGGGTCGCGGCATGGCCAGCGCGCGCCCTCCTGCGCTACGGCGACCTCGCGGAGGTGAAGGGCCAACGTGTAGGCCGCCGCGCCGTCGAGGTTGCTGCAGCGGGCGGGCATCATCTTCTCCTCGTCGGGCCGCCGGGCTCGGGAAAGTCCATGCTCGCCGTACGTCTTGCCGGGCTGTTGCCACCGCTCTCGCGCCTCGAGGCACTCGAGGTGACCAGGATCCACTCGGCCGCGGGGTTGCCGACGCCCGACGGAGGCATCGTCTGGGATCCGCCGTTCCGTGCTCCGCACCACGGTGCATCGGCAGTCTCGCTCGTCGGCGGCGGAGCTGCGGCGATGCGTCCAGGAGAGATCAGCCTGGCGACCCACGGTGTCCTCTTCCTGGACGAGATGGGCGAATTCCCTTCGGTGGTGCTCGACGCTCTGCGCCAGCCGCTCGAAGAGGGCGTGATCCGGGTGAGCCGGGCGAGAGGCACCGCGGAATTTCCTGCGCGGTTTCTCCTCGTGGGCGCAATGAACCCCTGTCCGTGCGGTGAGGGGGGTGCGCCCGGCTCGTGCCGCTGCTCGCCAGCGGCCCGAGCGCGCTACATGCGGAGGCTCTCCGGACCTCTCCTCGATCGCTTCGACCTCGTCGTACCGCTGCGGCGCACGAGCGCCGACGAGCTCTTCGAACCCGCGACTGGCGAGACGACGGTGGTCGTTGCTGGTCGCGTTGTCGAGGCCCGACAGCTTGCACGTTCAAGGGGGGTGCGCTGCAACGCCGAGATCCCCGCGTCTCGCCTGGCGGCGCTTGCGCCGCTCTCTCGGGCTGCGGAGGCGCTGCTCGAACGGGGAGTGCGGGCGGGGCGACTGAGCGGACGCGGCGTCGACCGAGTGCGCCGCGTGGCGCGCACCGTCGCCGACCTCGGAGGCGACGAGGGAGCGCTCGGTGAATCGCACGTAGCGGAGGCGCTGGCGCTCCGAGCCGGGCGCGAAGTGCTCGACGTCGGTTCTTGAGCTGGGCGCTCCCCGTCCCGCGCCGCCCCGCCGCCGGTCGTGTGCCGCACCTGCCGCACCTGCCGCACCTGCCGCACCTGCCGTCCCGCGCCTGCCGTCCCGCGCCGGGCGCCGCACCTGCCGCACCTGCCGCACCTGCCGTCCCGCACCGCGCCCAGGGACTCGGTCAAAGTCGCAGGGCGTTGAGAACGAGCTCGTCGTTGCCAAGCGAGTCGATGCCGGACAGTGCAGCGGTGATCCTCGCGGCGTTCAGAGAGTCGGATGACCGGCGCGTGTGATGTG